>NZ_JACANS010000006.1:0-205062 GCF_030329305.1 Acinetobacter sp. 251-1 | reverse complement strand
GTGGAAACCAAGATGCATTGCATCAAATTATTAGGCGATAAATTAATGGCAAGAAGCTTTCCTAGTCAGGTGAATGAGATCCATGCACGTGTAGCAGTCCTTAACAGATTTACGGAATTAGGTCGCCCACTTACCCAAGTTACGCCTTAAATTTGGATCAATTAGGGGCGCTTTGCATTTCAAATCTTTGTGCAACAAAGCCCTTTGCTGATCCAATATAAGTTTTTACGTTTCAACATCACACTATAATCAGGGCTATAATAAAACTCAGGATAGCTTATAGAATATTCAGCATCAGAGATTAACTTTAGTTCAGGGCGATTAATTTTAAAAAAACTAAATTGTTGACTCACTAGAGTTTGTCCAGTTTTTTTATTTTTAACAATGAGTTCTGGAGCTTTAGGTTTTATCGTTTTACCTTTTTTAGAGTGGAAACTAAAAATAAGATCTTCAACTTCTAATTCTTTTTCTAATGTCCAATTTAATTTATAACTGATTTCATATTCAGTTAATGCAGCTAAATATGCTTTACGATATTCACTAAACATCACAGTAAACCAAATAATCGCGCATAAAATAACAAAAATGACTTTTAATTCTCCTTTCACATCTGGTTTTTCTATCTGTTCATTATTCATATTTTTAGCTAAGTCATTTCTTTTGTTTATTCTGTTTCAGTGACTTGTTGTATTTGATCGGGTGTCACAAAAAGTCCTAATACTTTTGCACCGCCCTCATGCCCTTTAAATATCACCGTAAAACGAATAGGTTTGTCAGGATAATCATAATAATAAGTCACTGAAAATATTTTACCTACTTTTAAATCAACTGTTTTTGCACGATACACCACCTCTTTTGGCTCAATCACATGGTCAGGCATTATTTCAAAAATTTCTGGCAGCACTTGTGGATTATTATTTAATAATTTATGAACATCGAGTTCGACTAACTGATAAACCTTAATCTCATTTTTTTCAACCAATGCCGTAAAGAGTTGTTGCGCCTTAGCATCTTGTACTGCACTACTTTCTGGAATTTCACCGATTGCCTTTTCAAGCACCGCATTGCCAACTTTTTCACACGCCATTAATGGCAAACTTAAACACAAAATAATTAAAATATTCTTCATTCAAATCCCAGTTTATTTTCATAAAAGCATTTAACTTTCATTAAGCAACCAAGTTATCACAGATATAACTACAAATAAAACTCATCTATAAATTAAAATGATAAATATTTAAAGTGATATGCAATAAAAAAGAGCGCCGCAGCGCCCTTTCTCAATAACTACAAATTACTCATCAATGTCATTATCAATAGAATCAGTGTCACCTTCTTCCATGATTGTTTCATCAATCACCAGCTTTTCTTGATCCACTAATGCTTCACCATCAATGGTTTCAACTGACTCTAAAATTTCTTCATCTTCTTCAACCGCTTCAACCGCAACAACGCCAACCAAGATTTCTTCATTACCTAAACGGATGAGACGAACACCTTGTGCATTACGACCTGTTTGTGCAATTTCAGAAGCACGAGTACGCACTAAAGTACCACCATCAGAAATCAACATCACCTCTTTGGTGACGTCAATTGCTACAGCACCGACCAATTCACCATTACGCTCAGAAGTCTTAATGGCAATAACACCTTTCCCACCACGTTTCTTGGTTGGGAAGTCATCGACAGAAGTACGTTTACCATAACCATTGGCAGAAGCACATAATACTTCACCCGTTTCAGGAACAACAACGAGTGAAACAATACGGCTCACGAAACTTGAATCTGAAGAATCTTCATCTTCAGAATCTACATCTGTTTCTACGTCTTCATCCGCTTGTGCAGCTGCTAATGTCACACGCATACCACGAACACCTTTCGCAGTACGTCCCATCACACGCGCATCTGTTTCAGAGAAACGAATTGCCTTACCTTCGTTTGAGAACAACATAATTTGCTGTTCACCATCCGTAATTGCAACACCAATCAAGGTATCTTCGTCTTTCAGCTCAATAGCACGTAAACCATTTGAACGAACATTACTAAATTGTTCTAATTCAACACGTTTTACTGTACCTGAAGCGGTTGCCATAAACACATAGAAGTTTTTACGAACACTTTCAACACGTTCAGCAAATTCTGCAATTAAATCATCTTGTACATCTGTTGTTGAAAGCTCTAAACCTATTTCTTTCAACTGCTTACGTAAAGCATCAGACAAATCATCAGGGTTTTCACCCAATTCAGCAAAAGCAGCTTTCAATGCTTCATAATGCGAATCAATGACTGAATTTTCACGAAGCTTCGCAACATTGGCACGCGTAAAACTTCTAAACTCAGCTAAACGCTCAGTAAATTTCTTCGGTGCATCAATCACAGGAAGAATTGCTGTAATGGTTTCCTCAGCCTCCAATGGCAATAAGTTCACCATCGGACGACCTTTCGCACCACGCGAAGCTTGCGGTACTTCAAATACTTTCAGACGGTAAACCTTACCGACATTGGTAAAACAAAGCACGGTTGCATGGTTCGATGTCACGATTAAATGTTGAATATAATCGTCTTCTTTCATCGAAGTTGCTGATTTACCACGTCCACCACGACGCTGTGCAGCGTAGTCTGACAATGGTTGAGTTTTCGCATAACCTGTTTTAGAAACAGTCAATACAACTTGCTCTTCTGGAATTAAATCTTCACGAGAGAAGTCAATACGTGACTCAACGATTGCTGTTTTACGAGCATCGCCATATTGTTGCAAGATCAAAGCAAGTTCTTCTTTAATCACGCCCATCAATAAATTAAAGTCATTTAAAATTGCTGTAAGTTCAGCAATTTGCGCTAGAATCTCAGAATATTCCGCTTGTAACTTATCTTGTTCAAGACCCGTTAAACGATGCAAACGTAATTCTAAAATCGCACCAACTTGTGCAGGTGATAAACGATAAATTGCGCCATCTAAACCAAATGGACGATTTGGATCTTCACCCTCAATCTCTTCAGGGCGTACAGAAATTGCACCCGCTTTTTCAAGCAAGGCAAGTACATTACCCCCTGCCCATTCACCCGCTTGCAAACGTTCACGTGCTTCTTGTGGATTTGCCGAAGTCTTGATGGTTTCAATAATTTCATCAATATTGGCTAAAGCAACAGTCAAACCTTCTAAGATATGACCACGTTCACGTGCTTTACGCAATTCAAACATCGTACGACGTGTTACCACTTCTTGACGATGACGAATAAATGCCGCAATGATATCTTTCAAATTCATTAACTTAGGTTGTCCATTATCAAGACAAACCATGTTGATACTGAATGAATTTTCAAGCTGTGTATTTAAGAATAGGTTGTTTACAATCACTTCAGCGTTTTCTCCACGCTTTAAATCGATTGCAATACGCATCCCTTCTTTGTCAGATTCATCACGAAGTTCTGAAATCCCTTCAAGTTTTTTCTCTTTCACCAATTCAGCAATACGCTCAATGGTTTTTGCTTTATTGACCTGATACGGAATTTCAGTAAAGACGATTGTGGTACGACCCGTTTTTTGGTCTTCTTCAAAATGATATTTACCACGAATATGTAAACGTCCTTTACCTGTACGGTAAGCATCTACAATGCCTGATTTCCCATAAATAATACCACCTGTAGGGAAATCTGGACCAGAAATATGTTGCATCAATCCTTCAATTGAAATTTGAGGATTTTCTGCATATGCCAAGCACGCATTAATGACTTCCGTCATATTGTGTGGCGCCATATTGGTGGCCATGCCCACTGCAATACCTGTAACACCATTGATCAACAAGTTAGGAATACGCGTCGGCATCACCTGAGGAATACGCTCAGAACCGTCGTAGTTATCTTCCCATTCGACTGTATCTTTTTCTAAATCAGCCAACATTTCATGGGTCAATTTACGCATACGTACTTCGGTATAACGCATTGCCGCAGCACTGTCACCATCAACCGAACCGAAGTTACCTTGACCGTCTACCAATTGATAACGCAAACTAAAATCTTGCGCCATCCGAACAATTGTTTCATAAACAGCAAAGTCACCATGCGGGTGATACTTACCGATGACATCACCGACAACACGGGCAGATTTTTTATACGCTTTGTTATAGTCGTTGCCTAACTCGTGCATAGCGAATAGCACACGACGATGAACAGGTTTTAGACCATCGCGAACATCTGGTAATGCACGTGAGACAATAACGCTCATCGCATAGTCTAGATATGAGTGCTTGAGTTCATCCTCAATGGCAATCGGTCTAGTTTCCGATACGCTCATGCATACTCCTTATTTCAAGCAACAAAGTTACTCGATTTATATCGTCAATCTTGCAAAAATTTGACCTAAAAATATAAGTCAAAATCTAAAATTCAGCCGAAAATTATAGCATAAAAACTTCACTTTTTGTGGCTTTAAATAGCGCTAAATCTTGTTAAATTTATGCATTTAAATGACAATCTTTCGTCCATTTCAATCATAAAATTAATTCAGCAAAAGCCTCATAAAAAAGTCTGACAAAATGATTGGAAAATTCATATTTTAAAAATTTATAAGTCAAAAAAATTCTCTATGGACTCAGGTAATAAAATTTATTTTTAAATCTTAGAGCTAAAATAAGGCAATTGAGCCAAAAATTAAATGCGGTGAAAAATCAACCTTCTAAATTATTTGATTCAGACAATTTAGAAGGCTGAACACTGTTAAATCAATAACCTATTATTTATTAATCTCTGCTTGAGGGTCATTCACTTTAACCCACACTTGGGTACGCCCTAACATAGATACCCCAATAAAACCCCTTAAACGTAAGCGACGACCATCTGCAACCAATTGCCCTTTTCCTTCAAAAATCTTACCACTCTTTGCCTCTAAAACCTTACCATGGATAAAGTTATTTGGCTTTTTAGGATCTTCAATAAAACCAGATAAAATCTGCATACCGATTAAAGGTTTATTTCTATAAGGTTCAGGACATTTTGTACAATGTGTCAACGGCACGCCACCTGGAGCAGCAAAACGATGGACAATAAATCCGCCATACGTCCCATTTTCTAACTTTTTGATTTCAATAATAGACAACGCCTCTCCTGTGCGATCATCTACGCTTTTCCAATACCCCACCAATGGACTAGCAGCATAGACTTGTGCGAACAACCCCATTCCCAATAAAGCAATTAAAGCAATTTTTTTTAAAATATTCTGTTTCATCTTATGTCCTATAAGAATTATTACTCTTCCTCTCTGGAAGCAAGGTTTATATTACTTATCGCCTTATAAAATACAATTGTTTTTTAAAACAAATCACTGATTACTTTTAGATATTTCATTATTTAAAACACATTTCATATAATTTTTATTAGAATTATTCTCTTAAATACATGCTCCACCATTGAGCAGCAATAGTATTTTTTCTTTAAAAATATTCTGTGTTTTAGCATCAAATATCAAAGGTTCTGATTTAAGCCATTATTTTTCTATAAACATAAAAAACATATTTTGCTTCAATCACGCATTTATACTTTAGGGAATAGCGTTACTATTCATTCCATCAAGAATTGCCAATACAAAAATGATCACTGCCCACACAATATAAATAAATACCTTCTTATTTTTTAATGGATGCTCCACAAATCTACCTTGTGCCCGTAAAATTTTTTCTTGTGTTATATCAAATAGTTTTCTTATTTCATTTTTAGCTTTATGCTCGTTCTTTAACGATTGATTCGAATTTGAATGTTGATATGGCTTTATACCCGCATCTTGATTCAAAATATGCTGCTTTTGTCGTTTGCCTCGGTTTAAAGATCGGATATGACTCCCTGTGAAATCATCAAAAGCTTGCTGATGCTTTAAGCGTACACCACAGATTCCACATCGGACTGCTTCATTGATATTTTCAGCATTGCACTTATGACATTTCATTCTATTTATCCTCTTTTTATCCCCCTACAGGAACTGTAAGTCCAATTTTTTTAAAATATTTTGCCCATCAAAAATCAATCGATATACAAAAGTTACAATGAGAGCGTTCAGTCCAAACAGCACATAAACAAGAATTAAAATAATTAATCCCAATAAATCCACACCACAATCCAAGGACTCCAATGTAGACAATATTTTTTAGATCGATCTTTTCTAAAAGCATCTCGCAGTAAAAGACAAGCCGTACAAGCCAATATTATACCGAATATGGAAAAAACAATCATACCGAAGCGATCGTCCGCCATGTTTATTGTCATAGCATAGACCATTATGAGCATCATCATGCCCACGAACAATGCTGATTGAAAAACAATGATTCTTTTAAAAATATGATCTTGTGTAAATTTTAAATTTATGTTCATTGAACTTATCTATTTTTAATTTAAATAAAAAACGCCCTTAATATCTTAAGAGCGTCTTTTTTGAAACTTAAAGTTCAGAATTAAAGTTTAGAAACTAACTCTGGAACTACAGTATTCAAATCACCGACTAACCAGTAGTCAGCTACAGCATTGATTGGCGCTTCTTCATCTTTGTTGATCGCTACGATCACTTTAGAATCTTTCATACCCGCCAAGTGCTGAATCGCACCAGAAATACCGACAGCGATGTATAGGTCAGGCGCAACGATTTTACCTGTTTGACCAACTTGCATGTCGTTAGGAACGAAGCCAGCATCAACCGCAGCACGTGAAGCACCTTGAGCAGCACCAAGCTTATCAGCAAGTGGATCAAGTACTTTGTGGTAGTTCTCACCAGAACCCACACCACGACCACCTGAAACAACGATACGCGCAGCTGTTAATTCTGGACGTTCAGATTTCACGATTTCTTCAGAAATGAACTTAGAAATACCAGCATCACCTGTAGAAGCGATTGCTTCAACAGCAGCTGAACCGCCGTCGCTTGCAACAGCATCAAAAGCAGTACCACGTACAGTTGCAACAACGATAGATTCGTCAGATTGAACAGTCGCAATCGCGTTACCAGCATAGATTGGACGTTTGAAAGTTTTAGGACCTTCAACAGCGATGATGTCAGTGATCATGCTTACATCTAATAGTGCAGCAGCACGTGGAAGAATGTTCTTACCCGTCGTTGTAGAAGCAGCTAGGATATGTGTATACCCCGCACCGATAGAAGCTACGAGTTTAGCCACGTTTTCAGCCAATTGATTTGCATAAGCAGCATCATCAGCAAGTAATACTTTGCTTACGCCAGCAACTTTAGCAGCAGCATCAGCAACTGCTTGAGCACCAGAACCTGCAACCAATACAGTGATATCACCACCGATTTTTTGAGCCGCAGCAACAACGTTTAATGTTGCACCGTTAAGTGCTTTATTGTCGTGCTCAGCGATAACTAAAATACTCATGATTTTATCCTTCTGTATTAGATCACTTTCGCTTCATTTTTTAATTTTTCAACAAGCTCATCTACAGATTTCACTTGTACGCCAGCTTTACGCTCTGCAGGTGGTTCAACTTTAACTGTTTTAAGTTTAGACGTTGAAGTAACACCATAATCAGCAGGAGATTTCGTATCAAGCGGCTTTTTACGTGCTTTCATAATGTTTGGCAGCGCAGCATAACGTGGCTCATTCAAACGTAAGTCAGTCGTAATAATTGCTGGAAGTGCAAGTTCAACAGTTTGTAAACCGCCATCCACTTCACGTGTTACTTGTACTTTGTCGCCTTCAACTTTAACTTCAGAAGCAAATGTACCTTGACCTGAACCAAGTAAAGCACCGAGCATCTGACCAACTTGGTTAGAGTCGTCATCAATTGCTTGTTTACCTAAAAGGATAAGTTGTGGTTGTTCTTGTTCAACAACACCTTTTAAGATTTTAGCAACTTCTAAAGCACCCAGTTGGCTATCATCAGCTTCAACCAAGATACCACGGTCCGCACCTAACGCCATCGCAGAACGGATTTGTTCTTGTGATTCTTTAGGGCCAATAGAAACCACAACGATTTCAGAAACAGTTCCTTTTTCTTTTAAGCGAACCGCTTCTTCCACTGCGATTTCATCGAATGGGTTAATTGACATTTTAACGTTAGTAAGGTCTACCCCACTATTGTCCGGTTTAACTCGAACTTTAACGTTGGCATCAACCACACGTTTTACAGCAACAAGAGCCTTCATGTAATCCTCGGCTGTTTTAGCAAATGTAAATGTTAAGAAGAGTTATCATAACCCTTCATTTAAAATTATTTAGGTGTCCTATCTTGCAATGTGTTTGGCATTTCGGTCAAGTCACAATTCACTAAAGTGATGTAAAAAAGCGTAAAAATAGTTGAACGCACAGTTCAAAAATATTTTTTTCAAACAATTCTCTTTGTTTTAGCTATTATTCAATAAAATTTTAAATATTGATTTTTAAGGTTTAATAAATTTTCAATCACGCTATTTTCAACTTTCTTAAGATATAAAACCAATAAATGATCTTAAAAAAAATTTCACTCAAAATTACTGATTCAGCTTATCAAAAATTGTCATTTAAGATATAAAACTGAAAATTTAGGTATTTTTTTAAATATTTTTTACGTTTGCTCACAACTTTCTTTTTAATTTTCCGCATTCTTTTAGATAAACAACGAAATATCTTCAATAAATTACCTTCATCTGATGCAAAAAAGTTGTTTTTTTGATCGACCTACAGGATTAAGCTCATGCTACTGCACAGTTACTGTAAAATATTTTTACACCTACAATCATTTAGGTCATTTTAAAATGTTGACTTACCAGCTTGAAACCAAACGTTTATATTTACGCCAATGGCAACGCTCAGATGTTCCAGCTTTTGTACAATTAAATGCTGACCCCAAAGTCATGCAATATTTTCCAAAATGCCTAACAGCAGATGAAAGTGAACAATTGGCTATATGCTTTCATAATTTAATTCAGGACAATCAATGGGGGTTTTGGACAGTTGAGTTAAAACAAACTCAACAGTTTATTGGTTTTGTTGGTTTACATGCACAACCCGAACGCTTTAGCTTTTCCCCATGTGTTGAAGTCGGTTGGCGTTTAGCACACCACTATTGGCATCAAGGTTATGCAACCGAAGCCGCCGAAGCATGCCTCGCTTTTGCATTTGAAATATTAAACCTAGATACTGTAGTGGCTTTTACAGCACATCTTAATCTTGCTTCTGCCAAAGTTATGCAACGTTTAGGTATGACTTATTTATATGACTTTGATCATCCTGCCTTGGCAAAAAACCATCGACTTTCCCAACATGTCTTGTATCCGATCACACGACATGAATTTATACTCCGCTCAAACAAGAGTGAAATTGTATATTCAAAAACAGATGCTAATAAGAAGAACTACTTTGAGCCGCTAAAAAATCTCGGTGAATATGACTGAGTGAAATTAAATCTTGATGCTCTAAATCAAATATCTGCCAAACTGCTAAAAAATCTTCCTTTGCATCCACATGCTGTGACACACTTTTTGCTGCTTGCCATTGTTGATCAGAAATCCATAAATATACTTCTTGAGTTTCAGTATTTAATGCTTGCACTTTACCTTCCGCATTAATTCCTAGGACTTTTCCTTGTTGTGGTAAAGTCGCCTCAATTTTCGGAAGACTAAATTCCACAAAATGTTTAACTTGACGTAATCCATAGCCACGAAAAATTTCTTTTTGCGCTTCAGTCAATTGTTGATATTTTTGCTCAAGCTCAGGAATCATTTTATTACCCAGTACATGTTCAACATCTTTTTTTAAAAATGGAAAAAATCGTGCACATCGCACGTTGCCTAAAACATATACAATAGAGCGCCACAAAATACAATTATCCTTTTGGCTTTTTTATTGATAAAAGATGCAAAGCATATTGTCTAGTCATATAAGTTTTGATTTTTTATTGCTATTTCAGTTTACACTCAAAGAATGCCAAATAATCTGCATTCATGTAAATTGTAAGAGACAGTGTATTTTAGAGTTTCACCCTCTTCTAATTAACTAAAATTTGTCATTTGCACATTTATTGCGGTATATAAAGCTACTTTTTAACTGCTCTTGGATGTGCTTGATCATAAACTTGTGCTAATCGATCAAAATCAATATGGGTATAAATTTGGGTCGTAGTAAGATTACTATGTCCAAGCATTTCTTGCACTGCACGTAAATCACCACTATTTGACAATAGATGACTCGCAAAACAATGACGTAATAAATGCGGATGTAAATCTACATTTACTCCTGCACGATGTGCTTGATATTTTACTCTATTTTCAATTTGTCTCGGGGTGATTGCATTTCCTTTTTGGCTAATAAACAGTGCAGATTCAGCCACAAATTCTCCCTGCCAAATTCGATAAACTTTCAACCAATCAATCAAACTTTGTTTGGCTTTACTTCCAAAAGGAATAATACGTGTTTTGTTACCTTTCCCTGTCACTCTAAGGAGTTGTCGATTAAAATCAAGATCTCGAATTTTCAAACCTTGTATTTCTGCTAGACGTAAACCACTAGAATACAACAACTCTAAAATGGCTTTATCACGCACCCATAATTGATTTTCTAAGGGTTTTTCAGGGGCTGCTTGATCCATAATTTGATTGACCGTTTCAATATCAATCATACCGGGCAATGGTCGAGGTTGTCTTTTTAGCTGCAAATCATCCGCAGGATTCATTTCCAGATAATGCCCTTGCTTTGCCCATTTCATAAACTGACGAATCGAGCTCAGATGACGCTGTAGGCTGCTTGAAGTTAATTGATCTTTTTCGACTTTATAAGCGAGGTATTCTCGTAAATCCGCTGCTTCAATTTGATTAAGCTCAATGTGTCGCATATAACAAAAGTCAATAAAACCTGAAACATCACGAAAATAAGCATCTAATGTATGTTCAGATTGATTTTGCACTTGCCGATCTTTAATCCACATGGAAAGCAGTTGCATTGCACCATATTGCATAAATCATCCTGTGAAATTAAACCTGCATAAACTGAACGAAAACACTCATTTTCTGGCATTCATATATTCATCAATATAATAACTTCAATAAAAACATATGCAAAAAATAAATTATGCACTATCTGTTTTTGCAATCACCTCAAACTTACCTTGTGGTGTTTTCACTAAAATCATCCCATCTGCACTGATGTAAAAACTTTTTGGATAATCAAAATTCAAAGCAAGTTCAGGGTTTCTTAACGCAACAAATTCAGCCTGTTTGTACCCTTCAATAGTACGTCCAACTTCAAAATAAGTCACTTCAGAAAAATTCAGCTTAAAGCCTTTTTCATGGTCTTTACAATCAATCCATGGGAAAAATCCAATATGTTTTTTACGTTGTGCCATTTCAATCCATCAATCTCTTATATACCTATCATACAAAAAAACCCGCACAAGGCGGGTCTTTTTTACAAGCATAATTCTTATGAATTACAAGCTGTAGTACATATCAAATTCAACTGGATGCGTTGTTGTATTTAAACGACGAACTTCTTCAGTTTTAAGCTCGATATATGCATCAAGCATATCTTTAGTGAACACGCCACCTTTCAACAAGTAATCATGATCCGCAGCAAGAGCTTCAAGCGCCATATCTAAGCTATGTGCAACTGTTGGGATTTTTGCTTCTTCTTCAGGAGGAAGGTCATACAAGTTCTTATCAGCAGCTTCACCTGGATGGATCTTGTTTTGAATACCATCAAGACCAGCCATTAACAATGCAGCAAAACCTAAGTACGGGTTCATCATTGGGTCAGGGAAACGTGCTTCAATACGTTTACCTTTAGGGCTAGAAACGTAAGGAATACGGATAGAAGCTGAACGGTTACGCGCTGAGTAAGCAAGCATAATTGGTGCTTCAAAATGTGGCACTAAACGCTTATACGAGTTTGTAGAAGGGTTTGTGATCGCATTCAATGAACGAGCATGCTTGATTACACCACCGATGAAGTAGAGTGCCATTTCTGACAAACCAGCATATTCATCACCAGCAAACAAGTTCTTACCATCTTTAGAGATTGACATATGAACATGCATACCAGAACCGTTATCACCTACCATTGGTTTAGGCATAAAGGTTGCTGTTTTTGCAAATTGGTGCGCAACATTCCAAACTGCATATTTGAACTGTTGTACTTCATCCGCTTTACGAACTAAAGTATTGAAACTTACACCAATTTCTAATTGGCAAGATGCAACTTCGTGATGATGTACTTCTACACGACCAGGTCCCATAATATCTTCAATACGAGCACACATTTCAGCACGCATATCTTGTGAAGAATCAACAGGTGGAACTGGGAAATAACCACCTTTCACACGTGGACGGTGACCAGAGTTACCCGCTTCATAGTCTTTACCTGTTGACCAAGCTGCTTCTTCAGCAATTAATGTATGACGTGCGCCAGACATGTCAATGTCCCATTTCACTTCGTCGAATACAAAAAACTCTGGTTCTGGACCAAAAAATGCAGTATCACCGATACCTGTTGATTTTAAATATTCTTCAGCACGGCGAGCAATCGAACGTGGATCACGTTCATAGCCTTGACCTGTAGAAGGTTCAATAACATCACATGTTACAACAACAGTTGCTTCAGCAAAGAATGGGTCTAAGAAACATGATTCTGGATCTGGACGCAAGATCATGTCAGATGCTTCAATACCCTTCCAACCTGCAATTGAAGAACCATCAAACATTTTACCGTCTTCAAAAGTATCTTCATCAATACTATCCGAAGGATAAGTTACGTGTTGCTCTTTACCCTTAGTATCAGTAAAGCGAAAATCGACCCATTTTGCGCCACTTTCTTGGATGAGTTGTAGGACCTTGTTCGCCATGCTCATTTTGCTCCGATGATTTTTTGTTGCACATGTGATTGTGCGTGTTAGTAGTTAGTATTAATAAAGCAATTACCATACCAACTTCAAGAATATTTGCTAAAAGGTTGAATTCCTTATCAGAAAATACGCTTTAATTTGTTTATACCCGTACTATTATACAAGCCGTATTTATAAATGCACCATCTTCATACACACTTCTTTGTTTTAAATATTTAATGCCGCCTTTAATTGCACTATTATTGTGCAATTATTTATATGTGTATTATCTTGGTGCTCATTTTATCCAATTATCATACTTTTGATCGTACTTTATGCAAAGAATAACTTAAATATTTACTCTAAATCCTAGACAAAAAAGAGCATCACGCTAGAACAATGAACTTTTACGCCCATTAGATAATGTTTCGATACATAAGACAAAAAAATTACGATGCTTACAAAAATTGATCATGAAAAAATTTGGCTTTTTTCCTGATTTAAATCTTATACAACAAGCATCGTTAGCATTCAAAAGTGCACAGCTAAATATATAACGTATCTGTTAAATTAAATGATAAATACCTTATGACATTTATTCTTAAAATATTGTTTAAAATTGCATGATTATTTTTTCATGTAGATCGTGTAATTTCACACATTCAAGAATCATATTTTTTGTTATTTTTATACATAACCATTTAAATAAAAATCGGGTTTTAATGCAACATTTTCGTTATAAATCACAACTCAAAACACAAACCACAAACCCGACAATATTATTTTAACTGTTTACACACTTAGGATATTTCAATTTCAGCACGTGCAATCAATGCTTCAACCACAAACAAGACATCATCTTTTTTACGTGCATCAACTGCAAAAATTGGCAAATCGTAATTTTCCATCTCACTAAAATCACGGTAAATTTTTAATAGACTTTGCGGATTTTCATCCACATGGGTAATACCGACAATAATATTTCCCACATGTGCTTTAAAAGATTCAAGATAGAATTTCAAATCATCTAAGGCATTTTTTCGTGAATGATCGATCAATACTATTGCACCAATTGCACCTTTACAGATCACTGACCAAATAAAATCAAAACGGTCTTGCCCTGGCGTACCATACAAACCAACCACAACCCCATCTTCGAGTTTGATTTCGCCATAATCAATACCTACCGTTGTTAAAGCCTTGGTATGTGCGTCTTGATCTGTATTTAATGCTTCAGTTGAAAGTACTGAAACCTCAGAAAGTGATTTAATGGCTTCAGTCTTACCTGCCCCCATAGTACCACCAAATACAATTTTGTATTTCTGTAAGATCAATTTTTTCTCCCTTGTCCAATTCATGGACGATTAACAACTTTAATTTTTAAATTAAAATTTTTATAAAACTTTAATATATCTTATAGACCGAGTTTTCGTCTGAGTTTACCAAAGAAACCTTTTAATACGCCTTCAGATTTCTCAGTTTTAAGGACTAACTTTGCATCTGTCTCAGGAATTTCTTTTACAGCATCGATCAAAACGGCAACAGCCACAAATTGTTGAATAATAGAAAGTTTAATTTCTAATTTTTTTTCAACTTGGCTGATACTCGCACCTTTTTCAAAACATGCTGCTATTTTAAATACATTTTGTCGATCATAAGCAGATTGCGGTTGTGGCCAAAACTTTAATTTATAAAAAGTATTTACATTTTGCTCTTTTAATAATTGCGGTGAATTCCACAATAAATTCCACAACCAATTTTTTAGATCTTGACCTTGCGTTGAATCTACACTTTGCACTTTTTGCATCGTTGCATAAGTATAGTTGAGTGAATTGTCTGTGCTATTGGTTTTACGTTCTGGGTCTACCCATACTTGCTCTTTACGGATATTAATGAGTGCAATATTGCCTTGATGATCAAAAACCTGAATATTACTATTTCTTTGATCGATCAACTCTTTGATTAATTTATTTATATCAGTAGTTTGGGAAGTTTTAACTACACGAATATCCTGATTAGATGTTTTTAAAGGGGTACCTAAATAGCGCGCTTTAAACCATTCTCGAATATCATCCGATGCTGAGAATGGTAAATATAGAGCATCATTTTCAATCATTCCTGCTTTATCTTGTTTGTTGACCAAACGTAAATAAGCAACTCGCTGACTCCCGACTAAATTTTGAATAGTGGGTGAGCCAAAAAACATATCATTGACCAAAAGTATGTCTAATTGTGGATCTGCAATATTAACCCAATTGATCTGGATGGATTCGTCATATAGCGCCTGAATTTTTTGTTTTAGGCTTTCTAATACATTTAGACTTAATCCAAAGATTGCTATTTTTACTTCTTCTCTCACAAATTCTTCCCCTAAAAACATGTGACGATATTATCATTTTTAAATAAAAATGCAAAAAATAACCATTGAAAAATCATCAATCTGTTCTTTTTTACAATGTATATCCATATATTAATAAATTGTTTAATTAAAGTTTTATCAATTTGACCGATAGCATCATATACAAAATTGATTTTTACATAAATTCAAGTGATTTGTCATCTAAATTCAGATCAAAGTTTAAACTATTTTAGACCTTAAAATATAATCTACATCTTTAACCATTTTGAATGAAATCATATTTATACATCTATTACTTGCTCCTTATTCAGCATATCATTTTTGATAACTCAAAATACGATTGAAAAATATCCTTTAAATCATATTTTAAATTTACTAAAATATTACCTTAGCTTTCGAATGCAACCACTGACCTAAGCTATAATTATATTTTTTTTAACAGCATAGCAACTAAATAATACGATTTAATGAATAGAATTTTTAATACCCAATTCAAGCGTTAATTAGTGCTTAAGTTTTTGATAGAAATCTTATATAAAACAAAAATTCAAAGAATTTAAAAAAGAATCTGCTATGATAGCATGCACTTCGTAGGCTTTCTTATTTTGTGCCTAAACCAAGTGTTTTTAAATGAGGAACTCAACAGTGACTCAAAAAATCCAAACAAAATAAATGTATAAATAACTAGAGGTTATGCTTAATATGCTTCTCATGATCGACAACTATGACTCTTTTACCTACAACATCGTCCAATATTTTGGCGAGTTAAATCAAGAAGTAAAAGTCGTCCGTAATGATGCCGTGACTTTGGAAGATATTGAGCGATGGCAACCAAAGTATCTTGTGATTGGTCCTGGTCCTTGCTCTCCATCTGAAGCTGGCGTTTCTGTGCCTGCGATTCAGCATTTTGCAGGGAAAATTCCAACCCTTGGCGTCTGTCTTGGACATCAGGCAATTGGGCAGGCATTTGGTGGTGACATTGTTCGTGCCAAAACCGTGATGCATGGTCGTTTATCTGACATGTACCACAGTGATACAGGCATTTTCAGCAATTTACCTTCTCCATTCTCAGCAACTCGCTATCACTCTTTGGTGATTGATCAAGCGACTTTGCCTGAATGTCTTGAAGTCACTTGCTGGACCAATGAAGCCGATGGCTCAATAGAAGAAATCATGGGTGTAAAACATAAGACATTGCCAATAGAAGGCGTGCAGTTCCATCCTGAATCCATCCTGAGCCAACACGGACACCAAGTCTTCAAGAACTTTTTAGATATTTATGCATAATTGAGTGACCCAAATGAATATTCAACAAGCTTTAAATAACATCACCAAAAATATTGAACTGACTCAACCGCAAATGGAAGCAGTGATGCGTACCATTATGAGCGGTGAAGCATCTGATGCCCAAATTGGTGCATTGATGATGGGTTTACGCCAAAAAGGTGAAAGTATTGATGAAATCACCGCAGCGGCACGTGTCATGCGTGAATTTGCCATCAAAATCGATGTCAGTGATATTCCCTATTTAGTCGATATTGTCGGTACAGGCGGCGACGGACAAAATTTATTCAATGTCTCGACCGCATCTTCTTTTGTCATTGCAGCTGCAGGTGCAACCATTGCCAAACATGGTAACCGTGGTGTGTCATCCAAGTCAGGCTCTTCTGACTTATTGGAACAGGCAGGCATCAACCTTGATTTAAATATGCAACAAACAGAACGATGTATCCGTGAGATGGGCGTCGGTTTCTTATTTGCTCCAAATCATCACAAAGCCATGAAATATGCAGCTGGCCCCCGTAAAGAGTTGGGTTTCCGTAGTATTTTCAATCTTCTTGGTCCGCTTACGAATCCGGCTGGGGTGAAGCGCTTTGTCATTGGTGTATTTTCCACTGAACTTTGCCGTCCTATGGCGGAAGTTTTAAAGCAACTTGGTGCTGAGCATGTGATGGTGGTTCACTCCAAAGATGGTTTGGATGAAATCAGTCTAGCTTCAGCAACTTATGTGGCTGAACTTAAAAATGGTGAAGTGACTGAATGGATGATTCAGCCTGAAGAGGTTGAGATTGAGTCTCAGACATTAACAGGATTATCTGTAGACAGTGCTGCTGAAAGTCTTGCACTGATTAAAGACGCTTTGGGTAAGAAAAAATCGGCAAAAGGTGAAAAAGCAGCCAACATGATTGCTTTAAATGCAGGTGCAGGGATTTATGTTTCAGGCTTAACCAACTCCTATAAACAAGGTGTGGCTTTGGCACATGACATTATTTATGGCGGACAAGCTTTGGAAAAAATGGGCGTTTTGTCAGAATTTACCAAAACCCTCAAAGAATACGAAGCTTAAGCATTTAGCCAAAATTTAAGGAATATCATTATGGTGGATATCGCCAATACCATTTTAGGTAAAATTGTAGATCGTAAACACGAAGAATTTGCAGCACGTTTAAAACAACGTAGTTTAAAAGATGTTGAAGAACTTGCTCAGGCAGCAACACCTGTACGTGGTTTTGCCAACGCTTTGCACAGTAAACGTCCTGCGGTGATTGCTGAAATTAAAAAAGCATCTCCGTCCAAAGGTATTATTCGTGAAAACTTTAATCCTGCTGAAATTGCTGAACAATATCAACATGCAGGTGCAGCATGTTTGTCTGTGTTAACGGATATCGATTTCTTTCAGGGTGCGGATGAAAACATCCAAATCGCGCGCAGCCATTGTGACTTACCTGCCCTGCGTAAGGATTTTTTAATTGATCCTTATGGTGTGATTGAAGCGCGTGCTTTACATGCAGATTGTATTTTGTTGATTGTGGCAAGTTTGTCAGATCAGCAACTCGAAGAAATGTCGAAAACCGCATTTGAACACAATCTGGATGTATTGGTTGAAGTCCATGATGAGGAAGAACTTGAACGTGCAATGAAGCTTTCTGAGCGTTGTTTATTGGGCGTGAATAATCGTAATCTAAAAACCTTTGATGTCGATTTAAATACATCTTTCCGTTTGAAAAAGTTGCTTGATCCTTCTCGTTTGCTGATTACTGAAAGCGGAATTGCCACCCCTGAAGATGTTCGAAAAATGCAGGAACATGACATTCATGCATTCTTGGTTGGCGAAAGTTTTATGAAACAACCACGTCCTGATCATGCTTTTGCAGAGTTGTTTGGTGTGCCTGAGAATATTTAATTTGTATGCTTCATAAAGCCTAATCGAAAGATTGGGCTTTTTTTAAATATATTTTTGTTGATTTTCATCTCACACCCCATTTGAATAAAATATTAAAATTAGCATAAATTAGATGTGCTCTAAATGAATGAAATTGAAACTATCAAATTAAAAGCCCAGTTAACATTAGGTTTAAAAACCACTGATGATATTGAACAATGGGCTATGTATACCTTGTCAAAAGATGAATCTAATCAGCTTGCTTTAGATTTATGTTTTCTAACTAATTCGGAACAAATGTTACATTATTTTCATGTGTTGCCTAAAAACTATAGCATAGATGAAAGTCTTAAAAAAAATATTATTTATAATGAGTTAAATAAATATACTACACAACTTATTTTGCACAATCAGGTACAACAATACACATGGAATGCAGCCCAAAAAATCTTTGATTTAGCTAAATATATTGAAGATGATGAATTATATGACTTTGTGAAATACTACGACGATGAATTTCACCTTGCCAAGGATGGCATCTCATCATTAACTCCTGATGAAATATTTCCACTTTTTATTATAGAACTAAAAAAATGGTTAGATATTCAACAAAAAAACTCTATTTAAAATTAAGTGTTCTCTAAATCTTCTACATGACAACATCACTGTAATACAGTTCAAATTTAGCCTGATTCAGACTATAATTCACAGTAAATACCCTTTATTTACTATTTTCTAATATGAGTAATTCTGATTCTTCATTTTCCAAATCACAACTCGATTTATTAAAGCAATTTAAAAAACAAATCACTCATCCGCATTCTTCAAAAGTTGCAGCACAGCCTGAACCTAAGAAAGTTCAAGAAACTGCACCTGAAGAAATCAGCGATGCAGATTTATTTAAAACAGCTTTGAGCGGCGTTAAAAAACTCGATAATAGTAATATTGCCAAAATCGAGCGTAAAGATATTCGTAAAAAACCTGATGCAAAGACCTTAGCCAAACGCGCTGCGGCTGAAGGTGCATTTGAAGTCAATGAGGCAGAACTGTCTGATACTCAAGCTATTTTAAACCCTGTAGCAAGCCAAGCTGCATTAAGTTATCGCATTGCGACCTTACAACACAAAGTCTTTGAAGACTTAAAAGCAGGTAATCTGCGTTGGTTTGAAGCGGTAGATTTGCATGGTTGTACGGTCGAAGAAGCTCGTTCAGCCGTTTTGCAAATTATTCAAATTGCCAAAGAAGAAAATCAGAATGTGATTAAAATCGTGCATGGCAAAGGTCCTGATGCCATTTTAAAAACGTATGTCAATGGTTGGCTACGTCAGCACCGTGATGTATTGGCATTTGTCAGCGCACCTGAAAAACAAGGGGGTACAGGCGCTGTTCTGGTTCTATTGAAACGTGCAGAAAAAAATCCAAAATTTGCTAAAGAATCTTGATTTACTGTATGTCAAACAGGCAAACCTCCGTAAAAATTTTATTTAAATGACGGTTTATCCCGTAGTTGGAAAATATTTGATGTTTTTCTGCTACAATGCCGTCCTTGTTCAATCCGTATAAGTGAACACGTTTTATGTCTATGCAGCAATCCTACGCAAATATTTTAACTGCCGTTGGCGAGGACTTAGACCGTCCTGGTCTGAAAGATACGCCCATGCGTGCGGCTAAAGCTTTTTCGTACTTGACGTCTGGCTATAGCAAAACGCTGGAAGAAGTGACCAATAATGCGGTCTTCCCTTCTGACAATGATGAAATGGTCTTGGTTAAAAATATCGAGTTCTATTCTTTATGTGAGCATCATTTATTGCCATTTCATGGTCGTGTGCATATTGCCTACTTACCTTCAGGTAATGTTTTAGGCTTATCTAAATTTGCTCGTATCACGGAAATGTTTGCCCGTCGCTTACAAATTCAGGAACAACTCACCAAGCAAATTGCGGATGCTGTTGCAGAAGTGACCAATGCCCGTGGTGTTGCTGTGGTGATTGATTCAGCGCATATGTGTATGATGATGCGTGGTGTCAGCAAGCAAGAATCGACTACACGTACCGTATCTTTCGTGGGTGATTTTAAAACCGATAAAGAAGCACGTCGTGAATTTCTTTTGGCTGTCCCTGAAGCACACTAATCATTTGATTAAATCATTTAAGCCTCAAATTTTTGAGGCTTTTTTATAAAATGGATTGTTAAAATGTCACCGATTTATTTGGCAGGTCAAGGTTTAACGCACAGTGAAAGCACCGTGGATTATCCACGTACGGATCGTTTGGTTAAAGGCAACCCCAAACGCCTGACCCAAAGTTTATATGAACATCCCCATATGAATTGTGGGATTTGGCAATGCGAAGTCGGTGCGTGGAATATTGTATTTGCAGACAATAAACAAGAGTTTTTTACTCTTCTTGAAGGTGTTGTTCGCATTCACAATGCAGAAAATCATGATTATATTGAAGTGAAAGCGGGTGAAGCAGGTGTGATTCCACCGAGTTTTGTCGGAACTTTTGAAGTGCTTGAAGCTGTGAAAAAATATTTTGTTGTCGTTGAAAGCTAAACACTGTAGTACATTTATTTTGGTGGCGCAGATTTATATGGTGTGAGTGCTTGATCACGCTGGTCGATGACCCTATTGGGAAATCCATCCCCCCGTTCTATCGCTGCACGATAAATAGGTAAATCTTCAAGATCAATCCATAAGAGGCTATCAAAACTCACCACATTGGCTTGTGCTAAAAATTGCTGTTTCAAACGTAAATATTCAATTTTAAACTGTACCGCATCCTCTCTGCTCAAGGTTTCAAGTTGCTGCTGAAAGGCATTTATCTTTTCCGATGAAACCTTAGGAACTTGACAGCGAATCTTAATGTTCAGTAGTTGATCATGAATGACCTGAATCTCATTCAATGCCCTGCAACTTTTAAACAGCGTGGAAGTCTGCTGAATTTCTTCATCAATCACAGCCAACATCTGCTTTTTCTCTTGTATATTCAGACCTTTGCTATTCATTTCACGTAAATAATTAGCAATCCCTTGTTTGGGAAATGCATCCCGATAGCGTTTTATTTCTGCCTTAAGATCAGGATCTGCTACCATTTCTGCAACAAGTTGATCATAGGTTTGATTAGGGTCAGGATCATTTAAAATCTGTGTTTTAATCACAAGTTGGGCAATTTTGATTACTTTTTTTTGGTCATATGCGCCTTGGTCAGATGCAAATGACGGCGTTGCATCCACAATACACGTGAACAAGATTGAGACTGTAAAAATAGCAAATTTCCACATATGCATTGATGATTTTTAAAGCTGAAAACAGATTTCAGTATACCCGTTTCAAATCAAATACCACTTAAAAATCGTACTCATCCAACATTTTCAATCCGTACATCAAAATTATGCAATATAAACCAAATTACGCCCATTATTTTTTGCTGCATATAAAGCCGTATCTGCTGACTCTAAGAAACGCTGATAATCTGGATGACCATCATAACTTACCACACCAATGCTCACGGTAAATTGGACTGCCACACCTGTACTCGATAAAATTTCTGATGTCTGAATGCGTTGTCGAATCTTCTCAGCAATCTGTTCAGCCACATTCAAATCTGTAGCCACTTGTAGCAACAAAAATTCTTCACCACCGACGCGAAAAGCATAATCACTGCCTCGAGTGTGTTCCAATATCACTTCTGCCAATAATTGCAGTGCTGTATCACCTGTGGCATGTCCATATTGATCATTAATCCGTTTAAAATGATCGACATCGATTGCAAGCAATGACAAATGGGTTTTATGTTTGCGTGCATATAGTGTTTCGCGTGAAACAATTGTATTTAAATAACGTCGATTCAATAATTGGGTCAACGAGTCATTGCCTGAACCAATATATTCAGAAACTTGAAAGAGTTGATCCACCAACAGTAAAATTTCACGATCCTGATTGCGGATTTCCTGAATCAATTGAATGGCTAAGGTTTTATCTGCACAGCTTATAATTTTTTGATTAAGCACATCGACTTTTTTAATGCCACCAATAATTTCTTTGACTTGATCCGAACTTGAAAAAGCATAGGCGGCTTTGTGTATAAACCACAAACCAAATTCGGACTTAGATAAAGAAGTATGGGTAAAATTGGTCTGATCAGAAAAAACCTTAAACATCAGTTCATTTTCCCAATCAAGCAGACTGCCGCGCTGTTTATCTTTTTGTACAGCGACATCTTGCATGGCTGAAAATAAACGATAAGTATGTTTCATATCATTGTTAATTTCAGCCTTGGCTTCATAGGTTCGACTCATAATTTCTGAGGTAAACCCCAACACCTGCACAATGTAGCTGGCAATGCTTAATAAATTTTGTTGCGGTTTATTCAGCAGGCAAAATACTTTCTTTTCAATCTGTCGAATGCCACGGATAATCAACCACGATGGAATACCAATACGGGCATGAACCTCACCCACTTTCAATTGCTTTTGCACCATTTCATAAAAGTTTTTTTGAAATGGCACCTCAAAACTTTCCAACAACCAATTATTCAATGACGATTTCAAACGACTTTGTACAATTTCATCTGAAAGGAATTCGGAAGCGGTCTTTTCTTCCATCATTTTTTTATAAAATTCGGACACTAAGACAAAAGAATTATCCTGAATAAACTGCAATGCATAAGTCAAATCTGTATTGGAAAATTCATCACAAATCCACTGCCACTGTCGGGACAAATCGACTATGCTTGCTTCGTTCATACAGAAATTTCTCATATTTTCTTAAATTAGTATGAATAATATAACACTATGAAATAAAATTTATAGCCACATTACACCGCAATAAGATGTTAATTTTTCTATTTATATTTAATAATATAAACTTCATTTCTTAGCTCGCAATTTCATCTAAAAATACATGAGCATAAACTTAACCTGTTGAACCAAATCAATATTGATTTAATCCACTGCTGTTGTGGACATCATAATGATTGAAAACTTATTTTAGGTCATTTCCATCCCTTAAAAATAGTGAACAAAGCCCAAACTGGTTTTACTCCAATCCACATGATTTTGTTGTTGATATTGCCATGTCATACGCAGCGAGTTTTGTGCATCAACCGCATAGTTTAAACCTGTATTCAGACGTAAATTCCATTGACTTGCATCCTGCCAATATGGCAATTCAAGCTGTACTAAGCTATTTAAACGGTCTGTCCATATATTTTGGCAACCCATCGTAGGTCCAAACCCTATACGCCAACCATCATCAAGCGATTTACCTGCTTGTACTTGTGGTTGTAATTGGGCATAGCACACATGCTGCCGATTTTGATCGGCAATACTATAACCAAATTGGGTTTTCAGTTGTAATACGCCATGCTGCTGATCTGAATTAAATTGCCCCTGATGGATGGCTTCTTGTTGCCACCCCAGATTAAAACCCCAAGTTAAAGGTGTTTTAAATGGCGTGATCGGATTGTAGGAATTGACCGAAAGAAAATCAAAATGTTCAAGTTTCAACTTATCATCACGATACTGAAGGGTACCATCCCAGAAATTTAACTGTGTTCCTGTGCGGTATCCACCTTGTGGATCAAGTAAATCATGATACGCTTGACGTAAACCCAACTCGACAAACTGTTGCCCCTGCACTTCTCCCACTTGAATGAAAGTATTCTTGGCGTGATGCCCCTGAGCAGGATCATGGCGCGGTGGCTCAACTTCAGTACGTTGTTTTTCAATATTAAGTTGACTGCGTAGACTCAAAATCTGACGTAATTTTGGCTGTGCCTCTTGCGTTGCAATTTTACGTGAAATCAACACCAAATATAAATCGTCATAAGCCATTTCCAGTATTTTAGCTTGATCAGTAGCATCAAATTTTGCCAGCATTGCAGGCATTTCATCGACGTTTAACAAGGTGAGTTGATGTGCTGTTTTTGCCAGTTGCTGCCCATGCTGACGTGACTGAGCCAAAAGCTGAGTTTCTAAAGCGGGACGATATTGCACATCCTGAATCAAATGATTGTCTTGAACTGTTTTTAAAGTTTCAACGGGAATGGAGGCAACTTGAACATGCTGTTGTAAATTCAGCTCAGGGCGGACGATGTCCAACAAACCAAGCAGTCGATAGGCACAATTGTCACTAATAAAATAATAAGGGAATTTAACATGCTTCATTTCCCAAATGTGTTGTACTAAAAATCGTGTTTCTTCAGGGTTTAAACTCAGTTCATACTCCCATAAATCACGACTTTCAAAATCACCATATTCCTTCACCTTCCGATAGTACGGCATCAGTGAATATTCACCATCATATTGTCCAGTCAAGCCTTTCCAAGCATAAGACCAACCTTCACCGCCCTGAACCGTAGCAGCATAATTAAGTGCATAAGACACCAAATTTAGTTGTTTTTGATCTTTGGGATCTAGTCGCAATAAGGTATGTCCAAACATGGAGCTTGGATTGCCCATAAAATCTGTGGCATAAATTAAAGTGGCTTTATAAGGTTTGATTTGCCCGATCCATTCATCCAATTCAGCACAATCTGCATGAGCCAATGCTGCTTTGGAAATTTCGAGTTGTTGAATTAACCAATGACTACGGGCAGGAAAACGACATTGAATGGATTGATTGGCAGCAGCAGCTTCAAACAGTGCTGCAATATTGGCATTGAGTTCTTGCTTTAAATCCGATTTTCCATGTGGTGAGAGAAAAAAACCGTCATAACGCACTTCACTTTGACCTTGCGCATTGGCATATAACAAACGTTGCCATGCAGTCTGCTTGTAAAGCTGTTTTTGTTCAGCAAGTTGCTGATATTTTTGAATAGATGCAAGATCTACTGAACTTGCATAAGCCAGCGGTGTTAAACCGAGTGTGCACAAAAGCGCAAATATTTTCATTAATAATATATTGAATCATTTAAAATTTTACTAAAATGAATAAAAACCCCATCATCTATGACAGGGTTTTCTCTGCACATTAAACGTAAGCTTTTAAAACTTCGTCTTGTGACATCACAGATTGTAATGATGCTAACACTTCTACTGAAGATACATTTTCAGCTGAATAAATTTTAGAGAAATTTTGTTTAGATACTGCAAAGAAATGCGCTTTATCCTCAGCTTTAATATTTAATAATTCAGCCAAAACATTTAAGCTTTCGCCCTCACCCACTGCCATATCACGGGCCAGCGACTCCGCATTTTCATGGGTGAATGTCACTGCCTGAGCAGTCACAGCACCTGTACCACTACAACCGAGCGTACCAAACGTGATACCAAATAACTGGTTTGCAAATAAACCATTGGTGGTTGCAGCTAAAATTTTAGGAATTTTTCCAGATTGTCCTTCCCAAACTTGAGAACCTAAACCACAACCTACATCGCTATCTGCAAAAGCTGAAACTGATCCTGTTGCCAATATGGCTGCTAAAGCAATTTTTTTTAACATGGTATTCTCCAATATTTTTTAATATTTCATTTATTTCTAGGATGTGTGTAATTTTTATTACACCATATAAAGATGTAACACAGTTATTCTAATAAGCAAATCAAAATATGATCATTTTTCGATTATTTTTCAAACTATTTTAATGTCCATTCACCAATGCTATTTCTATTGCCAAGAATTTTTAAAACCAACACCAAACTGAGTAATAGCAATAAATACCAAGAACCAAGTTTACCCCACCCGACCATATGCCATGCATCGACCTGACTCGGATATAACCAAATTTTATAAAAAGTACTGATATTTTCAGCAATCCAGATTAGAAATGCCAATAACAGCAATACAGGCAACATCGGCAACTGAAATTGATGTTGTTGTAATTGAAACCGTATTTTAGTTTTCCAAAAAATAACGACACTCCAAAAAAACAATACATTGCGTATATCTGGAACAAAAAATTTTGTCATAAAATTAAGATAGGACAATACTGCTAGACTCAACATATTGGCAAAACTAGGCAATCTTAAAAAAGAAACTTGATAAAGCCTTAATGAACGTGCAAAAAAACTGCCAACTGCCGAATACATAAAACCTGCAAATAACGGCACGGTCATGATTTTAAAAACTGCAGGTTGTGGATATTGCCACGAAGCGATCTGTGGATGAGTCAAAAATATTTCCATCCCCATAGCTAAGATGTGAAAAAGTGCAATGACTTTTGCTTCTGCCCATGATTCGAGTTTTAAACAAAGCAAACACGCTTGAATGATCAGTGCATAAAAGAATAAATAATCATAGCGAAAGAAGCCATAAAACTCACGACTGCCCATTTTTGCAGTCAGTGCAAAAGCGATTAGCAGTAAAATACCAAATAAGGCAGCTGAAGCTGCCTTAAAGATAAATTCCACACTTGATTTTAAATACAGCATACTCGAAGTGACTTAACCTAAATATTTCGCACTATATTCATGCACAGTATCAATGAAAATTTTAGGTTGTGCAGGGTCAACCCACTGCGTAATACCATGCCCTAAATTTGCCACATAACCTGTTTTTTCACCCTGGGCATAAGCATCGTCGAGCATGGCTTTTGTTGCCTTCTCAATACTTTGAGCTGAACCGTATAAGGTTGCAGGGTCTAAATTACCTTGCAGTGCCACACGACCATTTACAGTTTGACGTGCTACATTTAAAGGCGTTGTCCAGTCTAAACCTAAAGCATCTGCACCTGTTGCCACCATTGGCTCTAACCACTGACCACCACCTTTGGTAAATAAAATCACAGGGACTTTACGACCGTCTTTTTCACGTTGTAAACCTGAGACAATCTTTTGCATATAATGCAGTGAAAATTCAAGATATTCACGATGTGCTAAAGCTCCACCCCAACTATCAAAAATTTGAATCGCTTGCGCACCTGCATCAATTTGTGCATTTAAATATTCAGTCACAGCATCAGCCAATCGCTCTAATAATGCATGTAAAACTTCAGGTTGAGCATACATCATCTGCTTCGTAAAACGAAAATCTTTACTTGAGCCGCCTTCCACCATGTAGGTTGCTAAAGTCCAAGGACTACCCGAGAAACCAATTAAAGGGACTTGCCCACCTAATGCAGAACGAATAGTTGAAACTGCATTCATGACATAATCTAAGTCAGATGCTGCATTAAATTTCGGTAAATTGGCAACGTCTTGTTCAGTGCGAATTGTTTTATGAAACTTAGGACCTTCGCCTGTTTCAAAATATAAGCCTAGGCCCAATGCATCAGGAATGGTTAAAATATCAGAAAATAAAATCGCTGCGTCTAAATCATAACGGCGCAAAGGCTGTAAAGTCACTTCACAAGCAAATTCAGTATTTTTACATAAAGAAAGAAAATCACCTGCTTTGCCTCGTGTTTCACGATATTCAGGTAGGTAACGACCTGCTTGACGCATCATCCACACAGGTGTGGTATCGACAGGTTCACGTAGCAAAGCACGTAGAAAACGATCATTTTTGAGGGTCGTCATTTACTTTCCTATTTAAAAAAATTGAGCAAGGTCAGTCATCATAGCAAAAATCTATGCGCTATCGGCATTTCTTCGTGAGATTTTAATCTTGAAAATTATTTGAAATTTCATTTTTTATGATGCGTATAGAATTGTATAAAAAATAGGATTTACACAAAACAAATACTGCATCTCCATTTATTTTCTGCAATACTTGCTTACTTTATAAATCAGTATGAATAATTCTTAAGGTTGAATTACATGTTCGTTCGCTCAATTCTTGCTTTGAGTTTAAGTTGTATCTTCACAGGTACAGCATTCGCTGCGCCTACAACTACTGAGCAATCGCTTACTCCGCATAAGGTAACATCTACAGCAGTTGAAGATCCAATTGATCCGCTGGCTGTTGAATCTTCTGCTGCCTCTACAGTCAACACAAGTAGTGCGAGCGAAGCTCAAATTTCTCAACAAGAGCTTAATGATTTAGATCAAGCTGCCAACACGCTGCAAAATTTAGAAAAAACAGAAGATAAAACTGCAGATATAGCAGCTGAAACAAGCACACAAACAGAAACCACAACGCCAAGTACAGCAGCATCAACCACTAAGTCTAGCAGTGCAAATAAAGCATCATGGACTTTAGACGGGATGAACAATGCTGAATGGTATGAAAATATTGGCAAAGGTCAATTCCCAGTCTATGCACGTGCACATGTGATGTTAAACAACTCACATGCATCTCCGGGTGCCATTGATGGTTCAAGTGGTATGAATACCTTAAAAGCAATTTCTTCATTCCAACAAATGAATGGCTTAAAACCAACAGGTGAACTCACCAAAGAAACTTGGGATGCTCTAGTTGCTAAACAAGGTGCTAAACCTGCATTTGTAGAGTACACCATCACAGATGCAGATTTAAAAGGTCCTTATGCTGCATCGATCCCACGTGACTATGCTCTACAATCAAAAATGAAAGGTTTGTATTACACACGTGTAACAGAAATGTTGGGTGAAAAATTTCATATGGATGAAGATTTCTTAAAGAAATTAAATCCAAAAGCAACCTTCAAAAAAGCAGGTGAAAAAATCATTGTGACCAATATCCGCAATGAATTACCTGAAAATATTCATTTGATCGTGGCACATAAAGGTGCAAAACAACTTTATTTGTTTAATGCCCAAAACCAAATGGTGGGTTCATTCCCTGCAACGATTGGTAGTTCTGACACACCATCTCCAACAGGAACTTATAAAATTACGGGTGTCGCACCAAATCCATGGTATAGCTATTCACCAAGTAACTTTGTGCAAGGCAATAACCGTAAACCATTGTCTTTACCACCTGGTCCAAATGGTCCTGTAGGAAATATCTGGATCGGTTTAAGTAAAAAATCATTTGGTATTCATGGTACACCGAACCCATCTGCGATTTCTAAAACTGCATCGCATGGTTGTATCCGTTTAACCAACTGGGATGCCAATGATTTAGGTAAAAAAGTTAAATCAGGTGTCACTGTTAAATTCTTAGAATAATCATTTGATTCTATCTGCAAATGATGATTTCAATGCCCAATAATTCGTTATTGGGTTTTTTATGTTCAATATAAAATAGGCATCATTATATTACTTACAAAAAAAACAGTCCTATCTCTTTATAACTAATCGTCCTAAAAACACAACAATACGTTGCATGTTTAATGTTTCAACTCAATTTCGCAAAGACTAATATGATCTCAAGTTAAAAAAATAAAGAATTGGAGATTTATCATGAATACATTTCTACATCGCAGTGAAGACCGTGGTCATGCTCAAATTGGCTGGTTAGACAGCAAACACAGTTTTTCTTTCGGCAGTTGGTACAACCCTAAATATATGGGTGTAGGTTCTTTACGTGTGATCAATGACGATACCATCGCCGCACATAATGGTTTTGGTACACACCCGCATGACAATATGGAAATCTTAACCTGTGTACTTCAAGGTACGATTTCACATAAAGATACCATGGGTAACGAACGCCATATTCACGCAGGCGAATGGCAGTTAATGAGTGCAGGTACAGGGGTACAACACAGCGAAATCAACAATGGCGATACACCTGTGCATATGTTGCAAATTTGGGTCATTCCCAATGTACGTGATGCTGAGCCGAACTATCAACAAGTCGAACGTGATCCAAAAAAATCACCAAATGAGTGGTTATTAATTGCAGGTCCTCATGACGATGCGCTTATGCACATTCGCCAAGACGCTGAAATTAAAGCAGCGTATTTAGAAAAAGGTCATTCCCTACCTGTCAAAGCCACTCAAAAATTTAATTATGTTCATGTAATTGAAGGTGAAATTGATATCGGAGGTCAACTCATCAAAGCAGGTGATGCTTACTTATTTGATGAAGATGCAACGATCAATGCCAACGAAAACAGCCAATTCATTTGGTTCGATTTAAGCAACTAAGGCAGTTGTTTTACGCTATTCACCTGTAAATCACCGATTAAATCCTCTGCATAGGCAGGGGATTTTTTATGCTCATGAAAAGACCACACTAACGAGAATAATCATTTTCCTGATCTTTAATCAATGATAAAGCGGCTTGCCATGCTGCTGCAATAATCGGTTCTGCCGCATCACTTTGAAACTGCTGCACGGTATATTCACATACAGCTTGGCTTGGATAATGCAATTGAGGACTACTCATTGCTTTGATTTGAATTTGACATGCTCTTTCTAAAAAATAAATCTCATGAAATGCACGCGCGATGGAATCACCTGTCGCCAATAAACCATGATTACGTAAAATCATACAACGATAATGCTTTAAATCTTGCACCAAACGCTCACGTTCTGCTGTCGAAAATGCAATGCCTTCATATTCATGATAGGCAATATTATTGTAAAATTTCAGTGCATGCTGTGAAAGGGGTAATAATCCTTCAGCTTGTGCTGACACCGCAATCCCATCTGCGGTATGGGTATGAATCACACAATTGATCTCAGCATTGGCATGATGTAATGCCGAGTGAATCACAAAGCCTGCAACATTGACCATTTTCCCTTGATCATATTCAGCGACAATATTGCCATCATGATCAATTTTTACCAGATCAGAGGCTGTCATTTGGTCAAAGGTCACACCATAACGATTGATTAAAAAATGATTCGGTTCATGCGGCACACGTAAACTGATATGGGTATCAATCAAATCCGTCATTCGATAATAAGCGATCAAACGATACAGTGCTGCGAGTTGGCAACGTGCTTGCCATTCTATTGCATTGATATGTTGTGGTACTTGCACAATACATTCCTTTTTTATTCTTCGATATTTCCTATATTCTTTGTAATGCAGAATAGATCATTTCTCAAGTGCAATCCATTTACCGTCAAGTCGATTTTCTTCAATCTCACCTCATCATTGTGTTTTCAATCAGCTATTATTCTTTGACAGTCTTCTGATATTTCATCATCAAATAAAAATGGGCGATTAAAGCCGTAAAAGCCAAAATTAGGGACAATACAAGTAAACGCATCGCCATGATCTCACCATCAGGTTGTTGTAAAAATGAATAAATGGCGATGGGAATGGTGCGGGTTTCATCGGGAATATTGCCCACAAAAGTGATGGTGGCGCCAAATTCACCTAGACTACGACTAAAACCTAAAATAGACCCCATTAAAATCCCCGGACATGCTAGAGGCAAATAAATTTTGACAAATATCTGCCGAAAATTTGCCCCTAAGGTCTGCGCCACTTCCTCTAAATGCCGATCTGACAACTGAAATGCCAAACGAATGGGTTGCACAATTAAGGGAAAACCCACAATCATTGAAGCAAGTACAGCACCTTTCCAGTTAAATGCGAGCTCTATGCCAATCGCTGATAAATACTGCCCTAGCCAACCTTTATGACCAAAAAGCAACAGCAGTAAATAGCCAAGTACCACAGGCGGTAATACCATCGGCAATTGTAAACACGCTTCGACCAAGACCTTCAGTCTAAAATCATAGCGTGCTAGCACCCATGCCAATGCAATTGCAAAAGGTAAACTAAAGGCAGTAGCACAGAAAGCCACTTTGGCTGACAGATACAATGCACTTAATTCTTCAGGACTTAACATATCAATAAAGAAGACTATTTATAAAGACTAAAACCATATTTCACAAAAATCGCTTTGGCTTGCGGATCACGTTGTACAAAGTTTTTAAAGTGTACAGCCTCTTTATTTTTCTGCCCTTCAACTGTCAATGCAAGGGGATAAATAATCGGATGATGGCTATTTTGTGGAAATGTCCCCAGCATTTTAACTTTTTGACTGATTAAGGCATCGGTTTTATAGACAATGCCGACATCACACTCGCCACGCTCCACAAATGCCAAGGCTGAGCGTACATCATCTGTCCCAACAATACGTCCTTTTAACGCATCGAACCAATTGAGTTTGACTAAAATTTGTTTGGCATATTTGCCTACTGGGACGGATTCCATTTGCCCTGTGCATAAGCGCCCTTTAAACGTTTTGGCAAAATTAAAATTAGATTGAGCTTTAAATGGAATATTTAAATTTTTAGCGCTAATGACCACCAATTGATTAAACAGCAAAGGTTTTACTTGTTGCATCTGAATTGCATTTTTTTGTACTAAATACTGCATCCAATCGACATCGGCTGAGAAATAAAGATCACTTTTTGCCCCTGCTTCAATTTGTTTAGCAAGCGCTGATGATGCACCAAACACAGGGATAATTTTAGTTTCTGGATATTTTTTTTCATACAGTTTTGTAATATCTATTAGGACATTGGTCAAACTTGCAGCTGCATAAATTTTTACTGTTTCTGCATGAGTTAAGCTCACAGCACAACAGAATGCGCTTGCGAATAGCATTTTTTTCAACATTGAATTGCCCCTATACACAACATGAGAAAGATAAAAAGAGCTAAATAAAAATACCTTGCACCATCTGCCCTGCTTCAAGCTGTTGATGTGCAGGAATACGCACCAAACCATTGGCTTGCATTAAATTACTCAGCATATGTGATTGTTGTTTGCCGAGGCTTTGGACTGTGAGCTTGGCTTGATCGAATTGCACCGACATACGTAAAAAACGTTCTCGTGCATCGGCTTTTAAATCATGACTGAGTTCCGCGCTGAACCATTGCAAAGATGATGTTTGCCCTTGCAAAGCGTCTAATAGCGTCGTGGTATAAATTTGCATGCCCACATACACCGCAGCAGGATTCCCTGGTAAGCCCAATAAATAACAGCATTTTTGATCAGGCTTTTGCAATGTTGCAAAGAACATCGGTTTACCTGGTTTTTGTTTGATTTTCCAAAAGATTTGTTCAAAACCTAATTCCAATGCCACAGGTCGAATAAAATCATAATCACCGACTGAAACCCCGCCTGTGGTCAGGATCAAATCATAATTTTGACTTAATTCTGCGAATAATGTTTTTACCGCAAGTGCTGTATCCGCCACATGAAAAATATCAATCTGTTGATTATGCTGCTGAAACCATGCCTGAATTAAAGGGGCATTGGCATCAAAGATTTTGCCTGCAGTGAAGTCCTCAATATTTTTTGCAACTTCATCACCTGTGATTACCACTGCAATTTTAGGATATTGAAAGACTTGAACCTGTTGAATACCTGCCATGCTTAAAGCTGCGATTGCACCCACTGACAGTTGTTGACCTTTCTGCGCAAGAGATTGTCCAATCGCAATTTCCTCGCCAACATCACGAATATCGGCATGTTTTTTCAGTGCTTCTGTCATTTGAATTTTAGATGTCGAAACTAAATGGACAATTTCTTGCCGTGCTACCGTTGTTGTTCCAAGCGGAATTTTTGCTCCCGTAAAAATACGTAAGGCTTGTCCATGCGCTAATACAACATCAGCACATTGTCCTGCACGAATTTCCCCAATCAGTTCAAAAGTCGAACCAGCCTCAATCACTTCGTCTGCATGTATCGCATAGCCATCTACTGCACTTTGTGAAAACATGGGTAAATTAATACTTGAAGCAACATCTACTGCTAAATAACGATTTAATGCTGCATGTAAAGCAAGATCTTCAGTGCCTAAAACTTGGCTATGTTGTTGAATCAATGACAATGCTTGATCAATCGCAATTAAACCCTGTTCAGCCTCACAACCTGACATTATTGATAACCTCCCGCATGCGGAATATTTTTTTGTACATCAAAGAGATGCACAAGTGCAGGTAAAATTGCGCTTAAAGACTCTAAAGCCCCCTGACGACTGCCCGGTAAAGTAATCACCAAACTTTGATCGATATAACCTGCAACCCCCCGACTGAGTGCAGCATAAGGGGTACGGCGTTGCCCAAAACTGCGTGATGCTTCCATTAAACCGGGAATTTCACGTTCTAATAAAGGCTGAATGGTTTCTACAGTTAAATCTTTTGGCCCTAAACCTGTACCGCCCACGGTTAAAATTAAAGGATATTGATTTTTTTGCTGTTCAATCAATGCCAATAATTGTGTCGGATCATCAGGAATCACTTGATAAGCAATATTACTAAAATTGGCTTCTTGTAAAATTTCTAGGACATTTTGCCCTGCGGTATCAGGCTTTTTCCCTGCTGCGACAGTATCGGACAAGACAATCACCGATGCAGATAGACTCTGTTTTAAAGCACGGGTAAAATGTGATTTTCCGCCTTTTTTCTTTTCTAATTGAATGGCATCCAATAATAAATCATCAGGGTCACAATGCGGTTTAAGCATGTCATACAAGGTTAGTCCTGCAAGACTCACTGCCGTTAATGCTTCCATCTCAACACCTGTAGGGCCAATGGTTTCCACAACAGCGCTAATTTTGACATGTGCATCAAACAGTTCGTAATCGACATCGGCACGGTAAATCGGCAGTGGATGGCACAATGGAATCAGTTCATCGGTACGTTTTGCCGCTAAAATCCCCGCAATCCGCGCTGTTTTTAAAGCATCCCCTTTTTCCGTAGTGCCATTGCGTAATAATTCGATGCAATGAGGTGGTGCATGTAATATTCCTGTGGCGATCGCGGTGCGATAACTTTCTGCTTTCATGCCAACATTTTTCATTGCACATTCCTATTTTATAATTTTCTTCAAGATTAACGGTTTGATTTACAAATGCCATTGATAAACAGCGGGATCTACCGAAGATTCGTGCTGTTTTGCCGTTAAAGAGGCAAGTTCCTGTGTGTGTTGCTCATGAGGCAGATGATCATCTTGATATGTTACTGTAGATGAATGTGCACGTAGACGATGATGTATATGGTCACACTGTTTCGAATGCTGATGTGGTGCAGTATGTGATAGCTCATCCTCATGATCTTTACGGATACAACACCCCTCTACATATTGACTGCTGCCATCCATATAAAATTCTTCTTTCCATACAGGCACTTCATGTTTAACCCGTTCCACCGCCTCTTCACAAGCAGCAAATGCCTCCCGCCGATGTGGTGCATAGGCCATTGCAATAATCGCTTTTTCACCAATATCTAAAGCGCCAACGCGGTGAATCACACGCACATAAGATATGCCATGTTTGATTTGAATCTCTTGTTCAATTTGACGGATCATTTTTTCTGCTACAGGCGCATAAGCGGTATATTTCAGCGCCTTAACCGACTTACCTTCATGATGATTTCGCACCGTGCCGACAAAAATCCCGATCCCGCCACATTCAGGAAAATGTTCAATGCCATCAAAATCGTCTTGGCTTAATGCACTCTCTTGAATGCGTTTAAAATCTTTTAAATGTCGATGTTGACTATTCACAATTTCAGTCATGTTAACCTCCTGCAACAGGCGATAATAAAACCAAAGTAGTATCTGAACTTAAAAGGGCTTGTCGTGGAATAATGTCTTCGCCCACCGCGCAAGCACAACGTTCCAAAAGTGTTGAGGACTGTGGATAAGCACGTTGTACATATTCAAGTACATCGCTAATGCTGATTTCAGACTCAAACTGCAAGCATAAATCTTGTGGCAGTTGTCGCTCAATCGCACCAAACGACTCTATTTGAATGTTGATCAGTGCACTGTGAGGATCTTGATTGTGTACTGTGAAATGCATCTTAACCTCCAATCATATACATACTAATTTTGCGTGTTGCCACATGGTTTACAGATGCCGTTAATGTCGTTTGTTCTTGCTGTATGGCATCAAAGCCTTGTTTCTTATGCCAAATATAATCAGTTAACACTGCATTTAACTTCAATTCTGCTGGTGCTTTTTTCTGCATCAATGCCTGAATGTGTTTTTTTAAATCCAAACCTTGCGTTGCAAATAGACAATTAAAAAACTCTCCTTTTGCAGTTAAACGCAATCGGTCGCATGTGCCACAAAATGAATTGGAAATGGTGGAAATAATCCCAATCGGAAAACCATGAATGAAATAAGTGCGTGCAGGTTCAGACGATTGACCTTGTTTGATGGTGACATCAAAATCTTGTTTTAGATGTCTTAAAATGTCTTGTTCCGTCACCAAATGCGCAGATGACCAATGCGCATCACCATCTAAAGGCATAAATTCGATAAAACGCACCATCACATTATTTTGTATCGACCAATGTGCCAAAGGCAAAATTTGATCGTCATTAACACCTCTAATGAGCACAGTATTGATTTTAATTGGTAGCCCTACCGCTTTTGCTTGCTGAATTCCCTCAAGTACAGGCAATAAATCTTTTTTGGTTAAGTGTTTAAATTGCTCGGCATCTAAACTATCTAAACTGATGTTTAAATCATCCAATCCCGCTTGTTTCAGTTGTGAAGCATATTGTTTTAAATAATGTGCATTCGTGGTCATAGACACTTTTTTGAGACCGATTTTTTTCAACTGTTGTAATTCGGCAATAAAATGCACCACGCCTTGACGCATTAAGGGCTCGCCCCCTGTAATCCGAATGTGTTCGATGCCACGGCGCACCATAAACTCGCAAAACTGATAAAGTGCTTCAAAACTAAGTAAATCTTGTTTTTTCATCCATTCGGGATGTTCAGGCATACAATAGACACATTTAAAATTACAGCGATCTGTCACTGAAATTCTCAGTTTACGTTTATGACGTCCAAATTGATCAACAAATGGATTGACGTCACGCTGTACATTATGATGTGGTATTGCATTCATACACAGTCCCTTTTGCACTGTTTAAGTTCAGGATTTTCCAAAACTAAAAAAATGCATCATCTGATTTACAATGAAACTGCAAAAAGTGTTCCAATATTTAGTAAATCGAAATATTTTTATAAAACTCAAAGGCTGCAAAGTTAAATGTGAATAGATTTCAATTGTTGATATTGTTGTAATTCATCCAGCGAATTAATACTGTGCAAAAATAATGCATGATTTTTAAATATTACCCCCTGGCCGTGCAACTCGGAAAAACACTGTTTTAAACTGCGCTTATTTTGTGCAAGACTGTTTTGAATAGTCTGATATGCACTACGCTTGACAAGACAAAATGGATATAGCGCCACACCATTAATTTCGACATAAGCCACATCAGACAAAGCATTTTTGGCTAATGCTTGATGTAATTTTTCAACCACACGCTTAGGAATAAACGTCACATCACAAGGGACAAACAACACATAATCGGCTTGCACATACGTCCACGCACTTTTCATTCCCATCAAAGGACCTTGAAAACCCTGATCATCATCTTGATAACAATGAATAGTGGGGATCATTTTTTGATAAATTGAATAATCCCGATGGCTATTCACCCATACAGCCGAGACTGCATTTTTGAGTTTCTGATGTATTTTAATGAGTTGAATTTGATCATCAAATTTTTGCAACAGTTTATTGATGCCATTCATCCGCCGTGCCTGACCACCTGCAAGGATCACTAAATCCGTTTCGGGATAATCTATCCCTCGACTGATCATTTTGACTATTCTCTTCATTCGGCTGCCTCCGCTTGACAAGCTTTGATCAGACCACGAATTTCAGGTAGACAAGAACCACAGTTCCCCCCTGCTTTTAAGCAGGCAGTGACTTGTTTTTCATTGCTTATATTTTGTTCTTTTATGGTTTGAATAATGCGGTTTTTACCGACTTTAAAACAACTACAGACCAATGCACCATCATGATTCCCCATCGACATGGCTTGACCTGCAAGCAATGCCTTACGGTGCATTGCACTTAAGCGTTCACGTTTAAACAAACTTGCCACCCAGTCACGATCAGGCAATAAGGCTTTCGGTGCAATATATAAACTCGCAATGAGTTGACCATCCTGCAACACCACACTATGACTAATATGCGAGGTTTGATCTTCAAGATTCAACCATTCATAACTCTCGTCCTCAAAAGGTAACAACTCTTTTAAGTGTTCAGTAGTTTGAGTAAAACGGCGACGATCAGCCAACTCATAACGTATCGCTTTAGCAATTTGAATTTTTGTCCACCACACGGTATTTTCAATACTATTTTTAACGAGATGGTCAAAACCATGTCGCACATAGAACACCCCTTGCCATTGGGTATAAAAAGGGTGAATGATGACAGGCGTATGTTTAAATTCAGGCTCGCCCGAAATAGCATCGACCACAGGATTGACCACTTTGCCAATGCGTGCATCTGAAGCAAATTGATCGTTCCAATGAATCGGAGCAAAAATCTGTCCACGGCGAATATTTTCACTCACCACCGCACGCAGTACACAATTCCCCCAAGCGGATTTAATCTCAACCAATTCACCATCTTTTAAACCATATTTCAGTGCATCATTTGGATGAATTTCGCAGTAAGGTTCAGCTTTATGGGTACTTAAATTTGCTGACAGACCTGTTCGTGTCATGGTATGCCATTGGTCACGGATTCGACCTGTATTTAAAATAAGTGGGTATTCACGATCAGTTTGATTTACAGGATCAATCATTGTTGTTGCAATGAATTTCGCTTTGCCATCGGCATGGCTGAATTGCCCTCGTGTAAATAATTGCCCATATTCATCTTTCGATTGTTTTTTTTGTATCACAGGCCATTGCACAGGTTCGAGTTCATGATACTCAGACAATGAAAGTTCAGTTAAACCTTGTAGATTAAAATAACGGAAGTTTGCAACATCAGCACGTTTATTGATTTCTGTATTTTGATAAGCAGAAAGTTGAGCATGTTCTTTGAAAATGTCATGGCTATTTTTAAACTCAAAACCACCAAAACCCATTTTCTTTGCCACTTGTGCGACTGCCCACCAATCTGCTTTGGCTTGTTCAGGCTCAGTTAAAAATGCGCGCTGTCTTGATATACGACGTTCAGAATTGGTCACCGTACCATCTTTCTCACCCCAGCCTAGTGCAGGCAATAAAACATCGGCATATTGGGTGGTATCTGTATCTTTACAAATATCTGAAACCACAACAAATTCACATTTGTCTAAAGCACGTTTTACCTGATCTGCATTCGGCAAACTGACCACAGGATTGGTCGCCATGATCCAAATGGCTTTAATTTTACCACTTTCAACTGCTTCAAAAAGATCAACTGCTTTTAATCCAACCTGAGTGGCAATGGATGGGCTGTTCCAAAAACTTTGCACAAGCTGTTGATGCTGAGGATTTTCAAGCTCCATATGCGCCGCCAACATATTGGCTAAACCACCGACTTCACGGCCACCCATGGCGTTGGGTTGTCCTGTCATCGAAAATGGTGCTGCACCTAATTTACCAATTTTTCCTGTGAGTAAATGAGCATTGATAATACTGTTGGCTTTATCTACCCCACGTGAAGATTGATTAACCCCCATAGAAAATAAGGTCATGACTTTTTCTGTTTGAGCAAATTTTTCAAAGAAAACTTTTAATTTTTCGAGTGAAATCCCTGTTTTCTTTGCAACTGGTTCGATGTCCGCTTCAGGCTGTGAACTTTCTAATAGCGCATCCAAACCTTGTGTATGTGCTTGAATAAACTCGTGGTCACTATACCCATTTTGATATAAATATTGAACTAAACCATTAAATAACGAAACATCTTGACCAATCAGAATCGGTAAATGTAAATCCGCTGCTTCACAGGTAGCAGTAAATCGTGGATCGATCACTACAACAAATAAATCTCTTTCTTCCTTAGCTTTCATAATGCGTTGATACAACACAGGATGACACCATGCTGTATTTGAGCCGACTAAAACCACCATGTCGGTGTGTTCAAAATCCTCATAACTTGCAGGAACAAGGTCTTCGCCAAAGGCACGCTTATGCGCTGCTACCGCAGAAGACATACATAAGCGTGAATTGGTATCAATATTGGCAGTACCGAGATAACCTTTAACGAACTTATTGACCACATAATAATCTTCGGTCAGCAATTGTCCTGAGACATAAAATGCAATGCTGTCACGACCATATTGGTCAATACATTGTTGAAATTTATTGGCAATTAGGTCCGTCGCTTTATCCCAGTCAGTTTTTTGACGTGTGTAAGCATAGGCATGTTCTGCATCAATTTTCCGCCCGAGCATAGGGTGTAAAACACGTGTTTCTAGCCCTACGGTATCTGCTAAATTACTGCCTTTAATGCAGAGTTTGCCGTAATTGGATGGATGATTAACATCACCGATTACAGATACTTTTTGTCCAAGTACAGTATCTTCAACAGTTGCCGTTACACCACAACCTACTCCACAGTATGGGCATGTGGTTTGGGTAATTTTGACTTTATTTTCTGTGGAGCTGTGCAATTCCATTACAGGGATACTATTCATTTTCTGCGGTGCTCCTGATAATGCTTTTATTCCCCTCCTTTCAGGAGGAGTTAGGGGTGGTTTATATTAGAAATCCCCACCATCCCAACCTCCTTCTCCCTAAGCCATATACGGCGTAAGAGAAGGCACTTGAATACCTAAATTTCACAATTTAAAAAAGGAATTAGGGAGACTAATTCACCCTGCTTTCTTCAAAGCAAAATCCTTACCAAACAGCAATTTATTTCGAATAGAAGAAATAGAAGTTTGATCCGAGATCAATTCAGCATACCAAGTCCCATCTTCGGTATCACCAAACAAGACAGCACCAATAACTTTATCTTTTTGAATAATAATACGTTTATAGATTTGACGTTTCTCATCATTCAATACGATGTCTTCAAATTCCTCATCAGCATTCTTATCAAGATCAATTCGACCTGCGGAGAACACATCACAGCCACTCACTTTGAGCTGCGTCGGCACTGTTGGTGCTTTAAAAGTTAAACTGCCATGTTCAGCCAAATGTGATGCACAAATAAATGCTTGACCCCACAAAGGTTCAACCAAACCAAAGGTTTGATTACGATGCTCAATACATTCACCAACCGCATAAATACTTGGGTCATAAGTCTGCATCGTATCATTCACCAACACACCACGATTACAACGTAAGCCTGCACTTTGTGCCAATGCCATATTCGGACGGATACCGACTGCAAAAACCACTAAATCAGCATCTAAAATTGTGCCATCTTTTAAGCGTACATGTGTGACATGACCATTTTCACCCAAAAGGGCTTCTGTATTGGCTTCAGTGATGATGCAAATACCTTTTTGCTCAATGCTATGACGTAACATTTGGCTCGCTTTACTATCCAATTGACGTTCCATAATGCGATCCATTAAATGTAAAACAGTCACATTCATGCCACGTTGTTTTAAACCATAAGCTGCTTCGAGCCCGAGTAGACCGCCACCAATCACCACTGCATTTTTCTTAGATTTGCAGTAGTCGAGCATGGTATTGACATCGTAAATGTCACGGAAGCTTAATACACCATCAAGTTCTGCACCGTGTACAGGCGGCACAAATGGCTTAGAACCTGTAGCCAAAATCAAACGGTCATAATCAACCATTAAACCTTTTTCGGTATAAACTTGTTTACGTGGACGATCAATCCGTACCGCAGGATCGCCTGCAATAAAGCGAATATTTTTATCGCTATACCAAGCGTGCGGGTGCAGCATAATATCATCAATGGTTTTATCTCCCGATAACACAGGTGATAGCATGATACGGTTATAGTTCCCCCATGGCTCTTCACCAATGACGGTAATTTCATAACGATCAGGTGCCATGTCAAGCAAGTCTTCAAGGCAACGCATACCTGCTAGACCATTACCGATCAGCACCAACTTCATTTTTTCTTGAGACGTACCATTATTGGTAATATAGGTTTTTTGTGGTGTCGGGCTAATCATCACTCGACCATTTTCAATTTTGCTAGGAAATACTAAAAGTTTTTGATCTTTATCTTCCAAGCAACGCCCTGTTGCCAAACTAAAATGTTGTTTATAAATCGGAGAAGCAACCACACGTTCACCTTGTAAATCACCAATAATGCCACGTGACATCACAAAGGCTTTGCTAAACGGATCTTGGTTGCTGAGTGCGTATACTCGCTTTTCTGAACCTACACGGAAAATTGCAATTTGTTGGTCATCAATTAACGCACCCACACCTGTATTCGGCGTAATATCATCCAATGCACATACATCTAACCAATTCAATTCATTCATATCTTTAAATACTGTCATCATCTTATCCTTGTTCTTTAACTTCATTTTTTCTGCATCTTCATCTTTTCTCTTCAGAAAATGCAGCGCTATACTTAAAAGAAGTTTTCTGACCTAAATTCGTTAAGCTTCAACTACAGGGATACGACTCGCATCACGTTCTGCTTCTGTCTTTGGACGAATTTGTCCACGTACTTCAGCAAATTGCACATGTGGATCTTGTTGTTGTTCAGCTTTAGCATTGATAAAGGTGACAAAGCGTTTACGCACTTCAGGATCTTCCACCGCTGTACGCCATTCATCTTGATAGGTACCTACCACATGGCTCATACGGCATTCAAGTTCTTCTGCAAGCCCTAAAGAATCATTCACCACCACATCTTTGAGATAATCCAATCCCCCTTCCATGTTGTCACGCCATACTGAGGTACGTTGTAGACGATCTGCCGTTTGGATGTAGAACATAAAGAAACGATCGATATATTTGATTAAGGTTTGTGTATCTAAGTCGGAAGCAAGTAATTCAGCATGGCGCGGTTTCATACCACCATTACCACAAACATATAAATTCCAACCCTTTTCAGTTGCAATCACACCAACATCTTTACTTTGCGCTTCAGCACATTCACGAGTACAGCCTGACACTGCCATTTTGAGTTTATGTGGAGAACGTAAGCCTTTATAACGATTTTCAAGGAAAATGGCTAAACCGACTGAATCGTCTACGCCATAACGACACCATGTACTGCCTACGCAGGATTTCACAGTACGCAATGACTTACCGTAAGCATGTCCTGACTCAAAACCTGCATTGATCAGTTTTTCCCAGATTTCAGGCAGTTGATGCAGTTGTGCACCAAACATATCAACACGTTGACCACCTGTCAGTTTGGTATACAAACCATATTCTTTGGCAATTTGACCGACAGCAATGAGTCCATCTGGCGTGACTTCACCGCCTGCCATACGTGGCACGACTGAATAAGTCCCATCTTTTTGAATATTGCCAAGATAATAATCGTTACTGTCTTGCAGACCTGCATGACTTGGTTTAAGCACGAAGTCGTTCCAACAAGAAGCAAGAATATTTGCCACAGTCGGCTTACAAATATCACAACCTAGACCATGTCCATGTTGTTGAATTAAATCATCAAAGGTTTTGATTTCATTGACACGAACCAAGTGATACAACTCTTGACGAGAATAGGCAAAGTGCTCACAAAGGTGGTTATTTACGGTCACACCTTGGCGTTGTAATTCTGATTTTAAAACTTGAGTAACGAGCGGTGCACAACCTCCACATGCTGTTGCAGCTTTGGTACATTTTTTCAAAGCACCCAATGAAGTCGAACCTTCTTGAATTGCGGAGCAAATATCAGCTTTAGAGACGTTATTACATGAGCAAATCGTTGCACTATCAGGCAGTAGGTCTACACCACTTCCGCCTGTTTTTTCACCTGATTGAGCATAGCCTGGCATGATGAGGCTTTCAGGATTTTCAGGAATCTCTAAACCATTGAGCATCATTTGTAGCAAGTCATTGTACTCTTTAGCACAACCGACCAGTACCGCACCTAAAAGTTTGGTTTTCTCAGCATTGACCACAATCTTTTTATAGATCATGGCATCTTCATCAGCAAAGAAATAACTCAAGGAATTTGGGGTCATCGCATGTGCATCCCCCACAGAAGCTACATCCACACCCATCAGTTTCAATTTGGTGCTCATATCTGCACCAGCAAACTCATTGCAGTTGTGTTCTAACACATGTTTGGCTGCAATACGCGCCATGTCATAGCCCGGTGCAACCAAACCATAAATTTTATTTTGCCACAGCGCACATTCACCAATGGCATAGATATCAGGGTTAGAAGTTTGGCAATAATCATTGATCACGATCCCGCCACGCTCACCAATGGCTAAACCGCTTTGACGTGCGAGTTCATCACGAGGACGAATGCCTGCTGAAAACAAAATAATGTCGGTTTCAAGCTCAGAACCATCACTAAATTTCATCACATGAGTTGTATTTACACCATCTTCAATGGATGAAGTCGCTTTTTGGGTATGAACTTTTACCCCTAAATTTTCAATTTTTGAACGTAAAACTTTACCGCCTAAATCATCGATTTGAACCGCCATCAAACGTGGCGCAAATTCAACCACATGCGTTTCTAAGTCTAAGTCTCGAAGTGCTTTAGCAGCCTCCAAACCCAATAAACCACCACCAATCACCACACCTGATTTTGCATTCAAGCTTGCAGCTCGAATCGCATCAAGATCTTCAATGGTACGATAAACAAAGCAATTTTGACGATCATTACCTGGAATCGGTGGAACGAATGCATAAGAACCTGTAGCGAGAATCAATTTGTCATAACTGATGACATCACCATGATTAGTCGTTACCAATTTATTTACAGTATCAATTTCTGTTGCTTTTGTGCTTAAACGGAGATCAATACCATAAGCATCGGCAAAATCTGCACGGCATAAAGTTAGGTCTTTTGCCGATTTACCAGTGAAATATTCAGTTAAATGAACGCGATCATAAGCTAAACGTGGTTCTTCTGCCAAAATCGTGATTTCAACTTCATCACCTGCATGCTCTAACACAGATTCAATGAATTTGTGCCCTACCATTCCATGACCAATCATGACTAATTTCATTTCAATTCTCCTCAATTCTTATGCTTATACGTGGCTTTTAAGCTGCGCTATTTTATTTAACTGTTGCCGCTGAAGCTTGCTCCATACGGTTGCGTTCCAAGACAGCTTCTTCAAATAACTTTTGCTCTTTTTCTTTATGTTCAACTGAGAATCGAATCATCAATACAAAGCTTGCTGCAATGACTACTAATCCACCCAAAATCATCAGTGTAATTTGAATATCCAACATACCTTTGAGTAAAAAACCTGCTGCGACTGCACCAACGTTACCACCTGCACCAATAATCCCTGCCACGCCACCTAAGGCATCACGGTCAATGAAAGGAACTAGGGCATAAGTTGCACCACATGCCATGTGAGTAAATAATGCGAATACCGTCATTGCTAGGATGGCAAACATTGGTACATTCATTTGTGAGAAGACAATCAGGAATAAACCTTCCATGAGAATCATCACAAAGAGAACTTTAGTACGACCATCTAAGCCTTTTTTAGTCGCTACTTTGTCTGAAACAATTCCACCCAATGCACGAGCAAACAATGCCAATAAACCGAAGATCCCTGCTGCCATGCCCGCTTCTTTTAAACCAAAGTTGAAATGGTCTACGTAGTACATCGCAATGATGTTATGGATGAAAATTTCGATGCCGAAACATGCCGCATATGCACCAAATAAAATCCAAACGCGGTAGTTTTTTGCGGCATGCATTAAAATTGCGATACCACCTTTTTTGTCACTTCCTACTTGAACGCCTTCGGCACGTAATTCTTTAAAATGACCTTGTGGACAGTCTTGGGTAAATTTCCAATACATAGCACCGACGATTAACATCATCACACCTGGAACAATCAGTGCAATTCTCCAACCTAAAGCTTTTTCAATCCCAAACATCACTAAAGCAGAAAGTAATAACGGCATAAGCGCTTGAGTTGCACCACCACCCGCATTTCCCCAACCTGCAGTCGTTGCATTGGCTGTACCTACGACATTTGGTGCAAACATGATACTGGTGTGATATTGGGTGATGACAAAACTCGCGCCGATCGCACCAATCAATAAGCGGAAGAATAAGAATGATTCATAACTATTCGCAGATGCCACGCCAAATACTGGGATACTGCCGAGAATCAATAAAGCGGTATAGGTTTTGCGTGGGCCGTATTTATCACACAATGGCCCAACGATAAGACGAACCACGATTGTGATTGCAACTGCTGCAATATTAATATTGGCAATTTGATCTTTAGTCAGATGAAATTCACCAGCAATGACTGGCATTAAAGGTGCACAAGCAAACCATGCAAAGAAACAGACAAAAAATGCGAGCCAACTCATATGGAAGGCTCTCATCGCTGCGCTGCTAAAACTAAAAAGATTGATTTTTGTTGCTTTTTTAGCATCCAAATTTATATTTGAAGACATAACCATCCCCTTCCAGAACTGAACGTATAGGTTTATCTGCTGTGCAACTATTGCACTTCAGATTCGATCAGAGCGGACGTCGTTGGCCGTCTTACAAATTTTTCATCGAGTCTTCTTTGACTCAGGTAGGATTATGCAACTGGTGTGCCAACTTTTTAAGTTAGAACATATATTATTATTTTTAAATGAATTTATTTTTTTAAATATAATTCTAATCCACAAATAAGTATATTTTAGATTCATGGTTGAGCAAGTTTGTTATGCTTTACTGTGCGATCAATCAGCGCAATTTGCATCATTAAAGTGCATTCATCGCAAAGCTAAATCCAATTCAAGCAATATATGCTCTTTTTGGTATAGAAATTGCTTATTAAATAATAACTTTCAGGCTTCCTGATACGCATGTCAAAACTTAAAATTGCTTTGATTGATGATGATTCTGATCGAGCAGAATTTGTCAAAAAAACCCTTATCGAACATCAGTTTGAGGTCGTTGCATGCCTTATGACCGATCAACTCGATCTCTTTTATCTACAACAAATTCATGCCGATGTCATTCTTTTGGACATGGATCATCCACATCGGGATATTATTGAAAGCTGCGTTAGTCAATTTGACTTACCCACTGTGCTTTTCACTAAAAATGGGCATAAAGAAACCATCAAAAGTGCGATTGAAGCTGGAATTACTGCTTATATCGTAGATGGAATACAACCTGCGAAATTAGACAGTATTTTACAAATAGCAATTGAACAATATAAAAAGCATAAAAAGTTAACCAATGACTTAAAAGAAGCTAAAACTAAATTAGCAGACCGTAAAGACATCGACAAAGCCAAGGTCTTGCTTATGAATTTACACCAAATCAATGAAGAAAATGCATTTGCATTACTGCGTAAAAATGCGATGAGTCATCGTATGACCATCGGTGAAATGGCACGTAGGCTCATTGATGCACAAGCACTACTCCAAGGACATACAAAGGATGAATTATGAAAGCATTAGAACAAACAGAGATTCAACTGGGTTATGTACCACTTTTGGACTGTATTGCACTGTTATGGGCACAACATCAAGGCTACTTTATTGAACAAGGCTTAAACGTAAGCTTAGTCAAAGAAGCATCATGGGCAAGTTTACGTGATCGCTTAGCTTTTGGTTTTTTAGATGCGGCGCACTGTTTATCCGCGATGCTACCTGCCGCAGCATTGGGTGATGATCAACTTGGCATTCCGCTACAAACACCTTTGGTACTCAGTACCAATAAAGCGTTTATCAGTTTAAGTCAGCAGTTATGCCATGAACTGAATATTGGCTTACATGATTGTGTCGAGCAAACTGCGACAAAAGTCGTCGATGCATTTAAAAATGGACAAACCTTACAACTGGCACATGTTTTTAAACATTCGATCCATCACTATAGTTTACGAGAATGGTTAGCACTGGTAGATCATGAGGTCGCAGCACAATATCCTTTTTGTACCCTACCACCACCGTATATGGTTGAGGCTATCTCTAAACAAATGATTGATGGTTTTTGTGTTGGGGAACCGTGGAATACTCAAGCTGAATTAGAAGGCTATAGTCAAATTATTGCCAGTAGCCAAAAGATTATTCCAAGTGTTGCAGACAAAGTATTGGCCGTCACTGCAGCTTGGGCTGAACAACATCCTCAAAGTTTAGCTGCATTAAAAGCAGCTATTGTTCAGGCACAAAATCATTTAAGAGATTTAGAGGATTTTAGTGAAGTATGGCAACTGTTAAAAGACTATCAGATTGTTCGTTTTAATTGCTCAACACATGTACATGTGAAAGCATGTTATAAAATTCAAAATATTATTCAAAATCTTGTACCTATTGAAGTTAACCCACAACAGGCAGATTTTGAGTGGCTCGTGACTCAAAATTGTAAGTGGCAGCAACTCGACATCAGTCAAACACTTCAACAAGAAATAGCAAGGCAGTGCATTTTGTAATCGGCATTGATGGAAATATGCTGAAAAGCCATACATCAAAAGCAGATAAAATATTTTTTTCTGCTTAAAAAATAGCATGATAAGCATTTTTTTGTTCAAAATGCATATTTATAAAGCAAACGATTCATTTCTGTGTATTCTCTTGTTGACGAGTTGCTATTTCATCCCTAAAATGCGCATCAGATTCTCCAATAGCTCAGTCGGTAGAGCGACGGACTGTTAATCCGCAGGTCCCTGGTTCGAGCCCAGGTTGGAGAGCCATCTATTCTTCCATAGCTCAGTCGGTAGAGCGACGGACTGTTAATCCGCAGGTCCCTGGTTCGAGCCCAGGTGGAAGAGCCAAGATTTTAAAAAGCCCATGCATTGCGACATGGGCTTTTTTATTTTACGATTCAGACTCAATACAATATTTTATTCAATCAAATATGTCTGAAAATTCTCATATTTTTTATTTTAAGCAAAATAAACGCCATAAATTTACACTTCCCATCCTGCTTTTAATTTTTATCCTTGCAACATTGATAATGATGGTTAATGCAATTGCACATCACAGTATTATTTATACAGCACTTGCACTATTTTTTGGCTATCTTATTTATCTGTGTAGTTTTGCAACCTATCGCTTATTTAAAATTGGGCATCCACATTTAAAAATTACAGCAGAGGGTCTGTTTCACGAGGGTATTTGGAAAAAATCGGAATATGTGAAATTTATTGATATTGAAACTTCAGATTTAAAAATACATTCCGTTTATGGCAATACGATGTGTGACTTACAATTAAATGCTTGGAATGTTCAAAAACAGCAAAAAACGGGCTATGGTGATTATAAAGAAGTTTTACGTATTCGTATTTTCCCAGAATGTTATCGCTGCATCGATCTTGATTTTGCCACATGGATTACTTTATTCAAACGCATGAATATCCAACAACGTAATGAACTCATTCAACAATGGAATTTAGGGATCAAGCCTGAACTCACTCAATATTTCACTGAAAAAGAGCGGCAATATTATTTAGAAAATAATGTGATTTTAATTGGTAACAACATTCGTTTGGCATTTCAACATGATGCAGAACAACGGCAAAATAAGATTTAAATCTTGATTAAAATCTTATTTTATAAAAGCTGAGTCAAAAATAATCATGATGTCTACATCCCCTACATTAAAATTCAGTTCTCGCCTAAGTCTTATCATTTTCAGTTTTATTATCACTTATGTTTTTGCCTGTCTATTTTATTTTTTAAATCTTGAATTTCAGTTACATCACCCCCTACTCGCATTTGGCTGTGCATTCATCAGTCTTTTATTCATTCTCATCTCACTCTATTATTTTGTATTTCTCATCCGCTTTGGAAAGCCTTTTTTAAGAATTTCTAAGCAACGACTTGAAATTCAAACATTATTTAAGTCTTTCAATATTGTGCTTGAAGATATTGAACAAACCAATATCAGTGTAGAAAATCTTAATTTCTTCCAAGCAACGGTCATCTTGCACCTTGATCAGAAATCAACACATCAACATCATGTAATTCCGCTATTCTTTTTACCCAAACACCTCCATTTTGAAATCATCACGTTATTATCTTTAATCTATTATCTTCCTGAGTCTAAAAGAGAGATATTTATTCAATCTTATCAAAAAGATATCAATATTGATTTCAAAGAGTATTTAAACATTGAACAAACTTTTGAATTAGATCTATTGGGCTATTTACTGATTTCAAAATAGCCCCATGATGCAATACTGGATAAAAATTAAGTTTAGCAACTGTAAGTATAAAAAAACCCGCATCTAGCGGGTTTTTTTTCAGCTGAAAAATTATGCAGACTTTTTCGCCGCATTATTTTTACGAATCGTAATCATTACCAACTGAACTGCCGCAGGTGTTACACCTGGAATACGACTTGCTTGAGCTAAAGTTTCAGGACGTACATCTTTCAACTTCAAGGTAATTTCACGAGAAAGACCAGAAACTACATCATAATCAAAATCAGCAGGTATACGCGTGTCTTCTAAACGCTTCATCTGCGCAACATCTTCTTGCTGACGGTTGATATAACCGGCATATTTCACCGCAATTTCAATTTGCTCACCGACAAATGCAGTCACTTCAGAACCCGTGATTTCAGCAATTTGTGAGAAATTGATATTTGGACGTTTCAGCAAATCAATCGCATTGGTTTCTTTAGACAAGTCATCCCCTGTCAAATCAACGAATTTCTTACCCAATGCATTATTTGGTGCAGCCCAAAGATGCTGTAAACGCGCTTTTTCAGTTTCTACCGCTTCCATTTTTTCACAGTAGTTTGCCCAACGCGCATCATCCACCAAGCCCATTTCACGACCAATTGGTGTTAAACGTTGATCCGCATTGTCTTCACGCAGCATCAAACGATATTCCGCACGTGACGTAAACATACGGTACGGTTCTTTAGTACCCAGTGTAATTAAATCATCCACAAGTACGCCCATATACGCTTCATCACGTTTTGGCGTCCATTGCTCTTGATCCCAAGCACGGCGTGCAGCATTTAAACCAGCCAATAAACCTTGTGCGCCTGCTTCTTCATAACCTGTTGTACCGTTAATTTGACCAGCAAAGTACAAGTTATTGATCGCTTTGGTTTCTAAAGAAAACTTCAACGCTTGCGGATTAAAATAGTCATATTCAATCGCATAACCCGGACGAAGAATGTGTGCATTTTCCATACCACGAATCGAACGAACCAATTCAAACTGAACATCGAAAGGAAGTGATGTAGAAATACCATTTGGATATAATTCGTGTGTATCCAAACCTTCGGGCTCTAAGAACACTTGATGCGAGTTTTTATCTGCAAATTTATTGATTTTATCTTCAATGGATGGGCAATAACGAGGCCCAACACCTTCAATCACACCTGTATACATTGGTGAACGATCTAGACCACCACGAATAATGTCATGCGTACGTTCATTAGTATGAGTAATATAACAATTGACTTGCTCAGGGTGCATCGACACATCCCCCATAAATGACATGGTTGGCGATGGGAAATCGCCTGGTTGTGGTGTCATGACAGAGAAGTCAACTGAACGCGCATCGATACGTGGCGGTGTACCTGTTTTTAAACGACCTACAGGTAGTTTTAATTCACGTAAACGCGCTGCTAAAGAAATCGAAGGAGGATCACCTGCACGACCACCTGAAGCATTATTTAACCCCACGTGAATCACACCACCTAAGAATGTGCCTGTGGTCAACACAACCGTTTTCGCATCAAAGCGAATTCCCATTTGTGTGACTACACCTTTTACGGTATCGCCTTCAACAATTAAATCATCCGCTGCTTGTTGGAAAATGTCCAAATTTGCTTGGTTTTCTAAAGTATGACGAATTGCAGCTTTATAACGGATACGGTCAGCTTGCGCACGTGTCGCACGTACTGCTGCACCTTTACGTGAATTTAAAATACGGAATTGAATACCGCCTTTATCGGCAGCCAATGCCATTGCACCACCTAAGGCATCAATTTCACGTACAAGGTGAGATTTACCAATACCACCAATGGCTGGGTTACAGCTCATCTGCCCTAAAGTCTCAATGTTATGAGTAAGGAGTAAAGTCTGTCGACCCATACGTGCCGCAGCAAGTGCTGCTTCCGTACCTGCGTGACCGCCGCCGATAACAATGACATCGTAAACTTTAGGATAATGCATAGTGATAATTGAGAGAAAATAAAATGACGTAAAATTATAGCAAATTTTTAACTTTAGTATGAGGATGATTTACAATTTTTATTTTCCTTCGTGGTTTCATACTATTAACACACCGTCACATTCTGTAGCAGTTCACTCTCATAAATCAAATATAACTTGCTTAAAAAATTTCCTAGTATGAATAACGAACGTAGAGATCAGGGTTATTTTTCCCTCATTATTATTTGATTGAATAAATAAAGGATGCATGTCATGAAAAATACAATCTCAAAGGTACTTTCTCTTTCACTTATGTGTTTTGTAGGTACAAGCTTTGCCCATGCAGCAGATGAAAACTCAAGCAAAGCGGAAGTTAACAAGCAAATTCAAGTTTGTAAAAATAAAAAGCAAGGAGATTGGGTTGTTTATGCCAATAAAGGTGTAACTTATAACGGTAGCTGTGAACCCAATGAAAATGGTAAATTGCAATTTACTTTCCCTGCACCAGCAGGTGGTGCAACAGCAGCTGCTCAAGCTCAACCGACAACAATTGAAAATACACCAGCTGTAGCTGTAGAAAGTACATCTGCGGTTCAATCAGAAGCTCCTGCTACTGATGCAACGCAACAAGCAAGTCCTGAAGCAGTAACACCAGCTACTGATGCAACACAACAAGCCAATCCCGAAGCTGCTGTAGATGCACCTGATGTAGCACAATAATGCCTTTAAATAAATAAACTTTATTATTTTCAGTTTGAAAATATAACTCAAAAGGCGATCAATTTTTATTGATCGCCTTTTGCTTTAATCAAAATGTCCAATACGATCAAATAATTCTTAATTTATTCTAAATTTCTATTCCACTTTTCCATAAATCGTTTAGGCTAAAACTTAGCACGATTTAAAACAACAAAAAGGAAAAGTATATGGATTCAGGGATTATCACCATGATGCTACCTCTTGCTCTTGCCATTATTATGATTGGCTTAGGGCTTGAGCTTACTCTAAAAGATTTTGCACGAGTCACTCAACATCCGAAAGCTGTGGTCATCGCTTTATTTTGTCAACTCGTACTCCTCGTCGGTATTGCTTTTATTCTATGTAAAATCCTCGCTTTACCGCCCTTACTTGCTGTCGGTTTAATGCTGCTCGCTGCTTCACCTGGTGGAAGTACAGCAAACTTATTTAGCTATTTATTTAAAGGTGATATTGCGCTAAATATCACGCTGACCGCGATCAACTCAGTAATCGCCGCGCTAACCCTACCTTTCATTGTTAATTTTTCGATTCAATATTTTATGAACGATGCTCAGCAAATCAGCATGCAATTCAGTAAAATAGTGCAAGTTTTTGCCATTATTCTCATTCCTGTTGCTATAGGAATGACCATTCGACGTTATGCACCTCATTTTAGTGAAAAGCTGAATAAGCCTTTACGCATTTTTTCAGTTGTATTTTTAGTTTTGATTATTATTGGCGCCATTGCCAAAGAGCGTGCGCACATTGTGGAATATATCGCTCAAGTGGGAATTGCAACGATTATTTTTTGTATTTGTAGCCTGTTAATTGGTTATTTTGTCCCACGTTTTTTAGGAATTAGTAGTGCTCAAGCACGTGCCTGCGCCTTTGAAATTGGCATTCATAACAGTACTTTAGCCATGACCATTGCACTGACTGTTATAAATAACACGACCGTTGCGATACCAGCAGCCGTTTATTCTATTTTTATGTATTTTTTCGCAGCTATTTTTGGCATGCTCATTTCACGTTTGGCAGACCATCAATCTGTTTCGACCTCTGCTTCTCTATCAAACACTTAATATCAGATCCTATGTTTAAAATGGACGTTCAACGTCCATTTTTTAATTTGATACAGCACAAGTGCATGGTTTCCGCTACAATACTGCTTTTAAGAAAAGTATTAGGTCTTTGCCGTGAAGTGGTTACAAATTCATATTACAGTTGAGCAAGCTCAAGTTGATTTTACAGAAACATTATTAAGTTCACTTGGCGCTGTAAGCGTTACCCTTGACGATGCTGAAAACCAAGACTTACTTGAACCACTACCAGGTGAAACACCACTTTGGAATAAAGTGATTGTCACAGGCATTTATGCGCAAGAAGATGATGAAGAAATTGATGTCGCCGCTTTAGAAACCTTTATTCGTACACAACTACCAACAGAACCGATGCGTAGTGAATTCTTAGAAGATCAAGAATGGGAACGCACATGGATGGATGCCTACGAACCCATTCAAATTGCTGAAAAATACTGGATCGTACCCGAATGGATGGAAGCGCCTGAGGCTGATGCAGTTAATATTAAACTTGATCCAGGTTTGGCTTTTGGTACAGGTAACCATGCTTCTACGTTCTTATGCTTACAATGGTTAGGCAAAACTGATGTGAAAGATAAGATCGTCATTGATTATGGTTGTGGTTCAGGCATTTTAGGTGTTGCGGCACTTTTGCTTGGCGCAAAAAAAGTGTATGCAACCGATATTGACCCACAAGCTGTTTTAGCCACACAACAAAATGCTGAGTTAAATGGTGTATTGGAAAATCTGTATGTCGGTTTGCCTGAAGAATTCAATCAAGTATTGGCGGGACAACAAGCAGATGTTTTTGTTGCTAACATTTTAGCAGGTCCACTCATGATGCTTGCGAAAGAATTTTCAACTTTAATTAAACCTGAGGGTGAATTTGCACTTGCAGGTGTCATTGAAGAACAAGTAGAGGATGTTTCTCAAGTATATGCTGAGTTTTTTGATATATTAAACGTTGAAAAACGTGATGAAAATTGGTGCCGTATTTCAGGAAAACGCCATCAAGCATAAATCCATACATTGATAAACTTATGAGTGACAAACAAACCCGCTGCCCCCAGTGCTTAACTTTATATCGAGTCTCTGTGATGCAACTGACTGTTGCAGGCGGTGAGGTTTGTTGTGCGAAATGCTCAACTCAATTTAATGCACTACTTCATTTAAATGAGATCAGCTCTACTGAAAATGACATCACTGCACTTAATTCTGTCACCCAACCTATTTTTAGCCAATTTCCAACAGGCGATGCTACAACGTTCGAACTTGAGAAAAACAATATTACTGATTTTTTTAATCGTAAAATTCAAAACTCAAATATTGATTTAAGAACTTATCTCAATAGCCTCAAAGTTGTACAAGATGATGGTTTTAATGCCTTTCCATCCTTACATTTGGCGACTCATCATAATCATAAAGCACATGCACAAATTCAAAAAACTCGCTTTTATTACATCATATGGACATTGATCAATATTGCTTTGGTTTCTATTTTAAGTTTTCAAATTTTATGGTTTAACCCCAATCTACTAGACCGCTATCCTATTTTAAATACAATTTTTACTCAGACCTGCTCAGTATTAGGCTGTGAAACCATTGATCAACGTTATAAAAAAATTTTAGTCAACAACCTACAAGTTAAAGCTACGCTAAATAATGAAACCGAGTTTTCAGGTCAGTTGATCAATCAATTTTCCAAAAGTTTAGAATTACCCTTAATTAAAGTGTCTCTATATAATAAGGAAGGCAAACTCTTTAAAACATTTATTATATCTTCTGATGAATATCTTGTAGAAAGTTTATCTCGGATTCGACGCATTCCACAAAATAGCCCTTATAGCTTTAATTTTAAGTTACCAATTCAGAAAAAAAAGATTGACAGTTGGAAATTAGAAATAATTCACCCTTAATATTGAAAAAAACTATAAAAAAATTAAAAAAAATGTAGTTTTCTTGCTCACTTTTTCTTAGACAATGGTATCATACGCGCCACGAAAGCTTTGTACCGCAAACTCCTCGCAATTTTTCACAATAAATATAGTCTTGACCATGTGCTTAATCTCTCATTTTGCGCATCAGGGATTGTTTTTGTTTTAAAGTGATCAGTAACAAATATTAATTTATTGTTACGCTTATTTTTCACTCAATTGCATTAGGTTGTGGCAAGCTAATTGTTCTTGTTTTAGAGCCCACCGTTTTAGGATCTAAAACGGAGCTCGATATTTTTTAGACCACATTTATATTACTTTACCCAAGTAGTATCTGAATTTTCGGATTAACTCGCATGAATAGCAAATCTCCTATTTTTACTGCACAATCTGATGTCGCTTTACGTATTCACGTAGATCGCGCAGTTCGCCACTATTTTGCACAATTGCAAGGTGAGCAACCATCTCAAGTGTATGACATGGTGCTAGCAGAAATGGAGAAACCTCTTTTATCTGTTGTTTTAGAATATACGCGTGGGAATCAGACTCGCGCTGCTGAAATTCTCGGACTGAACCGTGGTACTTTACGTAAAAAGTTAAAAGCTCACGGTTTAATGAGTGAATAAATGATAAAATGCTCACGGCTTGCGTGGGCATTTTTTTTACCTACGTTTTGCCTATTTGTTTAAATCTCTAGACTTAAGAACTGTTGACGAAGATCATGACTATTAAACGCGCTTTAATCTCTGTTTCAGATAAAACTGGAATCGTTGAATTTGCCCAAAACCTTGCTGCTCTTGGGGTAGAAATTTTATCTACTGGTGGTACATATAAGTTGCTTAAAGACAACAATGTTGCCGTAGTTGAAGTTTCAGAGCACACTGGTTTTCCAGAAATGATGGACGGTCGTGTTAAAACGCTTCATCCGAAAATTCATGGCGGTATTTTGGCTCGCCGTGGTCTAGACGAAGCTGTCATGGCTGAACACAATATTGACGCGATCGATTTAGTTGTGGTTAACCTTTACCCATTTGCGGCAACTGTTGCAAAACCAAACTGTTCACTTGCAGATGCAATTGAAAATATCGACATTGGTGGTCCAACCATGGTTCGTGCTGCTGCGAAAAACCATGCTTCTGTAGGTATTGTGGTGAATGCTGCTGACTATGCAACTGTAATTGCAGAGCTTAAAGCGGATGGTGCATTGTCTCATGCAACACGTTTTGACCTTGCTGTTAAAGCATTTGAACATACTGCACAATACGACGGTATGATTGCATCTTACTTAGGTGCTCGCGTAGGTGTCGAGGCAGGTCAAGCAGATAAATTTGCCCGTACTTTCAATACGCAATTGAACAAAGTTCAAGATTTACGTTACGGTGAAAACCCGCATCAATCTGCTGCTTTTTATGTAGAAGCAACTGCGACTGAAGCATCTGTTTCTACAGCTAAACAGTTACAAGGTAAAGAACTCTCTTATAACAACATTGCAGACACTGACGCAGCACTTGAATGTGTGAAATCATTTGCGAAGCCTGCTTGTGTCATTGTAAAACATGCCAACCCATGTGGTGTTGCTGTTTCACTTGATGGTATCCAAGCAGCTTATGATCTTGCTTATGCAACTGACCCTGAGTCTGCTTTCGGTGGCATCATTGCATTCAACCGTGAATTAGACGTTGCAACTGCTCAAGCGATTGTTGACCGTCAATTCGTCGAAGTGATCATTGCACCAAGTATTGCTGATGGCGTACTTGAAGTGACTGGCGCGAAGAAAAATGTACGTGTACTTGTATGTGGCGAACTTCCTGCAATTGATGCGCGTCAAGCTCAACTTGACTACAAACGTGTAAATGGCGGTTTATTGGTTCAAGACCAAGACTTAGGCATGATCACCAAAGATGACTTAAAAGTTGTGACGAAACGTGCACCAACTGAACAAGAAATCGATGACATGATCTTCGCTTGGAAAGTTGCGAAATATGTGAAATCGAATGCGATTGTTTATGCGAAGAACCGTCAAACGATTGGTGTAGGCGCAGGTCAAATGAGTCGTGTTAACTCTGCTCGTATTGCTGCGATCAAAGCTGAACATGCAGGCTTAGTGGTTGAAGGTGCGGTAATGGCATCTGACGCATTCTTCCCATTCCGTGATGGTATTGATAACGCTGCTAAAGCAGGGATCAAATGCATTATTCAACCGGGTGGTTCTATGCGTGATGAAGAAACAATTGCTGCTGCTGATGAAGCTGGCATTGCGATGGTCTTCACTGGTATGCGTCACTTCCGTCACTAATTGATGGTAAGACTTGTAATGACAATGTCATTTACATTGAAAGACATAGATTTTTAATCTTGCATAAAGTCCTCTCCTATTTTTAGGCTGAGGACTTTATGTCATTTTCGATTCATGGAGTATGAACCGATGAATATTTTAGTTTTAGGTAGTGGCGGCCGTGAACATGCTTTAGCATGGAAAATCGCACAAGACGAAAAAGTAGCAAAAGTGTTTGTTGCACCGGGTAATGCAGGTACAGCAACTGAACCAAAATGCGAAAATGTTGCACTTAACATTTTAGACAACCCTGCGATTATCGACTTTGCTAAAAACAATGCAGTTGAACTGATTGTTGTTGGTCCTGAAGCACCACTTGTAAATGGTGTTGTAGATGCATGCCGCGAAGCTGGCGTAAAAATTTGGGGTCCTACCCAATTTGCAGCGCAATTGGAAGGTTCTAAAGCATTTGCGAAGCATTTCTTAAAACGTCATAACATCCCAACAGCGTTTTATGACGTATTTACAGAAGTCGATGCAGCTAAAGCATTTGTTGAGAAAAATGGTGCGCCGATTGTCATCAAGGCTGATGGTCTTGCTGCAGGTAAAGGTGTAATCGTTGCGATGACCAACCAAGAAGCATTTGATGCCATTGATGACATGCTTGCAGGTAATAAATTTGGTGATGCAGGTTCACGTGTTGTTATTGAAGAATTCCTTGCAGGTGAAGAAGCATCATTCATTTGTATGATTGATGGCGACAACATCTTGCCAATGGCAACTTCACAAGATCATAAACGTATTTTTGAAGGCGACCAAGGTCCAAATACTGGCGGTATGGGTGCTTACTCTCCTGCTCCTGTTGTAACGGCTGAAGTCTTTGATAAAGTGATGAAAGAAGTGATGCGTCCAACTGTAGATGGCATGAAAGCAGATGGTCATGTTTATACAGGTTTCTTATATGCAGGCTTGATGATTGATGAACAAGGTCAACCTAAAGTGATCGAGTTTAACTGTCGTTTTGGTGACCCTGAGACTCAACCCATTATGATGCGTTTAAAATCGTCTTTAGTTGATTTGGTTGAAGCGGGTATTGCGGGTAATTTACCTGCTGAAGCTGAATGGGACGAACGTAAAACTGTTGGTATCGTTTTAGCATCTAAAGGCTACCCTGAAACTTCGAGCAATGGTGATGTGATTTCAGGTTTAGACACCAAAATGACTGATGCCAAAGTATTTCACGCAGGCACGAAAGCACTTGAGAATGGTGACATCGTAACTGCGGGTGGTCGTGTGCTTTGTGTAACTGCCCTTGGCGATACCATTGGTGAAGCGCAAGCCAAAGCATTAGAGCTTTGCCAAAAAGTAACCTTTGATGGTGTGCAATACCGTAAAGATATTGGTTACCGTGCCATTGCACGTGAAAATGCATAAGTCATTTTCAATGTAAATAAAAAACCTGCTGAGGCGGGTTTTTTATTTATCTAAATGCCATTCAATTACTTTTTAATACTTTAAACAATAATATAATCAGATAGATCAAAGCAAAAATGATCAATAACGTCATGATACTTATCGTAAAAATATATGCTATTGACCCTACCTCAACAACATGACTGTTTTTTAATCCAAAATAATGATAAATTGCACAATCCCAAATTTTATAAAATACAAAGAAAAACAATGACGCTCAGTATTTGATAATAAATATTATTTTGCATCTATATCGCACAATGCGATTTATTAAAAATCTATGTACTGTATAAGCTGAGATCTTCTATTATCAAAACACTAGTCCAAATGAATTTGTCGTTGAATCCGGATAACACGTTGCTTAAATCGTTGTGTCAAAGCATATAAAACAATACTCAGCATAAGAAATAAGGTCAAAATTCCCAATAAAACCTTTTGAATCAGTGCTGACCACGACTGTGCATTTTCAATACGAGGCTGTAATTTTTCAGTACTGGCTGTCACTGCTTTTGCATAAACAGCATGTTGCATCGCCCACAGCTGCTCAGGTTTAAAGCCATATTCAAGAAAATGTGGATGGGTGCGTTCAGCCTGAACCAATTGTGTAACATATGCCGTAGCTGTATCTCGATCCTGTGGCTTATGCAATAACGCAGCCTGTCCTAATAGATAGGCTTGTACAGGTTTTGCAGTTTCAGAGTGTTGCAAATACTGAAAAATATGACTTTGTTGAATATTACGATCATAATGCACAAGTTCTTCATAAGCGGACTGTTCATTGTCTTGCCAATCATATTGTAAATACGTTAGCCCTGACCACAACACCACAAAAGCAATGATCCAAGCCACAAATTTAAGTACAAAAGACTGAAAACGCACCAAGAAAAAACGAAATTTCTTTAAAAAACCGACAATGAAAAATGCGCCAATAAATGACACAACAACTTTAAGTAACAACCAACCAAACCATGAAAATAAATTCATCAAATAATTTGGATGCTCAACATAGGCCTGTAAATTTTGGTCTACACTCAACGGAATATGCAGTTGAGCAATAGTTTGTGTCAAACCTAAAAAATGAAAAACCACATCCTGCTGAATAAACAAGCTTAAACCCGTTGCGATAAACACTACACAGCTCAACACAGTCAATGCAGTCAATTTACCTTGGCGCTGTTTTAAACGGGCTAAGCCTGTGTTTAAATCTGCTGACTGTACAGGATAATCTTCTTTAAGTGACAATATGTTCTCCTAAAAGCTTAAGAAGAATGCGTATTTTCCAAAACCAATTGTTTCAAATTACTTTGCAAGGCACGAATCCGCTCAGAAGCTTCCTCACGTTTTTGCACCCCCTCTTTCTGGATTTGAATCACATCATTTACAGTTTTAATGAGGGTATTTTGCACATGTTCAAGGGTTTCAATATCAATCACTGAACGCTGATTGGCTTTGGCAGTATCTACTGAATTTTGATGTAATAAATCCGCATTGCGCTTTAATAAATCATTGGTTGCATCATCGATGGTATTTGCAAGCTGTACACTATTACGCTGTTCATGCAATGAAATAGCCAAACTAATTTGATTTTTCCACGCAGGTAAAGTGATGTTTTTAATCGCATAAAACTTATCAACCAACATCATATTGTTGGATTGGATAATACGAATCATCGGTAAAGTTTGCATTGCAGACTGCTGTAGAACTTGCAAATCACTCACTCGTTTTTCCAAATTATTGGCTAAATGATTTAAATCATAAATTCGCTGATGCGTCTGTTGATCTTGTTCTTGTGTGGTCAGTGTTGAAATTTCTTGCTGTAACTCTTGTTGTTTGAGTTTACCTGCCGCAACATAAATACCTAATTGTTTATATTCCTCTTGTACCGCAGCAAACATTTTGTCTAAAGTGCTGACGCGCGCTTTTAAACCATTTTGTGATGTTTCAATTTCTTTAACTAAACTTTCAATCTGCTCTTTGGTTGAATTAAAATGCTGATCAAAACTTTGCTTAGCCCCTTTAAATTTACTTAAAATGCCACCAAAAAAGCCTGAACTTTTTGACTGATTTAAAATACTTGAGGTATTTAACTGTTGGGCAACTTGTACGACCTGATTGAGTTTTTGTCCTGTGGCATCGAGGTCTTTATTTTTGACCAAATCTAACAATTCATCCGTATAAGATGAGGTTTTAGTTGCAATATTTTTACCATATTCAGCCACTGCATGATGGTCAATATTAAGCAACTCTTTTTGTGCATTGAGCACTTCATGATAGTCATCAGCATTTAAACCAATCTCTTTAAGGCTGAGCTGCTCAAAACGTTGTTGTGAGTCTACCAAAGATTCAACCAAGACATTTTTATCTAATTCTGTCATCACACACCCCTATTTTTGCTCTAATGATTTTTTCAATGAGTTGATCAATTTCTCTCGGCTTTGGTCGAGCTCTTGTACTGACTCTCTCGACTGTTGCTCTGAGTTTTGTTTTAAATGATATTGCCAAGCAGGAATCAACACTTGTTGTGCTTCTTTAAAACGATCCATCAAACTCAATGATAATTGTTGTGTCAGTTGCATTTGCGCCAAAGCAATATCATTACTGGCTTGCAGAGTCTCTAAAGTATGAATTTTTTTCGATAATCGTTCTGCAAAATTATCTAAAGGATGCCTATTTTTGACAAAGGAAGGATATTCACCTAAAAATTCTTGTGCTGCTCGAATATACTTTGCCATTTGTTCACGAAAACCAAGTGCTTGCTGGTAACGTGCTTGTGATTTTTGAATTTCAATGGCCATTTTTTGATTTAAATAATTGGCTTCCTGAATCAAAACATCTAAATCTCTAAAATATTTCACCTGCCCCGCACTAAACTCTAAGTCTAATCCAAGCCATTTTTGTAAAGCATTAAATTTACGCTGTTTGAGCTTTTTTTGCGAATTTGAGAGTTGTTGAATAATTTGTGCAATGACTTGACTAAGTTTCTGTGTCAACTGTGCATCTACGCCGTTGAGTAACACGGATTGTGCTTGAATTAACTGATCTGCATATAAATTTAAACGACTTTGATTATCTAATAGCGGTACCAAATCATTGCGTTTAATCAACAACAATTCCTCAGGATCAATCTGAATATGCTGTAAAGGTGTCAATGAAATCAATTGGGTCATGGCAAAATCATATAAAAATTATACATCTATGTTATGGCTTGCACAGGCATAAAATACAAGTCTTATGCAAACTTATAATACAATTTTAAAATTTTAAATATAGAAATATGTAAACGTTGAGCGTTAAGCTACTGATTTAAATCATCAACAATAAAAAAACCAGTGCAAGCACTGGTTTTTCATGAAGTTATTGATTATTTGTTACGAGCATCTTTATAACGGCGATAACCCGCTAAACTAATAAGACCCAAGATACCAAACCATCCCATTGAACCACCACCACTGTTGCGCACACTATCTGCTGCTGTTGCAGTATTGTTCAATTTTACAGTCGCTTCATTTGAGATCAATCCATCGGCGTCATAAACTGCATAATTAAATTTATAACTGAATGGATCTAAAGTATTTTTATACTGAACGGTAATTTTACCACCATAACAGGTATATAAACGGTCTTCACCCGGACAAGGTCCACTACGTTCTGCACTAAAAAGCAAAGGATCAATTTTTTTAGTAATACGGATTGCTAAATCCTGTCCATTGGCATTGGTATAATAAGCCAATTTGTTTTTTAACTTCTGATCTGTCAAAGCACTAACTAAACCATCACCATCATCATTAACATAATTCAGTAAATCAACGGTGACTTTCTTATCTGAACCTTCTTTCACTGTAAATTCAGCATCTTTGGCAATCGGTGCAATATTACCAAATGTGCCTAAAATGTAGGCTGAAGATGATTTAGTTCGATCCGCGTTTAATCTCAAAGTGTATTGACAAAATTCTTTATCACCTGTTGGCGTAACATGGTCATCAACACGCCACATTTTGATCAAACCTAAGCTTGCATCCCATTCACACTTAAGATTTGCATCTGGCTTAATATTTTCAACATTTTCAGAAATGTTACCGATACCTTTAGCATTGACTTCAACCAAATAATTCTGAGCATTCAAATGTTTAATTTCTCGTCCGCCATTTCCTAACTCAATCTCATGTGGCAGGTTTGAAACAAATGGATCAAAGAAAATAGTACGATATTTTTGCTTGGTTTTAATATTTGCAAGATTGCTATATTTGGCTTGCTCTGCTTTGTAATACGGTAAGAATTCAGGTTTGGTGGTTTTATCTTCAATTAAGGTTTTAAACTTGTCAGCATAACCTTTGTATTGATCCAATAACGTCACGACAGAACCGTTGGTTAATTCTGCTTTAAATGCAGTTAAACGTACAATTTCTGTTGAACCAATATCACATGAGTTGGATTGATCTGAGGTTTTGGACTCGCTCGCATTGACTCGACCTACCCCTCGTTGATCATATCCACTACAAGAGTATGCTTTGGTATCGACTAAACTTACACTCGCCCCTTTGATATTTAGAGGGAAATATAAAGGCATAAAACCTGTATATTGTGATGCAGGTTGTAAACTACTCAATACACTTGAAAATGCAATATTGCTCAAATCTACTGAATTTTTTACAGCTTCAGTGGCTGTGACTTTAGCAGGTAATTCACAACTTGAGTTTGCACTATTTGCTGATAATGCCCATGCATTTTTTTCCACAGTCATATTTGGCTTATCAACTGTTGCCAAGTCATTGCCTGTATAACGACACGATTTACCATTGCCATTATAAGCGAGGACATTAAAACCTAAGGTCTTACTGGTTGGAGCATTATATAAGAAGGTTGACCATGCTGAATTTTTAACGATGGTATTACTGAGCAATACAATACTTGATAAGTCGCTCAAACTTACATTGCCTTGTGGTGTTACTGCACTAAATTGAATAATACTGCCGTTATTTGCATTTGCTGTATTTTCAGTGATGGTATTTGCAGAAAAGTTCACATCAGGCTGACCACAAAATGCAAACATACTATTGCTATTTGCCGCACCATTGCCTAAAAAGCTTGCACTCGAAATTGCAATACTGCGTTTGGTATCATTTAACTGATCACTACAGGTCATTGCTAAGAGGCTACCTGTAACTGCATTATTCTTTTGAAAGGTACCATGCGTAATGGTTAAATCACTATGGGTACCATTCAAATAAATTGCGCCACCAGTTTGTGCATTCGAATTTTCAATCGAAACATTATTTAAAATTGTTGGTCCGCCTAGATAAAGCGCTCCGCCTGCATTGGTGCGCTCATTTTTACTTGAACCATTGATTAATTTTAAATTAGTCAAAGTTAAACTCGGTGCACTGGTATTATTGGTATTAAAAATACGTGATAATCCCTGTGCATTAATGGTGGTTTTTAGTGCAGTTGCCGCAGGATAACTATTTGTTAATACATCAGGTTTGCTATAGTCTGCTGGTTCTTTGCCCACAATCAGCATCGCTGAACTTGGCTGCAATTCTGACTTTAATTGATATTCACCTGCTTCCAACTGAATCACATTCGTGACTGTACTATGCGGTTGTCCCGCACTACAGCCACCAAATGCCTTATGTGTAGACGCGGTGATTACCGCTTCACGCAAAGAACATTTATCTGTATTTTCACCATTTTCATCGGCAAATGTGGTGACATAAATTGTTCGATCTTCTGCCGCCATTAATGACATTGCAGATAAAACCATTAGGGTTAAAACCCCTTTTTTATAATGTTTCATCACTTATTTCCTTATTATTTTTTAGTTCTGCGTAATCCGATCAAGCCAAATAAAGTGAATAATGCAATAACACCAACACCACCACCCGAAGTTTTTACTTTTTTATCTTCAAAATTATTCACAGGTGCTTGTACAACGCGTGCATTAATTGCGATATAAGGCTCAGTATTGTCGCTAAAATACGTGGTTGAGGTCACCACTTTTAACTGAAACTCATCTGAACCATGCCAATTACCATTCGGGACATAAGTAATATCACCATCTTGGGTTACTGTTAATGTGCCTTTTGAAGGCGTATTGGTTTGCACAACTTTTAAACAACCTGGTTTCCAAGGACTACCATCGGTCGGTTTGCCAAATAATGCTGTACATTGTGCAGGCGTAACCAATTCACCATCTTGTAATTGATCTGGAAGAGCTAGTTTTACAGATGCGCCATTTTCAGTATTGGTTGAAAGACTAAATTTAGCGATTTCACCATAGTGAATATCTTCACCGACCGTCGTATTTGTACTAGTATCTACAGACAATTCAATTGCCCCACGGTCACATAACTTAGCATTATTTGGACGTTTTGTATTACGCTGATCCACTACACAAGCCAAGAGGTCACTATTTTGTGGACCTTTATTCACAATAGGTGAGTCTGCGATGGTTTTATAACTTTCAATTAAGCGAGGCTTGAAGAAACTCATCACTGTATCTTTTGCAGGATTATATGGGCATAAAATTCCTGTTGAACCTAGATCACACTTACCTTCTGTGGTTTTACCTGCAATTAAAGTGGTATTGCCCAAAGCTTGCGCCCCTGTACCACCACACCCCACAGAATAAAGGTTATTACTGATCTGATTGGCTTCACCACCAGCAACGATTTTACAGTCTTGCGAACCATTTTTTGCCAAAATACTATTGGCAACATAGCCTTTTTTGTTTGGCGCATTCACAACCAAGCCCATGCTATTTAAAATCATCGTAGTGTTAATCACTTGCATATCATCTAAGACTTTGATGATATAGCCTTTATTATTAAAAATCGTACTGCTAAAAATACCACGTGTCAGTGTAGATGCAGATAAGTTTTTACTGATCTCTGCACTAAAAGGTGACTTTGCCTCAAATAATGATGAGTTACTATCAGTCACTTCATTATCACGCACAACAGACTGCGCAATCAAAAATTGTGGCACTTCACTATAAACCACACCACCTTGTGCTGCTTTGTTACCTTTGATAAATGACTTTTCAATACTCACCACACTCCAGTTAAAACTTGAGCCTGGAACACCTGCATTATAAATTGCACCACCTTGATCGGCAGTACCATTTAAAAGACGTGCATTGGTAATGGAGAGTGCTTCATTATTGTAAATCAAGCCACCTTGTGCCTCACAACGACTTGTACCACAACCCTGTAACGTAAGCTCTGAAAGATTGACTGAAATTTTTGCATCTTTTTCAGCTTGCGTTTGGTTCTTATCACCAGGCAAGAGAACTTTTTTAATATTAAATAAACGATGATTACCTGATGCTTTGATTACAGCATTCGACAATCCGACCTGACTGTTCGCATCTGTTACCGTAGTATCATAAACTGATCTTATATCAACACTTTGTGCAATAGAAATTTGACTTTTCAAGACATATTCTTGTTTGCCTTTCAGTTCAATCACTGCTGAGGTTTCTTTACCACCACAGCCATTGAAACCCGCTTCAGGCAAGCCTTTATTGACATATTCAATCGCTTCACGAAGGGAACATTGGTCATCGGCTTTTACAACATCTTCTGTTGTTGTCACCACAATATTTGCACTAAATGCATGACCAGTAATACATAATAATCCTAAGCCTATGTCCCGTTTGAGCATTATAGTCTCCTTGATTTCTTTTAATTATTTCTTATAAGCCAGCATAAAGCTTTGCTAACATTCCTTGTGCGTACTTTGTCACAGCTTAATAAAATTCTCAAGAATTTTATTGTGGACGGTACTCATCGATCAGTGCATAGATTTGTCTCAGTGTTGCATGAGAAAGTTTTACCTTCTCACCTTTCAATAATTTTTCCAAACGATCCACTGACTGCAACAGTGTACTGGTTTGATGTGCACCATGTAATAGCAGATATTCGGTTATTTGTGGATCAAAATGTAGACCGCGCCGTGCTAAGACAGAATTTAATAATGCCTGACGGTCTGCATAAGAATGTCCATTTGGAACTTTGACGCTTACAGCTTGGGTTAAGCGAGACTGTAAATCTGGTAACTCTAATTTTAATTCAATCGGAGCAAAACGTGATGAAAAGACCAACTGACCACCGTCTTCATTATTACTATTAATTAAATGAAAAACTGCTTTTTGCCAATGTGGTACACCACTGATCGCTTCAATATCATCCAATGCAACTAAATCATAGGTTTCTAAAGCACTAATCGCCTCAATCGGAGCATCAAGCAACTCTAAAAGAGAAACTTTGATCGCAGATTTACCTATTTCTAAATAGGAATCACAAATCGCTGAAAGCAAGTGGCTTTTTCCCGATCCCGCTCCACCATAAATATAGAAACGGTTCATCAAACCTGCATGTAATTGTCTGACTGCATCAATTACAGGTCCCCAACCTGGGCCAGAAAAATCACTGATTTTGGCATCTAGTTGTGGCTCTATATCCAACTGTAATTGACGCATATATTTTCATTATTCCTTAAGAACAGATCATTATTTGGTTGAGGGTTCGTCATTATGTTGCGTGTTTTGAATCTCAAGATCAAGATTAATATGCTCACTTTCTATTGAAACTATATGGCTATTTTCATTATTTTCAATGCCAACTGAGGTAGAGTCCTGATAAAGTGAACTTCGTTCATACCATTCTCGTGCATGTTTCAATAGCACAACAATAACCGCAGCAACAGGTAGCGCGATGAGCATCCCCATAAAGCCTGCTAATTGTGCTCCTGCCAACACGGCAAAAACCACAGCGACAGGCGATAATCCGATTTTATCGCCTAATAAGAATGGTTGTAAAACATAACCTTCAATAATTTGTCCTACCCCAAATACCACTAGAACCAGCACTAAATGTGTCCAGTCCAAGCCGAATTGGAAAAATGCCGCAATCATCGCTGCAATAATGCCTACACCAAAACCCAAGTAAGGAATAATGCTACACAAGCCTGCAACCATACCAATGATCAAGCCAACTTCAAGCCCAACCAACTGTAAGCCAACCGCATACACAACACCAAGTAAAAACATGACAAGGAATTGTCCTTTCACAAAGGCACCTAAAACACTGTGACATTCACCCACAATTTTTAAAGTACTTTGTTCATAAGCACGAGGAATTAAATTTCTCATACTCGTTAACATACGATTCCAATCTAAGAGAAAATAAAATGCAATAATCGGAATAAGTACAATTGTACCGCCAATGGAAATAAAACTTAGCCCCGATTGCGCAATTTTAAGTGCCATCGCTTGAATACTGTCTGCACTGTAATTGGTTTGTACATATTCCATAACAACTTTGGAAATTTGATCTGTGTCGAGTTCCATACGTTCAACATTAAACGTCTGAGAAACCCAAGGCAACAAGGTATAATTGACCCAATGGATGGCCGCAGGAATACTATCTCGCGCATAAATCAATTGCTTCCACACTAAAGGCACTACAAACCACATTGCCCAAGTCAGAACAATACCAATGCCAACAAATACAACTGAAATCGCTAACCAACGTGGTAAAAACTTATCAAGCTTTTCCACAATCGGGCTAAATAAATAAGCTAATAAAAAAGCGCCAATAAATGGCACTACTACAGGCTTAAGCAAATATAAAACCCAGAGTATCAGTGCGATCCCTGCGAGGATAAAAATTCGTTTTAATGTCCGATCGCGCATACAATTATGCCTTTTTCAGGTTTATTCATTATAGAAAGTAAAATATTTCAATAAAGATAGCATTTTGGTACAGAAATAACATAAGAGTTTCGTATATTCGGGTATAATCGCCGCGCGAATGCGGAGACTTCAAATATGAGCAACTCAACTTCTACCCCAAACACTGGTTTAAGCTATAAAGACGCTGGTGTCGATATTGAAGCGGGCGACGCACTTGTCGATCGCATCAAATCTGTCGCTAAACGTACCACTCGTCCTGAAGTAATGGGCGGTCTAGGCGGCTTCGGCGCACTTTGTAAAATTCCTAAAGGTTATGAAGAACCTGTTCTCGTATCTGGCACAGACGGTGTTGGTACAAAATTACGTTTAGCATTGAACTTAAACCGTCATGACACGATTGGTCAAGACTTGGTTGCAATGTGTGTAAACGATCTTCTCGTATGTGGTGCTGAACCATTATTCTTCCTTGACTACTATGCAACAGGTCACTTAAATGTTGATGTTGCTGCCAATGTTGTTACGGGTATTGGTAAAGGTTGTGAGCTTGCAGGCTGTGCATTGGTCGGTGGTGAAACTGCTGAAATGCCAGGCATGTATGAAGGCGAAGACTATGACTTAGCAGGTTTCTGTGTAGGTGTGGTTGAGCAAAGCAAAATTATTGACGGCAGCAAAGTAAAAGCGGGTGATGTTTTGATTGGTGTAGCATCTTCAGGTGCACATTCAAACGGTTACTCATTGCTTCGTAAAATCCTCGATGTCAAAAATGTTGATTTAACACAAATTGTGGATGGTCGCCCACTTGCAGATACAGCAATGGAACCAACACGCATTTATGTAAAATCAATTCTTGAATTAATCAAACAAGTTGATGTTCACGCGATGGCGCATATCACGGGTGGCGGTTTACCAGGTAACTTACCACGTGTATTACCAAATGGTGCACAAGCGGTAATTAATGAATCTTCTTGGCAATGGCCAGAATTGTTCCAACTCCTCCAAAAAGAAGGTGGTGTTGACCAATTCGAAATGTACCGTGCATTTAACTGTGGTGTAGGTATGGTGATAGCTGTTGATGCAAACGATGCAGACAAAACAGTTCAGTTGCTCAACACATTGGGTGAAAAAGCATGGAAACTGGGTTTCATCCAAGATAATGCTGAATCTGTTGAAGGTGCTGACGAAAAAATCCGCGTGATTTTCGCATAATTCAGTCATCAATCCCATGATCAAAATTGCTGTACTTGTTTCTGGTAGTGGAAGTAACTTACAAGCCCTGATTGATGCAAATCTTTCAGGGAAAATTGTAGGGGTTATTTCCAATAAACCTGAAGCTTATGCTTTACAACGTGCACAACACGCAGGCATCTCAACTGCCATCATTGAACACAAACAATTTCCGAATCGTGAAGCTTTTGATGCGGTGATGCATCAACAATTACTCGATTGGGATGTTGATTTGGTGATTCTTGCGGGCTTTATGCGAATTCTGAGTGCAGGCTTTGTCAATGCTTGGCAGGGGAAAATGGTGAATATACACCCTTCTCTATTACCCCATTACAAAGGCATGCATACGCATCAACGTGTTTTAAATACGGGTGATATGCTACATGGTTGTACGGTGCATTACGTCACAGCAGAACTCGATGCAGGTCAAGCCCTGACGCAAGGTGTGGTTCAAGTTCATTTACATGACACTGTCGACACTTTAGCTGAACGAGTACATACGCTTGAACACTTGATTTATCCACAAGCAGTTGAATGGATCTGTAATGGTACGATTCAGCATATGGAAAATGGTCAAGTCCTGTATAAGGGTCAAGTATTAAAACAACCTATTCAGTTCTGTAAATTTTAAAAAATGTGTAATTTAATAACGCATCTTCGGATGCGTTTTTTATTACTTGGAAAATTATACTATCAATCTGGTTCTGTAGTATTAAGCTGTATTATGTTAATTTTAAATATTCTTAAAAGGGATTAGGTAATAAAACAGGTCCATGATCATCTCTTTTTTCTAAACACCACACTGCATTTTTGCTATCAATAATATCATCTTCCAAAATATATTTAGCTTCTTCTGGAAATTCTTGACCAACTATTAAATGCTGTGGAAATCCCTCAAAATCAAATGGTTTCCACATCCCTGAATACGGAACAAGTTGACGATCATATTTATATTTACCCAGTACGTGGAGTAATTCTTGTTTTTTGCCTTGAGGATTAAATATTCCCTTTTCAAAGTTATCATTATTCCAACGATGTAACCAATAATATGTTTGTGGGTAGGAATATAGATTACCTTGGTTACCTGTATGTAAAGCATCAAAAGGTTTTTTAGTCATAATAATTCGGCATAATTGATTAACAACAACATAGCTTAAAGGTAAAGGTTCTTTGACATTAGCTAAACGAGGAATATCTCCCGCTTGTAAAATTAAGCATCCATTTATCTCAGAATTTTTCACGTCCGGATAATTTTTCAAGGTTTCTTGATAATAAGGTTGTTGAATCACTTTATCTTTTAATCTAGCCCCAATAAAAGTTTGCCAACTTATACTTCTGAGACCGGTTTGCCATTCATGTTTAGAAAATGCTCCTCCATCGGGCGTAATTCCCCAATATTTATGGGTAATATCATATTCATAAGATTGAAATGGGTGTCGATCATAAGGCGTTTTTAGAGTCAGTCCAGCATAACCATGAAAAACAGAAAAAGAATGAATAAATAGATGAATCCACTGTTGATATTCCTCTAAACCTTCTTTTGTTTCAATGGTTGATAAAGGCAGAGTAAGACTAGCATAAGAGAGTTTTAACTTTTGATCTGTTGCAGATTCTGAATCAGGATATGCTGTGAAAAACTCAAGCACATAGTCATCTGCAAACTCACCGTCTTCATCAGAAGATAAATAGTAAGTGAATAAATCGTCATTGGCTTGAATATTTTGTTCAGCTTTTTTTAAAAAGTTTTGATAGTTTTTTTCATTAAACTTTACAAAACCTCGGTTACTCTGTGTGAACTGAGCTTTCAAATGTGGAGCGTATTTCTGTTTAAACTGCGCTATGATCTCTAATGCTTTACGTTTAGATTCTGCTGTTGCACCATCTAAATAATAGAGTTGAATGGTGAGTGCTAATTTTGCCAATGGTCGATTTTGATCATCGATTAATCTTAATTCTCGTTCGGCTTTTTTTAGTTCTAAAATCAGGTCTTGTTGCTCAGGTACTTTTAATTCAACGTCTTTCACAAAAATTTTCCTTAATCTCAATACTATTTAAAAAGCAGGTGAAAGCTTTATGGCACAAAATTGTAAATCTTATATAGAGAAGTTATTCATAAATCAAAAAATATGCAAATTAATGTTTTTCATTTAGGCAACTTGTGTACTTTTTAAGTTAATTTCTCTGAAAATTGAATAAATACAAGCTACTATTTATTTTATAGATAAATTAAAACAAATAGTCATCAATCCTGTGGAGAAATTAAATGCTCAAATCAGTCCTTATTTCAAGTTGTGCGGTTTTAACCTTAAGTATGGCGGGTTGTGCAACTATGTCCAATCCTTCTACTGAACGTAATTTAAATGACCTACAAAATAAAAATTGGGTGGTTAGTGAACTTTATGGCACCAAACTCGCTGCTGATCCAACACAATCTGACGTTCCATCTATACAGTTTAACAATGAGCGCGTCAGTGGTTCAGATGGTTGTAATCGCTTTATGGGCGGCTATGCGGTCAAAGGCACACAAATTCAATTCTCTAATCTAGCATCAACACAAAGAGCATGTCTGAATGCAACGGATATTCCACAAAAATATACCCAAGCTTTAGGTCAAGTCACCCACTATGATGCCTCTAAAAAAGAGTTGAAATTTTTAGATGCCAATAACAAAGTGGTGATCAAATTTGATCATGTGAAATAACTTTAGATTTTATTTAAAATAAAGTAAAAATAAGCACTTAAAAGTGCTTATTTTTTAGTATGAATAGTTAAAACACAAATAACAGGACTAATCTTTTGGAATTTGGATTAAGTCTTTAATTAACTGTACCACTTCTACAGGATGCTCCAAAGGAAACATATGCCCCCCTGAAGTGATGCTAAAAGGAATACCTAATTTTTTCTGAATCATTTGCGGAAATTTTCGAGTTAAAAATGGACTTTCCGATCCCACCACCAACTGCGCTGTAATCGGTGGTTTGGCTTTAGGTAACCACCAAGAAATTGAATTGGTACGAAAAATATCGACCTCATCATATTTAGAAATTGCCAGCTCTACTCCACCGCGGACAGGATCATCCACTAGAGCATACTGAATATAATCATGAAAACAGTCTGCATCAAAATGTTGATAAAAACCTTTTGGTCGCAGTAGTAACGCAGCTTGTTCACGCGATTCCCAATGATCTCGGCGTTTAATGCTCAAACCTGCCGGAGTGATTTTATCGACCATTTTTGGATGAAAAATTTTGGTGAGGAACAGTGCAAATGAGGCTTGTCCTACAATTAAAGGAGGATCAAGCAAAATTACTTTTTCAAATAATTCTGGTCGCTTATAAGATGCCATCAAGGTTAAGACAGCGCCCAAAGAATGTCCCAAACCAATGACTTTACGTCCTTGTGCTTGCTGCACAATACTATCGATCACTTGATCAACCAAATCCTGCCAACCTTGTGTAATTGGATAGCGGCGATCTGGACCAAGTAATGGCACATAAATAACGTCATATTGATCACTTAAAAGATCAAATAATTTTGAATAGACTTTCGAGGGCACACCATTTGCATGCGCAAAATGAATCAGTGGTTTGGACTGCTTTGAACGACACATGTTTTTCAATTTCTACTGGTTTAAATGATGAAAAAAGCTTCTTCCTAATCTTGGAATAGAAAGAAGCGAAAGCATAACTTATTGCATTTTTACATCTTGGTTCATGTTAATTTTTTGGCTCATTGCTTCACCTACACCATGTCCCATTTCCGAACCTAAACGACCTAATACTGAATCAAATGGACTACGTTCAACGGTATAGTTCACCGTTTTTTTGATTTTTAATTCACGTTTTAGCGTTTCTATATTGCCTGCTTTGTCTGCAACTCCTAACTTAATGGCTTGCTCACCTGTCCAAAACAGTCCTGAGAAAATCGCAGGATCATTCGATTTTAACTTTTCACCACGACCTTGTTTTACTGCCGTAATAAAATGTGAATGCACATTGTCCAATAATGCTTGAATATGCGCTTTTTGCTCAGGACTCACAGGTTTGGTCATACTCAAAATGTCTTTGTTTGCACCTGAGGTCATGGTGCGATCTTCTACACCTAACTTTTGCGCTAAACCACTGACACCGTAATTCGGCATAATCACACCGATAGAACCGACTAGGCTTGACGGATTTACCCAAATCTCATCCGCAGCTGACGCAATATAATAAGCGCCTGATGCTCCCATATCCCCAATGACTGCATAGACTTTTTTCTCTGGATGTTGCTGCTTTAAATAACGAATCTCTTGCCAAATATCATCAGATTGTACAGGAGAGCCACCTGGTGAATTGACATTAAGTACTACAGCTTTAGCTGCACTTGCTTCAAAGGCTTTTTTCAGCGACTTAATGGTATCCGTGCTATTTACACCTTGATTACTTGAATCAATCGTGCCCACGATATTGACTATACCCAAGTGCGATTCTGAAGTTGAACCTGTTGCATCATCCCCTGATGAACAGCTTTTTCCAAACAATAAAAAGCCAAGCAAAATAAAAATATATGAGAAAGTTAGAATTTTAAAGAATATTCCCCAACGGCGACTGCGACGCTGTTCTTGTACTGACGCCAAAACAACTTTTTCTAAAAGTTGCCATTCTTGACCTGTCGGTTGTTGTGGTACAGAACTACCTAATGGAGTATTTTCATTATGTGGTTTCGGTGGCCAATCGGACATACATACCATCCAAATTAATTTTTAAGGCATCATTATATACAACTAATTCAGTTAAACTGTCTAAATCAACATAATTCACTTATAATAATTTACAATTCACTAGCACTTTGGCTCAGTTTTAAATATAGATAAACGATGACTGAAAAGCAAAAATCCACAACCACTCGACTACTCCATTTTTTTGGTCGTCAACCTATTCTTTTTTCTAGATTTTATGCACGTATATTGGCAGGGATTGTCAATTTATTACATGTGTCTAAAACATCAAAAACGATACGCCTGAATATCGAAATCTGTTTACCCCATCTGAATAAGCAACAACGGGAACACATTACACGCACTGCTATTCGTAATGAATTACAGTCTTATATGGAATTTTTTAGTATTTGGGGCAGCTCAACTGAAAAAAATATTTCTAGAATTCGTCAAATTCATGGTGAACACTTCGTGCATGAAGCCCTTGCTGAAGGTAAAGGTTTGGTGTTGATTGTACCGCATTTTGGTACATGGGAAATCATGAATCCATGGTTTGCACAGCATACGCAAATGACGATTATGTATAAACCGATTAAAAACCCTGATGCTGATGAGTTTGTCCGTGATGCCCGTAGTCGTGATCAAGCCAATTTAGTCCCCACAGATGAATCTGGCGTACGCCAAATTTTCAAAGCCCTAAAACAAGGGGGGACAACCGTCATTTTACCTGACCACACCCCCAATGCCGGTGGTGAACTGATTGATTATTTTGGTGTTCCTTTAGCTTCAAGTAATCTTAGTGCCAAATTGATTCAGAAAACCAAAGCAAAATCTTTACTTCTATATGCCATTCGCAATGAATCTGATGATTTTGATATGTTTATTGAACCCATGGATGAGCAGATTTATCAAGGAACAGCCAATGACGGCACACGCATTATTCATCAAGCACTTGAACATTTGATTGAACGTTTTCCTGAGCATTATCATTGGAGTTATAAACGTTTTAAAGCCAATCCTGAGCTTAGAGATTTATATACCGTATCGACTGAACAGGCGATTGCACGAATTAATGCAATTAAAACGAAAAGTCACAGCCTAGCGGACGAGCCACATCTTTGAGCTACGATAATTGCTCATCTGCATATTTTTCTGTGCATCGAGTTGAAACTGAATACTACCCTGTTCAATCGTACTCACCATAGGAATATTCAGGGCTTTTAGTCGAGCCAAAACAATCGAATGTGGATGTCCATAACGGTTGTCAAAACCTGCTGAAATGACTGCGACTTTAGGTTTAAGCTTATCTAAAAATGCATACGCTGAACTATGTTGACTGCCATGATGTCCTAAAACGAGCACATCTACTTTTAAGTTTGGATAATGTTGTAGCAAATCAAACTCTGCTTCCCAACCTGCATCTCCCATAATTAAAAAATTTTGATTATTTTGAGCATTTTGTACTTGAATATACACAATACATGAGCGCTCGTTTTGTTGAGAAGCCACATTGCTTAGGCTATTTTCAGGTGGTGCTAAAACCTGTATTTTCACTTGCGCATATTGCCAAACTTGCCCTGCATGACAATACTGAAAATTTTCCTTGGCAAATCTTCCATCATTTTCATTTGACCAAATCTGTTTTACTTTTATTTCCTCTGCAATCGCAGGAAGTGCCCCACTATGGTCTTGATCTAAATGTGATAAAATCACTTGATCAAGCTGATGAACACCTTGTTGCTTTAAATAAGGGATGACCACTTGTCGACCAATACTAAATTTTGTTTCATCAAATGATCCCCCTGTATCAATCATCATTTTATGTGTGGGTAAATTGAGGAAAATGGCTTGCCCTTGTGCAACATCTAGCACCGTTAATGTAAAGTCAGATTGTTTTTGTTGTGGACAAATCAAAGGAATACAGCAGATCCCCACCCAAGCTTTAGACATGACACCGCGGGGTAAAAATAGAATAAAAATCGCCAATGCCAAACATAGGGTCATCCATGGTGTAAAAGCAAACCACTGTAAGTTTTGAGAAAAAATTTGATCTAAAACATTTAAAATATGTAATAAAACGGATAAAACCCAATCTGCCACAGCAAAAAATATGCTTCCTAAAGGGGTAAAAAGCAAACTCAAACATGCCCCAATCACTTCGAGGGGCACTACCACCGCTCCGATCAAAGGAATCGCAAATAAATTACTGAGTGGTGCAACCCAAGCCACTTTTTGAAAAATAAAAATCATTAAAGGGAACAGTGCAATAAATACTTTCCACTGTGACTCCACTAAAACTTTAAGATAAAAAATTGTTTTTTGAAAAAGTGTTTGATATTGCGACGGTTGTTGTTGCAGCGTTTGATAAACACGAATTAAAATAAAACACGCCCCATAAGACAGCCAAAATGCCGCTGATAAAATACTAAAAGGGTCCACCCATAATAAAATACTCGCACTGAGCAATAAAATTTTGAGCGCAGACAAAGACTGCCTCAGCCAAATCAGAACACTGCATAATGTAACGGTGAGCAACGTACGCAAAGCAGGAATTTCAAAACCGACAAATGCGCTATACAAGGCTACACATGCCAAAAAGGGAATCATCAATAAATAAGGCTTCGGACATTTTAAATAAAATTCTGGACGAAACTTTTGAATAGCCCTTTGAAAAATTGAACAAAATAAAATGGCAAAAATCAACACATGAGGGCCTGAAATCGCCAATAAATGTGAAATTCCTAAGCGTTGAAATAAATGCTGTGTATCACTCGAAAGTAAACTTTCATCCCCCGTCAACAATGCCAAAAGTAAGCCTTTTTGTTGCAAACTACTATTTTCAATGCGCTTTCGAAATGCTAAACGCTGCATTTCAATGCCTAATTTAAACTTCGACCACCACGAATCATGCTGCTGCACAAATTTTGCATAACCTAATGCAGAAACTTGGAGTGTATCGATCGGTTGAATAAATTGAGCATTTAAACTCCCCATCATATTTTCTTGTAAAAACCAACGCTCTTTATCAAATACACCCGCAACCGCATAACTATGTGCTGGCTTTAATTTTCCTGAAATTTGGTAATAGTGACCTAATGCTAATGGGCTTTGCCCTTGTTTTAAATCAACACTGATTTTAATCGGTTGTGCAGCATGATTAAGTAACCATACCGTATATTTAGTACGTACTTGGTCTGTATCTATTGAAACTTGACTGATTTTATCAACATAGACCAATGCCGAAACATTTAAGATCTGCTGAACTCGCAATTGCAAACGTTGTTGCAAAGCATGATCTGCATAAAACCAAGCGCCAATAAACATACTCAGCCCTAAGCTTAAATGTAGGATAATTTTAATAATGTTAGAACGTACTAATTTCCATTTTAAAATAGAAGAAATAGCCACGAAAACAATAAAAATAAAATTAAAAAATAAGATGATATTTAAATGATTTGGAATGACATTGCCCATACAACTGATGCCAATGATCCAACCTAAACAGAGTGAGTAGACATACCACATACTTATTATTTTTTTGTTGATGTTTTCAATGAATTAAAGCCCATTTTCATGAGCTTTAACAAGGTTTTTGATCGGATTTATCGCGTTATTTTAAATCGGTATTTAAAAATAACGTAGGTTATTCAGTGATCCACACACCATCTTGCATGTGTAGCACTTTATCCGCAGATTTTGCCAATTGCTCATCATGCGTTACGATTAACATTGCCATATTAAACTCATGCCGTAAATCACGTAATAATTCAAAAATCGTGACTGCAGTTTTACGGTCTAAGTTACCTGTCGGTTCATCAGCAAGCATTAATTTTGGCTGTGTGACTAAAGCACGTGCCAATGCCACACGTTGCCGTTCACCACCCGATAACTCACCAGGCTTATGCGTCAGACGATGTGATAAACCCACACGATTGAGCAAGTACTCTGCACGTTCTTTGACTTTTTTAAACTCAGCATCTTTACGCAACATCAATGGCATTGCGACATTTTCCAATGCTGAAAATTCAGGCAATAAATGGTGAAACTGGTAGACAAAACCGAGGTGTTGATTACGCAAGAAACCACGTTCTGCCTCACCTAAGTTATCAAAGCGTTGTCCATTTAAATTTACAATACCTTGTGATGGACGATCTAAGCCACCCAAAATATGCAGCAAGGTACTTTTACCCGAACCACTTGAACCAACAATAGAAACAAACTCACCTTGATGAACTTGCAAAGACAAGGCTTTGATCACATCGACGGTTGACTTACCATCGGTAAAAGATTTTGAAATGTCTTTGGCTTCAAGCACCACATTACTATTCATAACGAAGTGCCTCCGCAGGTTGAATTTTTGCAGCACGTAATGCAGGATAAATCGTCGCAAGAAAACTGAGGGCAAGTGACACACAGACAATCAGCAACACATCTTGCCAACGTAAATATGAAGGTAAATAATTAATAAAATAAGCATCAAATAAATGCCAACCAAACAAATTATTCATCCAATCGATTAGATTACTGATTCCAAGTGCAGAGATTACACCTAACACAGCTCCCGCCAAGGTTCCAACTACACCGATGACCGTACCTTGCACCATAAAAATTTTGGTAATGGTTGCAGGTGATGCACCAAGCGTACGTAAAATGGCAATATCAGATTTTTTATCTGTCACGACCATAACCAAAGATGACACAATATTAAATGCAGCCACCAAAACGATCAGGAACAACAATAGACTGACCATGGCTTTTTCCATTTGAATGGCACTAAATAAATTACCATGTGTATAGGTCCAGTCAGATGCATAAAAACCTGAAGGTAAATCTTGAACAATTTCATTGGCAACTTGTGGTGCAAGGAAAATATTATCCAACTTCATCCGCACACCTTGTGCGCCATCAGGTAGACGTAGCAACGTAGATGCATCATTCAAAGCAATATAACCCAGACTTGAATCTACTTCTGCCCCAATACTAAAAATCCCCACAATTTTAAAACGTTTAAAACGTGGTACTACGCCCGCAGGTGAAGGTGTCGCTTCAGGAAGAACTAAGGTGATGCTGTCATTCAAGCTCAAACCGAGAGCATCCGTCATTTGTTTACCCAGTACGATGCCAAATTCACCTTTTTTCAGCTGATCAATACTCCCCTCAACCATATGATTTTGAATAATTGATACATTCTTTTCATACTTGGGTTCGATCCCACTGACCATGATCCCTGCGACACGCCCTTGTGCCGTTAACATCCCTTGCAATTGAGTAAAAGGTGCTACCCCAGTAACATGTTCATGTTTCTCAATTTTCTTTGCAAGTGTGGGCCAGTCTGTTAAAATCTGCGTGGATGAAACAGTGGCTTGCGGCACCATGCCTAAAACACGATTTTTCAGTTCACGGTCAAAGCCGTTCATCACAGATAAAACTGTAATAAGAACCGCAACGCCAAGGGTTAGACCGATCATAGACACCAAGGCGATAAAAGAAATAAAGTGATTACTACGCCGTGCGCGAGTATATCTCAACCCTATATACAGCGAGATTGGTTTAAACATACCATCAAAGTCCGAGGTGTTTTATGGAAACGTTACAGCATCAAACTGAAGCCAACGAGCGTCGCGTGATGTCTCGAATCGATGCTGCCTTAAGAATCAATTATCAGATCATTTCTGACGATGTCGCTCTTAACGATCCATACGATCCAAATTTTGTATTGCCGCGCTATTTTCTACTACTTGCAGAATTAGATCAATTTGATCATGCACTTCAATACGAATTAGACCAATTAAATGAAAAAGATCAACAAATTGCTCGAATCTTATCCTTATTCAACCAAAAATTAAACCTCATTACAGGCTCTCTGTATGATTCAATTGTACAAACCATGTTACCAACACCACAAAATGTGAATTTTTCAGAGAGTGGTTTTAGCTTTTTTAGCAAACAAAATATCAATGAAGGCACGTATATTCATGTAACTTTAAGCCATGCTGAAAACTTCTTTCATATTGCAGCAACGGCACAAATTGCTTACTCAGAGCGTATTTCTGACGAGCAAGAGGATTATCGAATTGGTGCATATTTCGTGACATTGCACCCCCAAGATAGAGTCAAACTCGCAGAATGTGTTAAATCATGTATGTCTGCATAAAAATATACATATTTATGATGAAGATTTAATTTTATGAGCAAGCTCACGACTTGCTTTTAAATCTTTGAAAAAGTACAAGAACAGACCAAATAACAATACACTTGCACCGACAAATATCATGAAGGATAAACTTTCATTATTCAAAAGTGCGCCAAATAACATTGCTAGCATTGGGGTCATCACGGTCGTTAATGACAATGTAGTAGCTTTGATATTTTGTACCAATTTAAAATAACAAAACATGGCAATCAAAGATGCCATAATCACTGTATACAATAATGCAAATAAAGATTTTGCCTCAGGAATGTGGTCAGGTGCATATTGCCAAATAAACGGTACAATACAGAGTGCCATAAGCGTAGAGATTAAAATTGAACCTGTTGCTTGTGCCATCGGCTCAACCGTTGCATTCACTTTTTTGACCCAAAAGATCGACAATGCATAAGTAAAAACACTCATTAACATCAAAGCAATACCGATCGGGTGCACACGCTGCTCTGCTCCACCACTGGTACAAATAATGGCTAAACCACAGACCGAAACACACATACCTATCCATTGCAATGTCTGTAATTTTTGTTGAAAACCAAAACGTCCGATCAAACCCGCCATAATGGGGGCTAAACCAAACATCAAAGCAATAATGCCTGAGCTTAAATAACTGGTTGCCGCATAGGTAAAAATTTGTGAACCGATTAAACTAAATGACCCTGCAAAATAACTATGTAAGGCAATTTTGTTTACAGGAAATTTGATTTTTAAAACCAGCAACAACAAAACGGCGATCGGCAAAGCAATCAAAAAGCGGATCACTAAAGCCCACATCAGGTGAATGTCTTGCACACTCCACACAATTGCTAAAGGTGTACTCGCCCAAATGAAGACCAACAAAATATAGGTCATCATGATATTGTTTTTCGATGGCATCGAACTGTCCTGCTATTGCGCTGCGGTTTTACGTTTTTGCTTTAAAATGGTTTGATCTAAACTACTTGAAAATTCACGCTTATCGCGTTCAGAAATAGGGGGTGGTCCACCTGTTTGTACCCCTGCTCCACGTAAAGTATCCATAAAATCACGTAAATGTAGGCGTGCTTTGACATTTGCATCGGTATAGACCTCACCACGTGGATGAATTGCGATTCCTCCCTTTTCAATCACTTGTGCCGCAAGTGGAATATCTTGGGTAATGACAATATCATTCGCTTGCATACGTTCCACGATTTCTTGGTCAGCTTGGTCAGCACCACTGAGTGCTTGAATCGAGTTGATGCGTACAGAAGGTGTAATTCCAACAGGTTGGTTAGCAACAAAAGTGACTTCAAGTTGATAACGATCCGAAGCACGAATGATCACTTCACGCAATATTTTTGGTAAGGCATCGGCATCGACCCAAAGTTTAAATGGCAGCACAAAACATCTCTCTGAATAGCATTACATGGATTGTAGCAAAACTTTGCTAGAGAATTATGATGACAATGGGCTTTTTTCAGATTTATTTCCAAGCATACATTACACAATATTCTCATATTGTGAAAATAAAATTATTTCTCACTAGGAAAAAACCTTATTTTCTATACATAAAAAGACACTTAGACTAATTTCTCAGGTGATTTACATGTTCATGTTTTGTGAATTTTCACATTTTATCCTAAAATACATTTTTAAAAATCTAATGTTACATTCATTATGTCATCTCCTGCCTCTGATCCTCAGCAACCGCATGCTGAAGGACAACCGATTTCTTTAAAAAGAGCCATGTCTCGCCGTCACCTCATTATGTTGTCACTCGGCGGTGCGATTGGTACAGGTCTATTTTTAAGTTCTGGTTCTGTGATTCAACAAGCAGGCCCGCTTGGTGCTGTTATTTCGTACATCATTGGTGGCCTGATTGCCTACATGGTCATGTTATGTTTAGGAGAATTAGCCGTTAACCAGCCTGTTACAGGTTCATTTGGTGCTTTTGCTGCCAATAATATTGGTCCTGGTACGGGTTATATGGTGTCTTGGATGTATTGGCTCGGTTGGTCAGCAACACTCGGTACCGAATTCACCGCTGCTGCGCTACTCATGCAAGAATGGTTTCCAAGCATCTCGATTTGGATTTGGACACTCATTTTTATTTTTGGCGTTCTATTTTCAAACTTATACTCAACACGATTTTTTGCCGAATCGGAATTTTGGTTGTCATTTATTAAAGTCGCCACTGTTGCGATTTTCATTTTGGTCGGCTTAGCTGCAATCTTTGGGTTTATTTCTTTTGCAGGTTATGAGTCAGCGCCATTATTCAGTAATTTGACTGAACATGGTTGGCTACCAAACGGTTTATTTCCCATTTTTGCCACAATGCTGATTGTAAATTTTGCCTTCAATGGCACTGAAATGATCGGGATTGCCGCAGGCGAAACTGAAAATCCTGAGAAAAATGTACCGAAAGCCATTCATGCTGCTGTATGGCGTTTGATGATTTTCTTCGTTGGTACCATTATTGTCATCAGCTCATTATTGCCTTATCAAGATGCAGGTTTAAATGCTGGACATGGTGATGGTTTAAGTAGCAGCCCCTTTGTAACTGTCTTTAATCATATTGGGATCCCGTACGCTGAAGATATCATGCGTTTTGTGATTATCACTGCCTTGCTTTCAACTGCCAACTCAGGTTTATATGCTGCCTCTCGTATGATGTGGGCATTGTCAGTACAAAAACAATTACCGAAAATATTCTCTAAACTGACCAAGTCTGGTACACCTGTTATTGCAATTTTGGTGACCATGATCGGTGGTTTACCTGGCTTACTTTCCGAACAGTTTGGTGCTGATTTTATTTTCAAAAATTTATTGGGTGTTGCTGCTTTTACCATGGTCATCGTATGGATGAGTATCTGTTGGAGTCAGTTTAATTTCCGTAGAAATTGGCTAAAACAGGGGCGTACCTTGGCTGAATTAAAATTTAGAACACCGTGGTATCCACTTGTGCCCATTTTAGGTTTTATCACCTGTACCATCACCGGTTTAAGTATGGCTGCTGACCCTGAAATGTTATCGGGCTTCATTGGTTGTTTACTGTTTATGGCTGCATGTTATGCCAGTTATTATTGGCTGTATCACAATAAGAAAGTATCATAACACTCAATTTTTAGGTGAATATTCTCTGCAATATTCACCTTTTTCTTGTTTATGATTCAAAATTAAACATGCTTCTTATTAAATGTCGATTAAATAATCATTTAAATATATTTTTCCATTACACCCTTTGACAAGCACTAGGGTTATCCCTATTATAGCGACACCTCACAACGACCCTATCGTCTAGAGGCCTAGGACATCGCCCTTTCACGGCGGTAACCGGGGTTCGAATCCCCGTAGGGTCGCCAAATTCTAGAATGTCTTACATTCTTATAAAAAACCTGAGCATCATGACTCAGGTTTTTTTATGCCTATTGACTATAAACTGTTTTTAAATATCGAGAATCAAACAACGCTTTAGGGCTAATGACTTTTTCTTGCAATGGAATATGCTCACCATAGCGTTGCTTCATTAAAGCTTTAACTTTACTGTTAGTTAAATCAAAATTCTTTAATTGTTGTAAAGGCGTTAATTCTATTGCTAAAGCATTTTTATATGCTTTCCACACAATTTCAGAACAGTAAATCGCACGATCATCCCATTCAAAATAAATATCATAAGGTTTATTTAAATACTGTTCTGCATTTTTGATTAAAGCATTTTGTTGTTTTGAGTTTAAACCTTGAATCAAACGCTTTACGACATATTTTTGATCTACACCACGCCGTATCCACGCCTCAAATGGCGTATATTGAACAGGTTGGATTGCTTCCAACACCCATAATCGACCATTTTTATTCACCAACATTCCCATATGACTATAAGGTGAATGCGTTGCCAATTGAATCACCTGACTCTGTGCTGACTTAGAAGTCTGAAAAATCACATCACCTGTTTGTAATGGTAGGGCGTATACTGCACTGCAACCGAGCATTAAAATCAGATAAAATAGTGTATTAATTAATCGAGACATCACTTCAATTTACTCATATTATTTTTAAAATCACCTTGCGTTTCGCAATTTGACATCAAGCATTATTTTACAAAGTAGCAAGCAAATGCACATCACTTTATATCATCTACAAAACTCGCGCTCGCAACGCATCGTTTGGTTATGTGAAGAATTAAATCTTGACTATGAACTGGTGACCTTTACAGAACATTTACAAGAACAAGACTATCCTAAACACCCTCATCCCTTTAAAAAATTTCCAACTTTGGTGTATGCTCCGCCTGCGCAATCCGCCTTGGTATTGGCAGAGACCACAGCCATTGTAGATTTTCTTTGCCAACAGTATGCGCAGCTCACCACGCATCATATGACAGAAAATAAGCAACTTGCGGATTTTTATTATTGGAAAAATTGTGCCGATGCTTCTTTTATGCCAAATGTGGCACTCAAACAAATTTTTGCACAAATCGTGCAACATACGCCATTTCCAATTCGTTTTATTGCCAAAGTATTTAAATATGGTTTTGATCAAGGCTATTTAAATAATGCGCTACAACAACACATGCAGCAGATTGAGCTACAACTTCAACTTAATCCATGGATCGCAGGAGAATACTTTTCGGCTGCTGATATTTTAGTGTGGTTTCCCTTATTTGCCTGTGCACAGTTGGATCAGACATTTCAAAACTACGTGCATATCAATGCCTATCTGGAAGAAATAGAAAGCAGACCCGCCTTTCAACGTGCAAAAGCGAAAGGACAATGGTCTGCCGATCATTTTCAGTTATATTGGAATAAAGCCCATTAAGCTGATTTACGTGAATTCACTCGCCCTTGAATCACAGCTTTGACATTATTTTTGGCGTAGTTCAAGAAGACTTTTAATGGCGATAATTTAGGATTTGGCTGTTTGCCTTCACCAATCGCCTTAAACTGCGCTGCATACCAAAGAATTTCCATAATGGCCATTTTATCAATAAATGGAATACCCGTTTTAATTTGCTCCACGGCATAGCGTACATCACGCCCGGCAATCAAACTGTTGCTGACATCAGGTTCTACCGCCAAAGGACGAGCAATCCCGATAAATTCACATGCACCACTGTCCAAGGCTGCATTCATACCTTGTGCAGTACGGAAACCACCCGTCACCATCAGTTGACATTTGACTTCTTTACGAATTTTTTCTGCAAAATCGAGAAAATATGCTTCACGGGCAATGGTACTCGCCTTACGCTTATCCGCTTTGGCACCCGCCATCGCAGGTGCCTCGTAGGTTCCACCTGACACTTCAATTAAGTCAATACCTGCCGCATCAATGGCTTTAAAGACATGAATCACTTCTTCTTCAGTGATGCCGCCACGTTGGAAATCTGCCGAATTTAATTTAACGGAAACAATGAAATTTTCTGAGGTTTTAGCACGAACTGCCTTATAAATTTCCAATAAAAAGCGTGAACGGTTTTCAATAGAACCACCCCATTGATCCTGACGCTTATTGGTCAGTGGCGATAAAAACTGACTAATCAAATAACCATGTGCGCCATGTAGCTGCACACCTTCAAAACCTGCCTTTTCACAGATGCGTGCAGATTCAGCAAAACGTTGGATAATATCCAAAATTTCATTTTCTTCTAAAGCACGTGGCGTACCAAATGTCGCTGCTAACGTTGGGCTAAATGCCACTGCAGAAGGTGCAACGGTTTCTTTATTTAAACCACGTGGGCATTGACGTCCCGGATGTGACAACTGGATCAGTTGCACCATGCCATGCTTTTTACCCACATTTGCCCATGCTGTGAGTTTTTCTAGATCACGCTCTGTTTCCACGACCACAACACCGGGTTCGTTTTTGGCACGAAAATCCACCATAACATTACCTGTGATCGCACAGCCTAGACCACCTTTGCCCCATGCATCATATAAACCTAAATGTAATTTATTCGGCTGACCTGCATGGTTTGCCAATGCTTCGCTCATTGCACCTTTAATAATACGATTTTTAAAGGTGGTATTTCGGATGGTAAATGCTTGTGCAATATGGCTCATGGTACTTCTCGACATTATTTTTAGAATATTTACTCTAAATTATTTAAAAAAATGGTCAAGCAAAATCTGACAATATCTCATGTCAAATTTGCATAACCCGCTTAAATCCACTTTAACTACTGCGCTATTTAATACTGACTGGCTGAAATCAATTGCTTGGTATAGTCAGTTTTAGGGTTGGCAAATAAAGATTCAGTGTCTTGAAACTCAATCACTTGTGCATGACGCAATACCAAAACTTTTTGACACAACGCTTTCACCACCTGTAAATCATGGCTAATAAATAAATAGCTGATTTGAAACTCTGCTTGCAACTGACGTAACAATTTAACAATAGCTCGCTGTGTAGTACGGTCTAAAGCCGAGGTGGGTTCATCAAAAATAATCAGTTTGGGACGTAAAACCAAAGCACGTGCCAATGCGACACGTTGCCGTTGCCCACCCGACAATTCATGTGGATAACGCTGCTTAAACGCGACAGGTAATTCAACTTTTAACAACGCTTCATCAATGCGCTTGGTAATTTCATACGCTTTCAATTTCTTTAATGCCAAACCTTCACCAATGATCTGCTCGACGGTCATCCGTGGATTTAAACTACTGAATGGATCTTGAAAAACCATTTGAAATTCAGCGCGTAATGGGCGTAATTTTGACTCTTTGAGCTTATTTAAATCTTGATTAAATAAGACAATCAAACCATCACTTTCAATCAAACGCGCCACAGCCAATGCCAAAGACGTTTTACCTGAACCACTCTCCCCCACGATCCCAATCGCCTCAGACGCATGTAAGCGTAACTCTAAAGGTTCAACTGCCACAAAATAGTCTTTTACCCGATTCAGTAAGCCTTGTTTGATAGGGAATTTGACACCAACATGATGTAAGGACAAGACCAAATTTGCAGGATCATTCGGTGGTGCAGGATTGGCTGCGCCAAAATCATGGTCTAATAAATGCTTGGTATAATCTGCTTTAGGACGGTTAAAAATATCTTGAACAGCACCTTTTTCTTCAACTCTGCCTTTATTCATCACAATGACTTGATTGGCATAACGCTTGACCAAATTTAGATCATGGCTAATCAAAATCATCGACATATCATGATTTAAAATCAACAATTGCAAGAGATTTAAGACTTGTGCTTGTAAAGTCACATCCAAAGCGGTAGTGGGCTCATCTGCAATAATAATATCGGGTTCTAATGCCAATGCCGCCGCAATCATCACCCGTTGACGTTGCCCACCTGACAACTCATGTGGATAACGACTGAGTTTTTCCTCAGGATCTGGCATCCCCACATCTGTCAGTAAATCAATCACACGGCGACGTACTTTTGCCTTCGACATCCCATTTAGCAATAAAGGCTCACCAATAATTTTTTCCACGCGATGCAAAGGATTCAGTGCCGTCATCGGCTCTTGGAAAATCATGGCAATTTTTTTTCCACGAACTTGGCGAAGTTGCGCTTGATCCATGCTGAGTAAATTTTGCCCTTCAAGATTGGCTTCACCTGTAATTTTTAAATATTCAGGCAGTAAACCCAAGATTGCCAAACTACTAACAGATTTACCCGAACCACTTTCCCCCACAATGGCAATGGTCTCACCTGCATGTAGGTCAAAATTCAGATCTTTCACCAAATCTTGTTGCTGATTTTGAATATGTAAATGACGTACCGATAAAACTAACTTTACGTCTTTATTGACGTCTTGGATCGAATGCATCCCGTGTCGCCTCCCCAATATAAATCAATAAAGAAAGTACCAAAGCCAAAGTAAAGAAACCTGACAATGCCAACCATGGTGCTGTTAAATTATTTTTTCCTTGTAGCAACAATTCACCTAAAGATGCTGCATCAGGCGGTAAACCATAACCGAGAAAATCCAATGCAGTTAAAGCAGTAATATTTGCAGTCAACATAAAAGGTAATTGAGACAAACTTGAACTCATCGCATTGGGTAAAATATGCCGAAACATAATGGTACGATCACGCACACCCAAAGACCGTGCGGCACGAACATAGTCTAAATTTCGAGCACGTAAAAACTCTGCACGGACCAACCCCACTAAGGCCGGCCAACCGAACACCAACATGATCAAAAATAACCAATACACGCTAGGGGTAAATAAACTCACCAAAATCATGATCATAAATAGTGTCGGCAAACCACCCCACACCTCTAATACACGCTGACCAATTAAGTCAATCCACCCACCATAATAGCCCTGAATCGCCCCCACGATAATTCCAATCACTGAAGCAAACAAAGTCAGTGCCAAACCAAACAATAAAGACACACGCAGCCCATATAAAATACGTGCCACAACATCACGTCCTTGGTCATCTGTGCCCAACCAGTTTTGTGCAGTCGGAGGTGAAGGTAATGGCACAGCCAAATCTAGATTGGGCGTTTGGTAGGAATACCGTAAGATTGGCCAGATCGCCCAACCTTTAGCATCAATCATCTGCTGTACTGCAGGATCACGATAATCTGCCTCCGTTTCAAATACCCCACCAAATGTGGTTTCAGGATATTTTTTGAATACGGGCATGTAATATTGCGCATCATATTTGACTAAAAGTGGCTTATCATTAGCAATAAACTCTGCGCCCAAAGACAAAATAAAAATAAGAATAAATAAAATAAAACAGCCAAAACCAAGACGATTTTTTTTAAATCTTTTCAATCGGGCTTGCATGATCGGTGACATTATTTCGCACCTCTCGATTCAAAATTAATTCGTGGGTCAATGATTTGATATAAGACATCACTAATCAAACGTAATACCAAACCCAATAAGGTAAATAGAAATAATGTGCCAAAAATCACAGGATAATCACGTTGGGTAATCGCCTCAAAACCAAGTAAACCCAGTCCATCCAAATTAAAAATAATTTCAATAAATAGATTTCCAACAAAGAAAATACCGACCAAAGCTTCAGGTAAACCTGCAATGACAATAAGCATAGCATTACGAAAAACGTGTCCATAGAGCACACGATTTTCATTTAAACCTTTGGCACGTGCGGCAATTACATATTGTTTATTCAGTTCTTCCATAAACGAATACTTCGTCAAATAGGTTAAACCAGCAAAACCACCCAACACAATGGCAATCAAAGGCAAAGTCATGTGCCAAAAATAATCTTTAATTTTTCCCAATACACTTAAACTATGAAAATCATCCGAAACCAAGCCTTGCAGTGGAAACCATTGAAAATAAGAACCACCCGCAAAGAATACAATGAGCAAAACTGCAAATACAAAAGATGGAACAGCATAGCCCACGGCTAAGATTAATGAAGTTGATTTATCAAAAAGCATACCGTGCTGTTTGGCTTTTTTAATCCCAAGTGGAATGGAAACCAAATAAATCAGCAAAGTACTCCACAAACCTAAAGACACAGTCACTGGCATTTTTTCCCATAACAACTGTGTGACAGGTTTGTCTTTGAAAAAGCTCGTGCCAAAATCAAAATGCAGATAGCCTTTGAGCATCATCCAAAAACGTTCAGGTGCAGGTCGATCAAACCCATACTGAGCTTTGATTTTCTCCACCATATCCTCACTCAAACCACGAGCACCTTGGTACTGACTCGAATGATTTGAAGCGGATGCCACTTCTGCTCCCTCAGGTGCGTGCCCCATACCTTGAAAGCTTTCAGCCTGTTGAATCGCTTGCTCTACAGGACCGCCAGGTGCGAGTTGAATCACCACAAAGTTAATCAATAAAATAAAAAACAATGTTGGAATAATCAGTAGAAGTCGTTTGAGAATGTATGTGCCCATTGATTAGACATTCCTTGTAAGCGCATGGCTTTTATTTTTGCTCAAATACAGTCTAAATTATTGTTTACGCAAATATTGACTGACTTTTTGTGCGTGTTGTGGATCAGACCACCAATAGTCTAAACCTAAAGATAATTTGGGTTTCACTTTCGGTTGCTTATACATATTCCAGTAGGCGTACCAATTTTTATCATTGCCATAGGTCAAAATATGATAATAACCTGAACGCAATAAACGATCTAAAATTTTGGTGCGTAGAATCAATTGCTCACGATTTGGTGCGCGAATCACTTGTTGTACCGCTTCATCAATCACAGGATTTTTAATACCTGCATAATTATAATTGCCCACCTCATCTGCCGCTTTACTGCTCCACATTTGTGCTTGTTCATTGCCTGGCGTTAAGGATTGTGGCATGACATTGGTGGTCATCTGAAAATCAGAACGGCGCATACGTTCAATATACTGCGGCACATCAACTTGACGTACTGAGACTTGAATACCAAGTTTTTTAAGATTACGTACAAATGGCATCAATGTTCGCTGCAAACCCTCTTGATGAATCATAAATTCAATCCGAATCGGTTGCCCTTTTGCATCGACCAACATCGCATTTTGATAACGATAACCTGCTTTTAGCAACAACGCCCGTGCTGTTAATAGATTATTGCGGTTAAAGCCACTGGCATCTGAAATAGGATACTTCCAGTCTGCTAAAACCCCTTGACGTTGTAAAGGGTGTAAACGCGCTAAGTACGGCTGCAAAATTTGTAACTCTTGCTGACTCGGTTTGCCTGTAGCTGCCAATTCACTATTTTGGAAATAACTGTTTAAACGAATATATTGCCCATAAAATAAAGCTTTATTGAGCCACTCAAAATCATAAACATAACTAAGCGCCTGCCGAAAATAGATATCATTAAATGGTGCTTTACGGGTATTAAATAAAAAGCTTTGTGTCGGCGCAGGATTTTCAGTTTTGGCAATATATTTTGTCACCATTCCCGCAGTTAAGGCAGGGAAATTATATTCTGTTGTCCATTTTCGAGAAATTTTCTCTTCGTGAAATGTATATTGCCCTGATTTAAACCCTTCAAAAGCAATATCTAAACTACGATAATAGACAAATTTAACCAAATCAAAATTATAGCGACCTTTGTTGACCGCTAAATCTTTGCCCCAATAATATGGATTACGCTTGTAAGAAATACTGCGTCCTGCATCGATACGATCAATCAGATAAGGACCTGAACCTAAGATAGGTTGCATGGTAATTTTGGCAAAATCACGATTTTTCCAATCCGCTTTGGAATAAATCGCAATGCTAGACAAGATCAATGGCATTTCAGAATTATTGTCGGATTTAAACGTAACTTTAACTTGATACTTTGACAAAACCTCAGTTTTGGCTAAATCTGACAAATACATCTGAAAACCAGGATTTGCTTTTGCTTGAATACTGTCAAAAGTAAACTTCACATCTTCAGCAGTGACAGGCGTACCATTACTAAACTTCGCTTTGGGATTTAAATGAAAAATCACAAATTTGGTTTTTTCAGGATCAAAAGTAACTTTTTCAGCCAATAAAGGGTACATCACACTCGGTTCATCGAGCGATGAACTCATCAAGGTATCAAATAAAAAATTTGTCCCTTCAGCACTCGTTCCTTTGCCATTAAAGCCGTTCAAATTATCAAAAGTACCATTGCTTGCTTGACTGATCCAACCGCCTTTAGGTGCAGTTGGATTGGCATAAGGCATTGCTTGCGCATTTGCATACTTAGCGGTGGTATGAATTGCAATATACGGCGTAGTCTGAACCGCGGCCCAAACTTGACTTCCCATTAGCAATAAAGCATATGTCATCCCAAACTGTTTTGCATACGCAAAGCTCAATTGCATATTGAGTCTATCCTTTTACTGACTGTTCTTTCCCAATTTTACAAGTTTGGCACTTTAATAACATCCCCAATACGCAGTTGTGTAGAAGGTTTCATATCATTTAGCTCTGCAAGCTCGTTACTCGCAATCCCATATTTGCTTGCCAAACGAATCAAAGAATCACCACTTTTCACTTTATACTCTGTGACTAACTTTGGAATACGAATGCTTTGACCACGTTGTAAGCCTGTACGACCATTGAGATTATTTAACTTAGCCAACTCATTCGCTGAAATCCCTAAGCGGTTTGCAATCAGATTTAAAGACTCTCCTGATTTCACCGTATAAGTTTCTGTATTTTGCGTTGAACGTGTGGTTTTGCTCGTTGCTAGATTCTCTGTTTCTTTAGATACTGCGCCTTTACTGGGTAATTCCCCATCAATTTTTAAACGCTGTCCTGCACGTAACTTGGCATTTTTAGCCAAACCATTCAGCTCTGTTAAAAACGCGAGTTGTAAATGATACTTCTGCGCAACCGAAGCTAGTGTTTCCCCAGCTTTTACAATATGAACATCTTTTTCAGCGCTACGGCTATTATTGACCACGTCTTCAGATTCAACAGACTTGGTTCTGCTTTGTACAGGTTCACCTGACAATTTTAGTTTTTGTCCAACAAACAAGCCTGCATTGGTACTCATGCCATTTAAATCAGCAACTTGACCCACAGACATATTATATTTACTGGCAACACTCGTCAGGCTATCTCCTGATTGCACAGTATAACTGTCTGGCACTGTACTTCCTTCAGGCACTTTAATGGTTTGGCCGACCAATAAACCTTTGGAAGTCGATAAATTATTTAGCTCAGCAAGCTCAGACAAACTGATTTTTGACTGTACAGCGATACTCGATAAAGTATCCCCACTTTTTACACGATAATTTTCAGTTTTATAACGGGTTTGCGCTTGCACATTTTTAAATTTAGTCTGATCAACAATTTTAGACTCAATTTTGTCAACACGTTGTTCAACCTCTTGTACAGGAACATTAATTTTTTGCCCTGCATATAAATTCCCCACTTCCAAGCCTGGTGTTAAATCTGCCAATTCTTGTACTGACAAGGCATAACGATCCGCGATCACTTTGAGATATTCACCACGTTTCACCACATAAGGCTTTGTCTTAATTTTAGCTTCAGGCTTGCTTGTATCAGAACGAACTAAAGTTTTATTGAGTGCAGAGAGTTTATCGCTACCATTGTCTTTGAGGTGCAGCTTTTGACCCACAAATAAATTACTGGTGGTAGTCAAATTGTTATAACTTGCTAATTGTGATACAGACAAATTAAATTGATTGGCAACACCAATTAAACTGTCATTCGGTTTAACTGTATATGTGGCAGGCATGCTATCCACTTTTTTACTTGAGCTTTCAACATCTTGTGGTTTAGCGTCATATAAATATAAAGTTGCACCAACAAATAAAGTTCCATTTGGATCGACTTGGTTCCATTTGGCAATGTCACGCCAATTTACCCCATTTTTCATGGCAATCAATGCCAAAGTATCGCCCGCCAATACCGTATAGGTACTGCGCTTACCTTTTGGTGGCACCACAACCACTTCACTTTCCGTTTTTTCAAACTTTTTGTCTTGATTGAGTTTTGCTTCATCCGCACTGATCGCTGTAGGTTCAGCCAAACCTTTTGGATAAGCAAAACCAACTGTGTTTTCCCGACCCTGTTGCTCTGCAACGGATTGACTTGTTTGAATAGCAGTTAACTTAATTTTACCATCATAAGGGTCAACAATTTCTGTCCCTTGTGGTGCAATGGCTTTGATTTCTTTAACGACTTCATCTTTTTCAGCTTGCGTTGCTTGTGGTTCAACCACTTGCTTTACCGTTAACTTTTCATCGTCTGCTTTCACTGCAGCTGCAATCTGTTCACGTTCCTGTGCCGATAACGGTGGTTCAACAGTCACAGGTTTTACATTGCTTGCTTGAGTGATTGCAACAGGAATACGTGGTGCACTTGGTACAGTGGCATCTGCCGCAAATGCAGCCAAGGCCGATGATCCTTGCGGCGTTGTTTTCAACGTCGTAGGTGATGGTGTTGTCGTTGGCACTGTACTCGTTACAGCTTTCGCAGACTGAACAGGTGCTGTACTTGCAATTAACGCGGGTGGATTCGTAGTTGCAGGCGTAATCGGTGTACCTGTATTTGCAGGGACATAGGTAGGTGCAGGAACATAAGCAGGTGCCGTATTTGCCCAATAACCGCCTGTACTAGACTGTAGTTTTTTTAATTTCGCATCGATAGTCGGGTTTAAATCCGCAGGAATTAAAATCTTCATTGGACTTGAAGGATCTATAATTTCACCTCGATGCCCTGGATTTAACGCATACAATTCTGCACGACTTAAACCTGTGGTTGCAGCAATTTGATTTAACTGTACACCCGCAGGCACAGAAACTTCCCTAAAATGCGGACGGTTGGCAATAGGAGGTAAAGTTACCCCATATTTTTGTGGATTTTTAACAATTTGTGCCACGGCCAAGAAGCGTGGGACATAGTTCATAGTTTCTTGCGGCAAACGTAATGACCAATAATCTGTCGGTAGACCCGCTGCTTCATTACGATTAATTGCTTGTTGAATACGACCTGGACCTGCATTATATGCAGCAAGTGCCAATTCCCAAGAACCAAATTGATTATATAAGCTACCTAAAAATTCATAAGCTGCACGCGTCGACTCAACGACATCACGACGACCATCATAAGCACTTGTTTGTCTTAAACCGTAAATTTTCCCTGTACTTGGAATAAACTGCCACATTCCCGCTGCCGCTGCACTACTGGTTGCGGCAGGATCATAAGAACTTTCAATAATCGGTAATAACGCTAATTCTGTAGGTAAACCACGGCGCTCAGCTTCTTTTACAGTATGATACAAATAACGAGATGCACGCGCACTCAAACGGTCAATATACGGTTGACGTGCTGCAAACCAACTACGCTGAGCATCAATACGAGGGTCCCAACGATCTTCATTCATTTTAAAACCAACGGACATACGTTTCCATACATCACCATGTTTTAAAATCAATAAACGATCACCTTCCACTGCACGCATATCAGTTGCAGACAGTAGATCTTCTAAAGAATCTAAACTGCTTGCATCTAACATTCCTGTTTGCTTACTCGTTTGTGTCTTGGTCACAGTTTGCGAAGAAGAACACCCTGTCATTAACCCAATGGCAGCCAGTGCTGATGTCATGAATGATAATTTAAATAAAGCAGAAGAATTAGGCTGCCACGCAATTGTGGTTGGTTTAGACATACAGGGTTCCGAACATCAAAATATAGTAAATTATTTTATCTATGCCATTTTAGTAGAGCATCTGACTCATACAAGGCACTTATTGCAAGCAAAATGCTTACAAATGTTACAAAAAATTAAAAAAATCGCCGTTCTGCCCGTTGAAAGGCGCGATTTGCGTATACAATAAATTCTTCGCTCGTTATGTTCAACACTAAATTCAATTTCATTGGTTATCACTATGTCTCAAACAATCACGCTTTATGTAGATGGTGCATGTAAAGGCAACCCCGGACTTGGGGGTTGGGGTGCATATATCATTACAGCAACAGAAGAACATAAACTCTGTGGGGGTGAGCTTGAAACAACCAATAACCGTATGGAACTATCAGCAGCCATTCAAGGGATTGCCTTTTGTCCAAAAGAAGCAAAATTGGTTCTTTGGACAGATTCCAACTACGTCAAACGCGGCATCACGGAGTGGATTGAAGGTTGGAAAAAGAAAAACTGGAAAGATGTGAAAAATCCAGACCTTTGGAAAGAACTTGATGCAACCTGCAAAGATCGTGATATTGAATGGAATTGGATCAAAGGACATGCGGGACACGCGGGCAATGAAATGGCAGATCAACTTGCCAACTTAGGTGCAGCAAATACGGCCAAAGGCATAACCACACCACAAATCACCACGGTTCAAAAAACAGTGACACAGGCAAATACTCCCATGACTGAAGATAAAAAAAAAGTTGAAACAGATTGGCTTTTAGACGACCCCTTTGGTTTTGATTTGACTGATCAAGATATGCCTGATGAATTTGAAAACACTGAAATAACCGATGCCTCAGAGACGACATCAGTCATGCATGAAGTGAACTATACAACCGATGACAGCGATTCATCTCAAATAACAGGCTCTAATGCTCTAGTACAGCAAAATCAAGTGCATGAAACTATCAGCCCAAGTACTTCATCACATCCACAGATTGTCATTACTCCGAAAAAACTCGATATACAGGGTCCGCGCCAATTGATCTTGGATACAGAAACCACAGGTTTTTATTTTCAAGATAGCGACCGAATTATCGAGGTCGGTGCGATTGAAATGATCAATCGTAAACTAACAGGTAGCTCAATTCATATTTATATTAACCCTGAAAAACCTGTGGGCGACTCAGAAGCAATTCACGGCATCACCGATGAGTTTTTAAAAGATAAACCGAAATACAATGACATTGCACAAGTCTTATTTGACTATCTAAAAGGCAGCGAAATCATTGCACATAATGCAAGCTTCGATATGAACTTCTTAGATATGGAGTTTAAACGTAGTGGTTTCGTCGCATTGTCTGAGGTGTGTACTGTCACCGATACTTTAGCCATGGCAAAAAGTAAGCATCCAGGACAAAAAAACTCCTTAGATGCCTTGGTTCGCCGTTATGAAATTCCGCAAAGGGATCGTACTTTCCACGGTGCATTACTGGATGCGGAAATTTTATCTGACGTCTATTTAGCGATGACGGGTGGACAAGTCTCTTTTGATATGGACGCTTTGTCGAATGACGATGAATTTTCCAATGATGCACAAGTACGTCAAAAAATCGATCTAGACGCACCTGTCATTCTAGCTTCAGCAGCAGAACTTGAAGCACATCAAACATGGATGGATGAATATCAAGAAAAAAATGGCACAGCCTGCCTCTTTGCCCGTTGATAAAGTTAATATCGCATCTTTCTTATATTTTGCTTTTGGGTAAATCACATGCAATTCGTTATGCAAGACATAGAAACTATGGCAATGATGGCATAAGTCTATTGTAAAAGCTGCGCATTTAAGCGATATTAAAATCTAAAAATTAGTCTTTAAGATAAAGACTAAAAAACTAAAACATGTATTTTTTATCAGGGGGCTTTGATGTCTTATCAAACATCAATTTATTTCGATCCAACGGCTTTATTAATAATAAAAAATGAAGTGGATAACTCGATTCAATTGGTAGAGTCTGCTGTCAGCAGTTTGGTTGAAGATCAAACATTGCCTTTTGGTATTGATGATGCACTGAATCAGTTTGAGCAATGTGCACATGTCATTCGTTTAATTGACATGCCACAACTTGCGCAACTGACTGAATACGCTGCTGAACTAATGCGTAAAATCATGCAAGATCCACAAAATATCAAAACCTCAGACGTACTTGCGCTCAGCGAAGGCACCACCATGCTGAAGCGTTTTATTGAGTTTACTTGCTTACGCGAAGTCAAAGTTCATCAGTTTCTATTAGACACCTTAAACCGTTTAGAATTAGCGTTGGGTAAACCACTGACACAAGATGGTGAAAGTATTGCACCACTTTTAGACTGTGTCGTGCCAAACTTAGAGCTTCAAGCTGCACCTGAACTTGAAAAGTCTGCTTATGTACATAAGCTGTATAAAATTTGCTTGAATAATTTGCTTAAACAACAAGAATCACCACTTGATTTTCAAGGTTTACAACTCGTTGGTTCATATCTGTCTTATTTGTCAGAAGCAACAGCCACTGCACAATATTGGAAATTGGTTGCCAATGCCTTACAAAACATTAAAGATCTTATTTTAAGTGATGCACGTTTACGCACACTCATTCAAATCGAAACACATATCGCTGCATTTCTACAAGATCCACAACAATTCAATGTCAACACTCTTGAAATTGCCAACGTAATCAGCTTATGTATTAGCCAAGACAATGATCTCTCACAATACCTACGTGAAAAAATCAATGCAGGCGATGACATTTTAACAGACAACCAGTTACAAGTATTCAGCCGCCATTTATATGGTCCTGATTTTGAAACGATTCATACTGCAAGTAAGCTCATTACCGATGAAATGAGTGAAATTCGTAATGATATCGAATATAACTACGAAAATATGTCAGATGAAAAAACGGCCGAACTTAAGAATAAATTACTCGCTTTAGTCAATATTTTCAAAGTATTAAACTTAAATGAAGCAGCAAATGAACTCACACAACAAGCGGCTTTGTTATCTGATCATACCTCGTTAAGTAATGAAAACTATGCCCAACAATTAATGAATAGCATTTTATCTGCGATGAATTCTATTGGGATCTTAGAGCGTAATTACACCTCCAATCGCTTACAACTACGTGTCAATAATCTACACATTTCACTTGATCGTTTAGATGATGCACATACAGTTTTATTGGCAGAAAGTAAAGTTCAAATCGATGCAACGAGTCAAACTTTAGTGCAATATATCTCTGAACAGAACAATGAACATATTGCCAATATTCCTATGCAGTTAAAAGAAATCAGTGGTGCAATGCTGTTCTTAGGTTCACAAGAAAGTCAAAAAACTTTACTTGATAGCGCAGATTTTGTAGAAGCACAACTGTCTCAACAAGCGATATTAAACCCACAACAAGTACAAGCTTTGTTAGAAATTCTAGCAAGTGCCGATATGATGATTGATAATTTACAAAATAAACAACCTGTTTTACAGTCGATGTTTGATATAGCATTGAACAGTAGCCAAAACTTAAAAGCGACTGCCTAATGTGTAATCAAGATACTAATTTATCACTTGCCTATATTTTTCATCATCACCAACTTTTAGTCGATGATCATTTCCAACTTCCCAAAGTTGAGCAGCTGGCAAGTGATTTAGTATTTCATTCAGGTGATCAAATCATCGCCCGAGACTTATTTGTTGAAGAAAATATTCCTACAGGCTATCAACTGGTTCCCATTCGTCAGCTCATTTCACAGTGGACAAAAGTGCAGTTTGAGCAAGCCAGTCGGGCATTACAACTGTTAGAATGGCGTCGTAATCATAAGTTTTGTAGCCATTGTGGTCATGAAACCGAAGTTCATCCAACCGAATATGCCATGGTCTGTCCTGCATGCCGTTATCACCAATACCCTCGTGTACAGCCATGTATCATTACCGTGATTACCCGTGGAAAAGATGAAATTTTATTGGCAAAAAATGCTAAAAATACCAGCAATATGTATGGTTTAATTGCAGGCTTTGTCGAAGTGGGTGAAACCCTTGAAGAAGCGGTGGAACGCGAAACACTTGAAGAAGTGGGTATTAAAGTCAAGAATATTCAGTATTTAGCGAGCCAACCTTGGCCTTTCCCAAGCAATCTGATGTTAGCCTTTAAAGCCGAATATGAATCAGGCGAGCTTGTACTACAAGAAGAAGAAATTAGTGATGCAAAATTCTTTAAATTTGATGCATTACCTGAGATTCCCATTTCAGGCAGTATCGCCCATGCCATGATAGAACATGTCATTTTCAATAAAAAAATGCCTGAGTAATTCAGGCATTTTGCTTTTTCTTCATTCAAGCGATACATTTAAAGTCTTTCAAAAGTCTGATCCAATGCCTTGATAATCTCGGAACGCGTCCGATAAAAACGGCTGAATAAACTGGAAATACTGCCCATAATTGAAACGTGTCCTGTTTTGGGGATCACACAGATTTGGCAATGATTACCCAAAGCTTCAAGCTTATTTTTCAAATCAAAACTATTGGTATCTTTCACAATTTGATCATTTTCAGCCAAAAACAAATAGTGCTGCACTTCATTTTTTTCAACAAAATAATACGGCATCACATGTTGATACGGCGTATCTTGATCAAAGGCATGTCCTGCTAAAGGATCACCTTTATAATCAAAATGATAAGGCCCTGCTATCCCAATAATCGCTTTAATCTGTGTCTTGATTGCAGATTGAAACCGTTGAGGATGATACAACAATGAAGCAATATTAAATGCCCCCGCAGAATGCCCCATTAAGGCAATATTTTGTGTCGAAATCCCCAATCGCATCTGTTGTTGCTCTAAAAAATTGAGTGCAATTGCCAAGTCATCCACATAAGTTGGAAACTTAAACTGTGGTGCAAGATGATAATTTAAGACAGCAACATCATAGCCATAACGACTAAAAGCCTCACCGACAAACTTATAAGCACTTTTATCTCCATGGCTCCAAGCTCCGCCATGTACAAATATAATCAAAGGCTTATTTTGTTTTTGCTCCGAAATATACAAATCCAAGCGTTGTCTTGCTTTTAATCCATAGGCAATATTGGCATGCAGTTGATAACCTTTCTTAGGTGTCAAACCATTAATCGTGATACTCGCAAGATCATACAGTCGAAAATCTGCATAAAATGCTTTAAACGCTTGGATTTTTTTCAACACGAATTGTTGTTTGTCTTGAAAATTACGGCTGAACATTGCTACTCGGCTCTACAGCATCAGGATCTATCGCTACAGGGGTTTGCACATCAGGCTGAGCATTGGATCCCGTTGGCGCAACGGTAAAAGATGAATTTTGCATCTGACGATTTGCGATTTCTACATTATCTAAAAGCGTAACAATTCGGGTAATATTGCCAACTTTTTGCAGTACGTCATTTAAATCATTACTTTCAGCATTATTTAAACGCCCCATGACATACAACACGCCATCTTCAGTATGTACGAGCACCTTATTGTCTGAAACTACAGGCGCTTTCATGATCAAACCACGCGTATTTGCAGTCACTGAAGCATCTTGCATGATCGTCCCATAACTGATCTGATTACCTACTGTAATATAGTTATGTACAGCTTTTACATCACTCATCGCGCGGACATTATCTTCAGCAAGTTGCTTTAAATGTGCGTCAGGCACTTGCCCTGTCAGCAACACATTGCTATGGAAACTGTTAATATTGATACGGGATTGTTTAAATCTCGAATCTAATTTATATAAATTAATTTTTGCAGTACGTTCAATGGAAGAATCAATAAATACCTGACCCAGTGATCTTACTCCGCTTTCTGTTCCTACAGGCGTACTGCCCGTCCCCCCAGAGATGAAGCTTGCACATCCAGATAAACTTGCTACACACAACATTGTAATGACAATTCGGTTTAACACTCAGCAAGACTCCTCATTGAAATCATTATTTCTATCTTTTATAAGCAATTATGCTTAAATTTCAGTCACAGATTAATCAAGTCTGCATCTAAAGTAAATGCATTTTCAATCCACTGTAGATCATACGAGATTTTTGAAAAGTCATGCTGTACATTTTTTGCAATTTCTTGATGAAAATCAAAACAAACTACATCAAAACGATAATAAAAATCCTGAAATTCTGCATGATCTTGTAAAAACTTTAAGCTTGTTTTCACAATTTTGCGTTGTTTGGCCAGTGTAATGACTTCCAAAGCAGTGCCATATTCAGTTTTGGCACGAGCTTTCACCTCAACAAAAATCAGTTCATTGGCTTTTTGTACAATGAGATCTATTTCACCACATCGGGCATAATAATTTTTATACAGTAAAACAAAACCATGTTGCTCAAGCACATTCAGTGCCATCTGCTCTGCCCATTCACCGAGCTGTTGTCTTAAAGGTTTAACTTTAAGTCTCATAACGTTGCCCCATTTGAACGATTAAGCGAGTGCTAAACTTGTACCCGTACTTATAAAACACATCGGCCGACGCTTAATTTGCTGATGTTCAAAATGAATTTCTCCAGTACGTCCATGAAAATCTATCGTAGATTGCTTAGATTGAGCTAAATAAATTTGAGCAATTTGCCAAGCATCACCGCCAAAGGCATATAAGCGTTGATATGGCATAGGCGTTGGATTTTGCTGATAAGCCGTTAGAACATCTTTCCAATCAGGAAGATAAAGAGAAGGTACATCACAAAATTTTATACCTTTGGGTAAAGGCTGACTATCTTCTACGGCGAGTGCTTGCATATATAGATTACGAACGGGTAATTTTTTCAACTGACGAATCCAAGCATAATTACCCAATAATAATAAGCCTTCATTTTTCACCATTTTCGTAGGTATATTGTTGAGGATTTCAATTTGCCCTTGGAATTGTTGTGAAACCGCATTCAAAAATGCTTTATTTTCTTCAATAGTTTCAGGTTGTTGTAAAATATATAATTTATTGATTTGATCTGCCTGCATCGTACGCATCAGAGCGGCGGCATCCTCTTTTTTTGACAAACTAAATTGCATGACATTAGGGTGTTTAATGGTCACTTCATTTAAAGCCAATACAGGCACTTTAGGTGCAAGTTTAACAATCTCCTCTACATCATGACGTGCCAAAGGCCCAATGATCATCTGCGTGTGCTGATCGACTTGTTGTTTTAACACAGCACTCATAGATTTTTGGTCACTATTGACAAATTTTAAAACTGTTTTTGCCCCCATTGCCTGATATGCAGTCGATATTCCCAGTTTAATACTACTACTCGCTCGCGCCAAAGGCCCTGTTTCGGGTAAAATAACCAACACATCTGCATGTGCCATCCACATCATGCTCATCAAACCAAGACCGAGTACGATCTGTCTATAATTCACTTTTTTATTCTTAATCATGGAGAACCCCTTATGAGTGCTCAGTTATTTGTTGTAGCGACCCCAATTGGGCACTTAGATGACATGACCTTTCGTGCCATTGAAGTCTTAAAATCTGTTTCTGTCGTTGCGGCAGAAGATACACGCCAATCTGCACAACTTTTAAAGCATTATAATATCTCAACACCATTAACCGCATGTCATGATCATAATGAAAGTAACAAAATTAATATACTGATTGAACGACTCAAAAATGGTGAAGATATCGCTTTAGTCAGTGATGCAGGTACTCCTTTGATCAGTGACCCTGGCTTTAAACTGGTCCGTGCCGCACAAGAAAATCATATCCGTGTTATTCCTGTACCGGGCGCATGTGCAGCGATTGCCGCGCTGAGTGCTGTGGGTTTACCCAGTGATCGCTTTAGTTTTGAAGGTTTTTTACCCTCTAAACAATCACAACGCATGTTGCAACTCGAAAAGTTAAAACATGAAACACAAACCTTGATTATCTATGAAGCACCACATCGTATTTTAGATTGTGTCAAAGATATGGTTGAGGTCTTTGGTGCAGAACGTCCTGTCGGTTTTGCAAGAGAAATTACCAAAACCTTTGAAACCATAAAAAAAATGACTTTAGCAGAATTACTGGCATTCATTGAAAATGATCATCATCAACAAAAAGGTGAAATTGTGCTAGTCATTGGCGGTGCAACACAAGAGCATGATGTAAATCAAGAAAAGCTAGACAAATTACTTTTGCGTTTGCTTGAGGATTTATCCGTTAAAGCGGCATCACAACTGGCCGCCGATTTGACTGGAATCAAGAAAAAAGTGGCATATCAACGTGCTTTAGAACTCACACAGCAAGATTAATTTTATCTTAATTCGAGTTATTTTTTACTTTCTATTTCACATGATTTAAAAAGGTAAAAGCATCAACAAATTGTAATATTGAAATCGATAAAGCCTATTACACCACATTTCAATATTACAATTTAAAACCCGACCAATTTAGTATAAATTATTTTAAAATACATATTCTTATATTAAATATAAATTAAAAACCAATATTTATAGCTCACTTGTTTTTTAGCCATTTTCAAATCATTTCTTTTCATATATGATGAATTTATAGCCGAAAAAATATCTATATTTTTGTAATAACTATAAGGAGAATTTTATGACTTTTCAAAATATTTTAGTCCCTGTTGATGGTTCTGAAACATCACTTGCTGCAGTGCCTGAAGCTGTAGAAATCGCTAAAAAATTTAATGCTCATGTGACTGTTGTCCAAGTCATGACTCTAGATCCTTATATTGCCAATGAATATATGGTGCATGGTCAAAGTAACCAATTGATCGAACGTGCGCGCAATTATATTTTAGATAACTTAGAAACAGCGAAAGCGAAATTTAAAGAGCAAGGGGTCGATGTAGAAGTTAAATTGCTCGAAGGTGAAAATATTGCCAAAGCAATTGCCAATGCCACTGAAGAACTAAAATCAGACCTTGTCATCGTCAGTTCTCACGGACGTAGTGGTTTTAAAAAGCTACTGATTGGAAGTGTGGCGCAAAGCTTATTGACGACTGTAAATGTCCCCGTTCTGATTGTAAAACACGCTTAATCAATTGATTTTATATTAAAAACATCTCTATCTCCGTATAGAGATGTTTTTTGATTTAGACTACCCATAAAAGGAGAGGTCCAAATAAAATCATCGCTCCTAAAAACATCCATGAATAATAAAATGGTACTAAACAATTAATTTTCGGATAAGGCATAAACACATACACCTGACCACGTTTTTTGACTTTTTCTATATGTTTTTCAACTCTTTTCTTACTGAGTGCTCCTGCGGCTAAACCGAGATAATTCATTCGTTTAGCTGTATACATTTGCCCATTGATTTCAAAAGTATATTGCCCTTGTAAATGATACACATCTCCGACTTGCGAATAATTTGCATAGCAACTCAGTTGCAAATTTTTCACGGGTAGTTTTCTCCCAAAGAGATAACATAGCGTATCTAAACTCAACCCAATACATGTATATAAAGTGACAAATAATCCGATATAAAAAATCAGTGTTTGCTGCATTTTATTTCAAGGTTGCCATGCATATTTTTTCATATTTACTTTTCCATCTAACACGACAATACTTTCAGCCAACAATTTAGCTTGCTGAATATTCATCCCTTGCTCGTCCAATGTATGGGTACTTATTTTTCCCTGAGCATTAATCACCCGATACCAAGGAACATCATGCCCCGCTTCCAACTGTCCTAAAACTCGCCCAACCAACCGCGCATGCCTAGGTAATCCTGCCAATTTGGCAATTTGCCCATAACTTGCAACTTTTCCATAGGGAATTTGTACCACAACAGCGATGATCATTTGCGTCAATTCAGCAGTCGATGCAGATGAATTTTGAGTAATCATTGGCTTAAACACACTCTAATTTTATATTTTGGCAAATGTATTAAAAAAAATACTGTTTTAGTCTTAAATCATATTGAACAACAAAAACATAGAGTACTACAAATGAAAGGAATCTTCAGTAAACTCATGCTTTCTACAGCATTAAGTTTGGGCTTTGCCACAACCGCAAGTCTACCTAGTCAGGCTTTTGCAGCAATAGATATTCAGAGTGTGTTACAACAAGAGCGCACATGGGCGGGTTTACAATCCAAACGCCTCAAAGTAGGTGAAATCGATTGGGCATATAGTGAAGGTGGACAAGCCGGTAAACCGACCTTGATGTTAGTGCACGGTTTAGCAGGCAGTCGAGACAATTGGAATCGTTTGGCTCGTTATTTAACCCCTTATTATCATGTCATTATTCCAGATCTACCCGGTCAAGGTGACAGCAAAGTCGCTGCAGATTTTGACTATACTATTCCAAATATGACTGAAAAATTACGCCGTTTTGCTGAAGCTGCAAAAATTGAACAAGGTTTACACGTTGCAGGTCATAGTATGGGAGGCTCTATTGCACTCCTCTATGCAGCACAATATCCCGTCGATACCAAATCTCTGTTTTTAGTAGATAGTGCAGGTGTATTTAAATCTGCAAATACACCTTATTTGAAAGATCCAACCACTTTACGCAGTATGATTGTGGCGAAAAAAGGAGATTTAGACAAAGTGCTAAGCATTGCAACTGCACTCCCGCCTTTTATCCCCAATGAACTCAAAGAAGCTCAAGAAAAGTTAATGATTTCACAAGCAGCGAACAATGCCAAACTTGTGGAACAGTTGATTTTAATGTCAAAAGTATATACGCCAGAAACGTTTGCTTTAGCAGCACGTTCCATTGATCAGCCTGTGCTCATCGCATGGGGAGACAAAGATAAAGTCATTAATGTTGAAGCTGCAGCTGAACTTAAGTCTTTATTGAAAAATGCCAAAGAGCCATTGATCTTGAAAGGTGTAGGACATATGCCCATCATGGAACAAGAACAATTATTAGTTCAACCTTATCTAAACTTTCTGAATGGCTTAAAATAAATCACCAAAAGCAGTAGAAAACAACTACTGCTTCACACTTAAAAAGCTATAATTACTAAAATTACGCAATTTTATTGTTTAAAAATACCACAAAATAACCTTTTTTGAAGAAATTTCACACAAAATAAGCACTCTATTTTATGAAAGTATTGTGAAAATTATAGAAATTTATTATTGTTAAGCGATTAAATAATTTAAAAAACGATAAAGAATTCTTGATTGGGGAATACACATGAGTGATGTCATTTTAGAACATGAAGTTTTAAGATGTTTTAACGAACACTTACATCCATTGGCTAAAAATTTAACTGAAATGTTAAATGAGCATTTTAGTCATCAAACTGAACGCCGAGGTTGTGGCTATACTCAAGCAACACGTGTAGTGGCTGAGTTTATCAACTCAGAACAAGATGAAATTGACTTCAAAGACTTTAAAATATTTGATCAATACGATACTAAAGCGCTGAGAACGATTTTAGCCAATGCAACTGCACACGGTTTAGAACTAAAAACATGGCGCAATTTAGACATTAATGCTGAAGTACATGCATTTTTAGCAAAACATCAAGATCGTGATGATCCGTTCATTAGTGCATTAGCCAATGAAGTTGCTTTTCAAGCCAAACTCCGTAATATCCATGAACATGTCGAAAAAGAAGAAAGTAAGCTACTGTGCCAATTCTTAGAAGATATTATTTTACGTAAAGATCCTCAGGACGTAGACAGTTTAGAACTTAAAAATCTGAGTGAAAAACCGAAAGTGGGTTCTTGCCCAATGGCAGAAAACTTTTTCCTTAAAATTGCGCATGGTCGCATGTTACGTCAAGGCAACATTAATATTTTTGTAGATAAGAATGAAAAACCAATTTTGATGGAAAAAATCAAAATGGGCGATGACCATTCTTGTATTAATCTCGTGCCTTTAATTATTAATGGTATTCGTATTCCCCTTGGCAGCTTATTTTCGGTATATTATGACGAAGAGACGATTGCCAAACGTCCCAATAAAAACTTCAAAGGTCATGTCATTTCTGTGCATGATGTGATTGGTTTTTGGTTTTTACGTTTAACGACTTTGGCGATTTCCCCTGAAAATAGAGCGCGTGCATTTACTTCGCATTTTAAACAACAAATTGATAATGGTTTATTTAGCCCAGAAACAACTGAGCTTAAACAACTGATTGCCGTTGCTCAAGAACAGATTTAGTTGAGAATACTTCATGTTAAAAGCTTGCTATTCACCTCAATATTTTGCAAAAACGCATACGAATAGCATGGAAAAACTAACTGCTGTTGCACAAGTACTTGAAGCAGATGAAATGGCCGAGTTGGTTGATCCTGAAAGTATCGATCCCAAAATTTTATATGGTATTCATGACCCCGCTTATGTACAAGCATTTGTCCAAGGTAAAAAACCACTTGCCACCATGCAAGGCTTTAAACAATGGAGTTTACAATTTAGGGAAGCAATTTTAGCCGTTCAATCAGGTCAACTTTTAGCCACAGAAATTGCATTCAAAGAAGGCATAGCAGCCAATATTGCACAAGGTTTTCATCATGCTGTTTATGAGCATGGTAATGCCTATTGTACTTTCAACGGCTTAGCCTTGATCGCACAACAATATCCGCATAAAAAAATCTTTGTGCTTGATTGTGACCAACACGGTGGTAATGGCACAGCAGAATATACGCTAAGATTTGAAAATTTGTTTAATTTTAGTATTTATGCTTTGGCATTTGGGTGTGCGACTTATGAACGCAGTATCACACGGCATATCCATAATAAAAAGGGATCATTTGAGCAATATGCTGAAGCGGTCGTGGATGGGTTTGAACATGCTTTGGCATGGCAAGCGGATTTAATCGTCTATCAAGCAGGTATGGACTGTCATCAAAATGACCGTTGTGGTTCAAAGTGGTTCAGTACTGAAATGCTCTATGAACGAGATTTAATGGTATTTAAATTGGCTAAAAAATACAATTTACCCATTATGTTTGTTTTAGCTGGTGGTTATCAGAAATTAGATGATTTAGTTCCTTTACACGTCAATACCTTTAAAGCAGCCAATACGGTGTACTTTCCATCTACTAATTAAATGATTTTTGTCATTAAAAAAACCGAATGTAAAAACATTCGGTTTTTTTATGTTGAACACAATACTCAACTTTAGAAATTACTTGGATTTTCCAAACGTTTTACTTCTTGTGCTTTATCTGGACGGTGTACAGAGGCAACACCATCATCTGATTTTTTATCAACTAAAGCTTCAGGGTTATAAATCGTAATTGTTTCATGACCTTCAGCGTCTTCACCAACAATATATTTTACGCCTTTACGGTTCATTTTATGACACATACGCTGATACCAACCTTTGAAACCTTGCTTTTCTTCATTCGGGTTGTAATAAAAAGCATTCATCACCGCAGGCAAACCTAGACCACAAACAATACCTGAGAGCAATACGCTAATAAACGTATAACCAATTAAAATACTACTATAATCACGTAATTCAGGAATGTTTGCGACAGCTAAGATCAAGGCAAGCGAAATACCACCACGTACCCCACCCCAAGATAGAATCGCTAAACTGCCATTATAGCTCTTGTGTCTGAAAGAAGGAAAAAATGCAAAAGCCAAATAGTTTGCTGCAAAACGAGATAAATGTAACGCAAAGAAAGCAAAGATCCCTCCTAAAATCAAACTTGTACTCAAGTCTAAAATAAAAATCTCAAGACCAATTAAGGTAAATAAGAAAGAATTAATAATGCCTTCAACAGTATGCCAGAAATGATTAACTTCACGAATTTCACGCTCTTGTAAAATTTCTTTCCATTTATTTCCAACAATCAAACCACCGATTACACAGGCAATAGGTGCAGAAGCATGAGCAAACAACGCCACAAGATATGAACCACATGCCAGTAGCGCTGTGGTTAAAATCAAAGACTCCATTTCATGTTTACCACGCAGTAAACGTAAAATGCCTAGACCAAATGCCCAACCGATAATTACAGCAACCACAATTTCATAGAGCAGGGTTTGCAAAGTTGCAACCAAACTAAAGTGTTCACCTTCCAACACATTCAGTAAAGTCATAAAAACGGCGATACACATCGCATCATTAAATAACGATTCGCCTTCAAGTTTAACCATTAAATGATGTGGCGCACGTACCGAACTAAGTACACCTTTAATCCCGATCGGGTCAGTCGCACCCAATGCTGAACCCAATAATAACAACACCAAAATAGGTACAGGATTACCAATCAAATACTGAAAGCCAAAAACTATGCCTGCAAAAAACACCGCACAAAGTACCAAGGCAATGGTCGCCAAGATACTAATGGGTTTCCAATGCACTTTTAAGTCAGATACTTTAAACTTCAATGCAGAGGAAGTTAAAATAAAACAAATTACACCATTGACCAAAAAGTCATAAAAATCAATATGTCTAACCGCTTCTTCAATATTATGAATATTAATGGAGATAAATTGATTGCCATTTAGCAAACTCGCTCCCCATTGCAAAATAAAGACAAATATCGCTGAAACCAACGGTACTCCAATGGCTTGTGGAAACCCTAAAATTCGCTTATTAAAAATGGTAGTTGCAATGGATAAAGCAAAAACGACTGTCAAGACTTGTAGAAAAAAATAATTACCCATGCTTACCCTTTTTCAGTTTTTAATATATGTGAACAACTACAACCTAATCATTTTTAAAATGAATCAAGAAATAAAAGTGATTTTTTAAATCTATATAATTTTACAAAGAAATGCCAACAAGTGCCCGTAAAAAATATTTTTTTTAACATAAATCTCAAGTTGCAACATCATTTCTAATAAAAGCGTTTAAAAGCGAGTTTGAAATCGGTATTATCAAATTTTGCAATTTTTTATGACTGTATGCGTTTTAAAATCATCTTCCGATATTTTTATGCAGCGTTGATTGGTATTGTCAGTACTTTACTGATTTGGACAACTCTAGTTAAAACCTATGAAGCTTTCACTGCACATCAAGTCACCCCTCAATACACGCATTTAGCGAGCACACCCCTTAAAGAATTGCGCTTGGTCAGTAACAACCAAAAGCCTGATGAAAAAATATTTATTATCCTACCCAACCAAGGCTATATCTTCACAATATCATGTGAACACTATATGAATAGCTTATGTACAAATGCAGATAATCAACATTATTTGCGTCAAATTAAAACGTTAGATTTAGTTCATTACGGTAAATATCATTATATTCAAAATGTTAAGTATCAAAATACACAAAATCTCGAGACAAAAAGCTTTCATTTTGACAATCAACAAATTCATCAATTTTATACAACAGATATAGAAAGCCTAAAATTTCAATTGATTTTATTATGGTTTTTTAGTCTATTTGCACTCTATGTCTGTATTCGAATAGTGCGTGATTTTCAAACCTTTTTAAATAAATAAAGGAAAGTTTTACTTTCCTTTATTTATATATGAACCGACATTTTATTGAAAAGTATCACAACTATTCATGTCACCTGTTTTTAAACCTGTTTGAAACCATTGCATCCGTTGTTGGCTGGTTCCATGTGTAAAGCTATCCGGTACTGCATAACCACGTGCTTTTTTCTGTAAATAATCATCCCCAATTTTCTCAGCAGCATCCATCGCTTCTTCCACATCACCTTGTTCAAGGAACTGAGTTTTTTGATGGGTTTTATTTGCCCAAACACCTGCCAAACAATCTGCTTGTAATTCTAAACGCACTGATAATTGATTGCCCTGTGCCTCACTCGCACGCTGGCGTGCTTGCTGCACTTGTCCTGAAATACCCAAAAGATTTTGTACATGATGCCCCACTTCGTGAGCAATCACATAGGCTTGTGCAAAATCTCCAGCTTCATCTTGAGCACTTAGCTCTGATTGATTTTGTTCACCAGAGATTCCCATTTGCTGACGCATATCTTTGAAAAATTGCGTATCGATATATACTTTTTGATCTGCTGGACAATAGAATGGTCCCATTGCTGACTGCGCTGCACCACAGCCTGAATTGGTTGCCCCACTAAACATCACCAATTTAGGTGCAGCATATTGTGCACCTTGTGCCTGAAAAATGGGGGTCCAAACATCTTCAGTATCGGCAAGTACCGTACCGACAAAGTCTGACACTTCTTGTTGCTCAGGCGTTAAATTTTCAGGTGCAACTTGTTGGCTTTGTCCACTTGAAGTCACTTGTTTGGTTGCTTGATACGCCTGTTGTGGATCAACACCAAAAAATTTCCAAGCCACAAAAGCCACAATTAAGCCCAAAATACTGATTCCACCTGCTTTTGCCCCACCGCCGCCACGGCGATCTTCGACATTGCTACTTACTCGACGACCTTTCCAACGCATAGCCTTATCCTTATTTTTTATAAAATTCTTTCTATTTTAATGATATTTTCTCAATTAAACCGTTTCAGATTGCCCACGAATTTTTTGAACAATATTCACCAAAATAAGAACAATAAAACCCGCCACGATACCAATACCCAAATTAATCAACGTTGGCGTCATTGCACCAATGATTGAACCCACGGTAGGAATATGTTGAACCTGATCAACTGTTTGTTCAGTAAAATGATGCAAAGCGGAAATACCATGTGAAATAATCCCGCCACCCACTAAAAACATCGCAATCGTACCCACAATAGACAAAGTTTTCATTAATATCGGTGCAAATGCAAGTAAACCACGACCAATACTTTTCTTTAAGTTCGATGCTTGCTCCGTTAAATACACACCTAAGTCATCAATTTTTACAATCATCGCCACAAAACCATAAACACCAACAGTCATGATAATTGAAATCACAGTTAATACTAAAACTTTCGTCATAAAAGGTTGAGTCGCGACTGTCCCTAATGAAATCACCACAATTTCTGCAGATAAAATAAAATCTGTACGAACCGCGCCTTTAATTTTGTCTTTTTCAAATTTTTCTAAATCTGTTTCAACAGCATCAAATTCAGCCTTGGCTGTATCTGCCGTTTTTGCTTTTTTATGCATGATCGTATGAATAACTTTTTCCACACCTTCATAACATAAAAACAGACCACCAATAATCAGTAATGGCGTAATCAACCAAGGTGCAATCACACTGATTAAAAGTGCTAAAGGTACAAGAATCAATTTATTGATAAATGAGCCTTTTGCCACCCCCCACACCACAGGAATTTCTCGTTCAGAACGAACGCCTGTCACTTGCTGTGCATTAAGTGCTAAATCATCGCCTAAAACCCCTGCTGTTTTCTTGGCGGCCATTTTACTCATCACTGCAACATCATCTAACACCGTGGCAATATCATCTAATAATAATAACAAGCTACTCGCCATCTTTTTATCCTAATCTGTATTTCTGTATATTTTAATCAAGTTTTAAAATGCTTTATATAAGCACATGTATTTTTATATATCATTTTTGAAATTTTTATATTTTGCAATCAAGTGGATTTTTTCGCTGACATAAAAAAAAATTATGCCGTACAATGTGGGCATATTATTTAGCAACAACAGATGTCGTCGCTTACGGCTGTGGAATATATAATGAGTAATCAAGACAATCGTCCTATTATTTTAACGGGCGACCGTCCAACTGGACAACTTCATTTAGGACATTTTGTAGGTTCACTACGTTCACGTGTAGGGTTACAAGATTCCCATCATCAGCATTTACTTTTAGCAGATGCACAAGCACTGACAGATAATGCGGACAATTTTGAAAAAGTTCGCCGTAATATTATTGAAGTTGCAACAGATTATTTAGCGGTCGGTATTGATCCAATAAAAACCACGATTTGTGTACAATCTTGTTTGCCTGCACTCAATGAATTGACCATGCTGTATCTCAATTTCGTGACTGTTTCACGCTTAGAGCGCAATCCAACCATTAAGTCTGAAATTCAACTACGTGGTTTTGAACGTGATATTCCAGCAGGCTTTTTATGCTACCCTGTCGCACAAGCTGCTGATATAACTGCATTTAAAGCAACTGTCGTGCCTGTAGGTGAAGACCAAATTCCAATGATTGAACAAACCAACGAAATTGTTCGTCGTTTAAATCGTCAAATTGGTCATGAGGTTTTACCTGAATGTAAAGCTCTTTTATCTAATATGAGTCGCTTACCAGGTTTTGATGGTAAAGCAAAAATGTCTAAATCTTTAGGCAATACCATTGTATTAGATGCTTCGGATAAAGACATTAAAAAAGCAGTAAATGCAATGTATACCGATCCAAACCATCTTCGTATCGAAGATCCTGGTCAAGTTGAAGGTAATATTGTATTTACCTATTTAGACGCTTTTGATCCAAATAAAGAAGAAGTTGAAGAACTTAAAGCACATTATCGTCGCGGCGGTTTAGGCGATGGTACAGTGAAAAAACGCCTTGAAGGTGTGTTAAAAGAATTGATTAGCCCGATTCGTGAACGCCGTATGGAACTTGCAAAAGATCCTGATTACATTATGGATATCTTGAAAACAGGTACAGATAAGTGCCGCATTATCACTCAAGATACACTGGATGAAATCAAAAATGGTTTAGGTGTTTTTCACTTTTAAGTTATAAATAAATTGCTCAATAAAAAAGCCTTTCGATTGAAAGGCTTTTTTATATTAGAGGCTAAAGAAACATAAATCTCTTAATATTTAACGTTTATTAACATGACTTAACGCTAAAACTAATGAAGTATCTATTGAGTAGTATTATTATTTATCTCAAGTTATGAACCATCCCCAAAGTTCATAACATTTCTCCTTAACCGAATTTGTAGCTACAAATTCGTTGTTCTACGCAATGATCACCCCAATCATTGCGTATTTTTTTAAGATAAAAAATAATATACTCTTTTCCCTTTAGTTCTAATGAACTTAAATAAAAATAATCGGTAATTTTAACAACCCTTATCAATAATCTTTTTAAATATCAGCGCCATACATTCCTTGTAAGGGTGATTACGCTTTCATCTAGTTATGTATAATTTATAATCTAGTTTTTAAATAATTACAAATTTTTTCCGTTGTCGTGTACACCATCACTAAAAAACAATAACTTATTGATTTACAATTATTATTAATAAAAAAAATATTGTCAACATTGAAATAACCATATAAACTAGCTTTATTAATAGAATTAATTCATCATTTGGCAGTTGCCAAATATTAAAAACTCATCACAAAAATAAATTGTGAATTAAATAAGAGCTCAGACAATGTGGGAACTATTTACACATCCTTCAAACTTATTTTTTAGTGTCAGCTTATGCTTAATGCTGCTATTGGGCGTTTTTGAATGTTTACTTTTAATTTTAGGTGCATCTACGCAGGGATTTTTAGATCCATTTATTCCTGATGGCTTAGGTGAAGCAAAAAGTCTAGGAATAGATCTAGATGTAGAACAAAACTTTGTTGTGCAATTTTTAGATTGGCTATATTTAGGGCGCATCCCTGTTTTAGTTTGGTTAATTATTTTTTTAACTTTCTATGCTGTTTTTGGTTTTGCTGTACAAGCGGCTTTTTTTGCATTTACACAACATTATTTACCGATTTGGATTGCAGCACCCGCTTGCTTATTTTTATGCATGCCTTTGGTACGTGTAAGTGCTGCACTGATCTCCAAAATTTTACCTCAAGATGAAACCACAGCCATTCATAGTGATGAACTGATTGGGCGTACCGCATTAATCATCTTAGGTGAAGCAAAGAAAAATTATCCTGCTCAAGCTAAAGTTCTCGACCAATTTGGTCAAACACATTATGTCTTAGTCGAGCCTGAGCTCGATATGATTTTTTCACAAGGTCAAGAAGTGATTTTAACGCAAAAAACAGCAAACGGGTTTCAAGCGATTCAACTTTAATTTTTTAATAACAACGTAGAGATAATGACATGATGAGTTCATCTTTTAATCAAATTTTAATACTTGCAGGTCTTATTTTAGCTGCGCTTATTTTCATCGGGATCATTATTGCCCGCCTTTATAAACGATCAAGTAAAGAAGTATCATTTGTTCGAACTGGTTTCGGCGGTGAAAAAGTCATTTTAAATGGTGGTGCAATTGTATTACCTGTTTTACATGAAGTGATTCCTGTCAACATGAACACTTTACGTTTAGAAGTGAAACGTGCAGCAGATCAGGCACTGATCACACGAGATCGAATGCGTGTCGATGTCATGGCTGAGTTTTATGTCCGTGTAAAACCTACGGCGGAATCAATTGCGACAGCAGCACAGACATTAGGTAAAAAAACCATGTCACCGCCTGAATTAAAAGACTTAGTTGAAGGTAAATTTGTCGATTCTTTACGTGCTGTTGCCGCAGAAATGGCAATGGAAGAATTACATGAAAAGCGTGTTGATTTCGTACAAAAAGTACAACAAGTCGTTTCGGAAGATTTGTTTAAAAATGGTCTTGAACTTGAAACCGTATCTTTGACAGGTTTAGACCAAACAAGCTTTAAATTTTTCAACCCCCAAAATGCTTTTGATGCTGAGGGTTTAACTAAACTGACTGAAACGATTGAAGATCGTCGTAAAAAGCGAAATGATATTGAGCAAGATGCTGATCTTGCAATTAAAGCTAAAAACTTAGAAACCCAACAAGCGCAATTGCAAATTTTACGTGAAGAAGAATATGCAAAAATGCAACAAGAGCGTGAAATTTCCATTCGCAAAGCTGAACAATTGGCAGAAATTGCATCACAAGAAGCATCAAAAAAACGTGAAGCAGAAGAAGCACGTATTGCGGCAGATCGTGAAGTTGAACTCAAACGTATTGCATCTGCTCGTGATGTTGAAAATGAAAATATTGTCAAAGCACAGTTGATTCAAAAAGCACAAGTAGAACAGAAGAAAACCATTGAATTGGCTGAACAAGATCGTGCAATTGCGATTGCTGAAAAATCTCGTGCTGAATCTGAAGCAAAAGCACTTGCTGACCAAGCACGTGCCCAAGCAGTCAAAGCCGAAGAAGAGGTCTTAACTGTTCGTGAAACACAACGTGCTGAACGTATAAAAGCTGTTGAACTCGTGGCTGCAAAACAGGTGGCTGAAACGGATGCAATCGCCATTACAGTAGCCGCAGAAGCATCTAAAAAAGCAGCGGTAGATGAAGCCGAAGCAGTGCGTATTGCTGCCGAAGCTGAAGCTGAGAAAGTCCGTTTAAAAGCTAAAGGTGAAGCAGATGCAAAAATCTTGCTCGCACAAGCACAAGAAAAACAATACCATGTAGATGCAGAAGGTACTCGTGCAGTCAACGAAGCCAATAATATTTTGTCAACTGAGCAAGTAGAAATGCAAATTCGCTTGGCATTGTTAAAATATTTACCAGAAATTATTCGTGAAAGCGTTAAACCAATGGAAAATATTGACGACATTAAAATTTTACAAGTGAATGGTTTGGGTGGCATGGGCGGTTCATCTGCTGCAACGGATACAGGTACTGAACAAGGTCAGGTGGCTTTGTCAGATCAAGTAGTGAATAGCGCTTTGCGTTACCGTACACAAGCCCCTTTGATTGATAGCTTAATGAATGAATTAGGTATACAAGGTGGTGACATCAATGGCTTAACTCAAAGCTTAAAAGCCAAAATTGATGCAAAATAACCCAAATCGTTAATTTTTTAATTGTGATATACTCAAAAACTGCTGATTTTTAATCAATCTCATGACCAAATTTCAGCAGTTTTTTATGTTAAAACATCATGTCGCGTCATAATGATTCATTATAAATACCCTATTTACATCGTGATTTTGATTAAACTACTCAAAGCGTAAATCATACCAATAACTGCACTTTGTCAAAAATTTTTAATCTAAGCTTCAGTATGATTTAATAATGTCTCGCTAGCCTGATTCTAACAAAACATCAGATTAGGTTAAGTTGTGACTACAATGGGATCCAATACATCTGTGATCGTGATTCACGATGGTCGAAAAGGTCATTTAAATCCATCACTTGCTGTCGCTGAAATTATTCAAGAAAAATACTCGTTAGGATTGCAAGCTTTTCAACTCCCTATCACACTAAGTAAAAAATGGGTGAGTTTATTTAAAAAGTTTTCTAATTTTCCAATATTTTATAAATTTTTAGGGCAATTATTTTTTAAAGTTGAACCTACAGGCATTCAACAGACAGAAATCATCATTTGCTCAGGTATGCCAAATTTAATCTACGCAGCATATTTGGCTCAAAAATACCAAATACCACTTTTATATGTTGGAAATTTAAGAAAATTTAATGAAAATCTCATTGATTTGAGCATTACTGCCTTGGCTCAAAATGTAAATTGCAAACAAATTATTTTACCCACACCGCCAGTTTGTGCGCATTTTGCAACTCAGCTTAAAGCGCAAGAACAACATGAAGCTGTTTTACTTTTAGGTGGATCAACTTCAGATTATCCTTTTTCAAAGCAAGATTTTTCTGACATGATTCAAGAATTTGCTCATTTTGTCAGTGTACATCAGTTGAAAGGAAGCGTCATTTGTTCTCGTAGAACACCTGATTTAGACCCTAAAAGTTTAGATTTATTACATGCACAACAAATAGATCATATAGACCCGCATCAAAAATTTACAATGTCTGAAAAATTAGCACAGTGTAAATATATTTTTGTGACTGAAGACAGCATTACCATGTTATCTGAAGCCATTCATACAGGTGCAATCGTCACTTCAGTGTGTTTAAATGAAGCCAAAACAGATGAATTAATCGAAAAATACTTGAATTATCAATATATTCAAAGAAAATCTATTGCACATTTGGGACAAGTTGTCGAACACTATAGTCCGATCAAAAGAACAGACATGGTCACACCTTTAGTACAACAGTTAGATAGGCTTTATTTTCAAGGACATTTTCATAAAATCACGAACTCTCGAAAAAAGAACAAAGCTTATGCCTAAAAAAAGCACTCGAGTGAGTGCTTTTTAAATTTAGATTCGATACTTTAAATGCTTAACCATTTCGCGACTTTGCTTTGATCTACAACGTTAAGTTCAACTGTACTCAGCTCAACTTCACCGCCTTGTAGTTCACACTGTATTAATTCATCACGGCGGAACGCATAGACTGTGAAATTGGTTGCTTGTTTCGCATATTTAACCAATAACTTTTCAGATGCTTTTAAACCATCAATGGCAATAATCACATCATGGGCAGACAGTCCTGCTTTTGCTCCCGCACCATTACGATGGGCTTGCTGGATCAATACGCCTTCTGCTTTGTCTGAAATTTTTAAGCCAAATGGCAAAGTTTTTTCATTCTTCACTTGAAAATCAATACCAAATTCAGGCAGCAATTGATCAAGGGGTAATTCTTCCGTGGTATTAATTAAGTGGTTAATTTGCTCAATCCACTGCACACCTGTCAGTTCTTCGCATAAAGTGAAAATCGTGCGTTCATTCACTTGAATGCCATTTTGCGTATTTTCATACAATTTACGCATTAAAGCATCAAGGCTTGAACCTTTCATACGCAAGCCTAAATCTAAGCATAATGCCACTAGACAACCTTTGTTATAGTAACTTGTGCCTGCATTATTAGAGTTTTCATCTTGACGATAAAACTTAATCCACGCATCAAAACTAGACTCAGCAACAGTTTGAATGAAGCGCCCTGGATTTTGTAAATAACGATCAATCTGTGCTTTGAGTAGCTTTAAATAAGATTCTTGAGAAATTACGCCACTACGATACAAAATTAAGTCATCGTAATAAGAGGTAAATCCTTCAAAAATCCACAATAAAGAGGTCAAACTTTCTTGATTTAAATCATAGGTCGCTAAATTTTCAGGACGAATAAATTTCACTAACCATGAATGAAAATATTCATGACTACATAAACCTAAGAAACGTTGATAATCTGCTGATGGTTCAACAGGTTCATCGGCTTTGGGCAAATCATCACGTGGTGTAATTAAACTGGTACTGTTCGGATGCTCTAAACCACCATAGCTATTACCTGTTGCCATGGTCATAAAAGTATAGTTTGTAAAAGGTGCTGAACCAAACATGGCAATTTCAGTGCTACAAATTTTTTCAATGTCTTGCTGCATACGTTCAGCATTCATTGCATGCTGGCCAGAAACTACAAATTCATGAGGAATACCATGAGCTTCAAAGCTAAAACGTGTTTGATCTGCCAATTCAAATGGGCAGTCAATCAATTCTGCATAATTTTTCGCAGTGAGCGTATAACGACCTTTAACTAAGCTTTTTGATGCTAGTCCTGTGGCAATTTGGAAATGTTTTAACTCTTCAGGTAAAAAGATTTCCAATTCAATGGGCGAGTGTTCTTGATCTTGCAAGCCTAAACATAAACACGCAGGATTCACATAAAAACGTGTTTGATCCACATAAGCACCACGCACCGAGAGATCATAAGCATAAACATCGTATTCAACCGTGATGAGCTCATGATCTGTGTTATATAAACGCCATTTGTTCTTATCAAACTTGGTAATTTGGAGTTCGCGCCCTGCTTCATCATAGGCTTTAACAGCTTCTAAATGCTTGGCAAATTCACGAATTAAATAACTGCCCGGAATCCATGTTGGCAAAGATAATACTTGGGTTGGATTCGCTAAAAAACGTAAAGTGACATGCACGAGATGCTGACGATAGTCGTCAAATTCAATTTGATAATGCAACATAAGCCGTATTCAAAAAAATATCTAAGGTAATTATTTATTAGATTAACATTTTTTACAAAGCTGTGCTTTATTCGTGCTTTTTGATTGTAAAACTGACTAGCCAGAATAGTGAAAAAAGCATAGCATTCGTTATATTTTTCACCTCCTGTTTTGCTAAGGCTGTCCCCCTTGAAAATTGCCACTTACTTGCTTGTCTTCATTTGCTCACTGTGCTCAACGTTCGCCAATGCAGCACTATTAAATATCAATCCAGCATCAGTAGAAGCAGAAGCTTGGACGATTTTAGATACTCAAACAGGACAGACTATTGCTGAGTATAATAGTCATGTACAACGTGCACCCGCTTCAATGACCAAAATGATGGTGGCGTACATTGCATTAAAAGAAATTCAGGCAGGACATCTGAAGAAAGATGAAATACTGACAGCAACCTCTATTGTTAAAATTGTACAATGGGATGAATCACAGATGTATCTCAAAGAAGGCGAACAAATCTCAGTTGATCAACTGATTGCAGGTTTGATTGTCATGTCTGCTAATGATGCAGCTGTGACTTTAGCAGAACGTATTTCAGGTACACTCCCTGCTTTTATTGAACGCATGAACAAAGAAGCGAAAGCTTTGGGAATGAATGACACACACTTTGCCAATGCACCAGGCATTACCATGCCTGAGCATTTTTCCTCTGCGCATGATATGGCTTTACTTGGACAAGCTGTTGCACAGCATACCCCTGATTATTTGCATTATTCGGTGATGCCGAGTTTTAGCTATAAACAACATTTTCATCATGCAACCAATTTGATCTTAAAAACTGACCCAAGTGTCGATGGTTTAAAAACAGGATTCACCAAAGCTGCAGGTTATAATTTAGCCCTGTCAGCACATCGCCCAACACTCAATCCAGATGTACCTGATCGCCGTATTATCGTCGTGGTGATGGGCACAAAAAATGCGAGCAAACGTGCCGAAGTTGCACACAAGCTATTAAACTTAGCATATGCCTATACGCGTGACGAAGTTGTCATCAAAGACAAGCAATTAATCGCTGAGTTACCTGTGGTCAAATCGACTTTGAAAATGTTTAAAGTTGAAGCCAAAAAACCTCAAATTGTGACCACCAGTTTATACAATAATGTACAACCGATCGACTTGATGAGCTTTGACAATATCAATTCAAGAATCATGCAAGCAAATGCAACAGGGTTGTTGTCCGCAGTTCACCCTTTGCAAAACACAGAGACACATTTAAATGTCGAACTGAATGAAGCTTCGCTGACTGCGCCACTAGCAAAAATGATGCATTTAGCCAAAGTCAATGTCTATCAAAATGACCTCTTACTGCAATCTTTTGACATTGAAGATGAAGTACATATCGAGCAAGCATCATGGTTTGAACGCCTACTCGAATGGCTAAAAGCATGGTTAGGTTTCTGAGTAAGAGCAAATCCAACCTATTTACTTTGTTTTGTTGTAAGTATGTAAATTGTAAAACAAAAAATACAAATAATTACCAACAGGATGGCATATTAAGCCATCCTTCAATAAAAATTATTAGGTAATTCATGTCAAAAATTCATCATATCGTGATTGTCGGTGGTGGTGTCGGCGGCTTAGAACTGGTCACACAACTCGGCGATACTTTAGGCAAAGCACAAAAAGCTAAAATCACTTTGATCGATCAAAAGCTTACTCACGTTTGGAAGCCACTTTTACATGAAATTGCTGCGGGCACCATGAATCCCAATGATGAAGAAACCAATTATTATGCACATGCAGCGAAGCATCATTATGAGTTTATTCAAGGTCGCTTTGAACATTTAGACCGTGAAAAACAAGAAATTACGTTAATTAAACCCCAAACCACAAAATATGAAGCAGCAAGTGAAAAACAAACTATTGCTTATGACACTTTAGTCTTGGCGGTAGGTTCTGTTTCAAATGACTTTCATACCCCAGGTGTCAAAGAATATTGTCATTATCTAGACAGTTTGCAACAGGCTGAAATTTTCCAACAAGATCTTCTGCATTTATATTTAGATGCACAAAATAAAAATACTGAACGTCATCTCAATATTGCGGTGATTGGTGCAGGTGCAACAGGCGTTGAACTATCAGCAGAGCTAGTCGAAGCCAAACAAAATTTCTACAATTATGGCTTAAATAAAATCAATCCCAATCAAGTCAAAATTTCACTGATTGAAGGCGCAGCTCGTATCTTACCAGCCCTTTCAGAAAAAATTGCAGAACATGCTGACAAACAACTGCAACGAATGAAAATTGATATATTAACCGCAAAACGTGTCGAAAAAGTTGATGCTGAACGTGTTTATTTTAATGATGGTACAAGCATCCAAGCAGAGCTTAAAGTCTGGGCTGCAGGGATCAAGACACCACAGGTGATTTCAGAATTACCAGATTTCAGCAAAGACCGTATGGGACGCTTAGAAGTCTACGCAACACTACAAACCAAAACTGACCCCAATATTTTTGCCATTGGTGACTGTGCCAACTGTATTTTAGATGCACGAGAAGCAGCACTTGGTCCACGTGCACAAGTAGCAAGCCAACAAGCAGCATTTATGGTTGATGCTTTAAAGGCACGTGTAAGTGGTCATAAACAACCAATGTTCCAATTTTCAGACAAGGGCTCTTTAGTCTCACTCAGCAAAAATAAAGCTGTGGGTGAATTACTCGGTCAGGTCAACGTGCAAGGCTTTGTCGCGAAGTCCATGTATGTGTCATTGTATCGTTTACATCAAGCTACAATTTATGGTTATGCTCATGCAGGATTACTCACGGCCAAAGATTTTGTTACACGAAAAATCGCACCGCGGATAAAATTGCATTGAAATTTAATAATTCGCCCTTATTAATGAAAAAACCATCAAAAAAGTGGTAAAAATGCTTTTTTTTCGTAAATTTAGTCTACAAAAATTGCATTTCACTTTATGATGTAAGCTTATAACTCTCTATTGTCGTATGGATCAATAACATGACTGCTATTGCAAATAACCAAGTGGTTTCTTTCCACTACACGTTGACTAACGCTGAGGGTGAAACTCTCGATAAATCACAAGGTGAGCCACTCGCATATTTGCATGGCGCAGGAAATATCATTCCTGGTTTAGAAAAAGCTTTAGAAGGCAAAACTGTAGGCGAAAAATTCACTGTAAACGTTCCTGCAGCTGAAGGTTATGGCGAATACAATCCTGACCTCGTTCAAGAAGTTCCTGCTCAAATGTTCCAAGGTGTTGAAAACATCGAAGCGGGTATGCAATTCCAAGCACAAACTGAAGATGGCGTTCAAATCGTAACTGTTAAAGCAGTTGAAGGCGACAACGTTGTTGTAGATGCAAACTTCCCACTTGCTGGTCAAGATCTTACTTTTGAAGTAGAAATCGTTGAAATTCGTGACGCTTCTGCTGAAGAATTAGAACATGGTCATGTTCACGGTGCAGGTGGTCATCACCACTAAGATCATTGCGATCTCAGCAAAAAGGCAAAGTTTAATACTTTGCCTTTTTTATGAGCTTGTTTTTTTTATTCTCATTACTTTGTTCATTTTGAATTTTATTCTAGAATCAATAGAATTCTATTTTCGATACAGCCTTGTACACAAAGCCCCCAACCAATACCATATGAAAGATCATGAAACGACAACTGATTTGGTTTCGCCAAGACTTACGCATTCAAGACCATAGTGCACTGTGGCATGCAACACAGTCAGGACAAAGCATCGCTTTCATTGCCCTTTCCCCACAGCAATGGCGTAAACATCATGATGCTCCAATTAAAATCGACTTTTATTTGAGACAAGTACAGCAACTTAAACAGCAACTCAATGCCCTGCATATTCCCTTAATTGTTGATATCGTGTCCGAATGGCATGACCTGCCAAAGCATATTTTAAAGCATTGCGATACACTCAATATCGAAAATGTACACGCCAACATCGAATGCGGTGTCAATGAGCTACAACGTGATTTTCAAGTACAAAAAACGCTCAACCAACATGCATGCGATTTGATTTTATACCATGATCGTAGCATTTTTCCTGTGGGTTCGATTCGTAACAAATCCAACCAACCCTATCAAGTCTTTGGTGCATTTAAAAAATACTGTTATGAACAACTCAGTATTGCTATCCCTCAGCCTTATCCAGCACCTGAGCCACAAACATGGGTAGACATTGAGTTTGAAAATAAAGTTCAATGTGAAATTCCCAATTTGCAACAATTAGGTTTTGAGAACAATGACTTTTATTCAAAATGGCAAGTGGGTGAAAATCATGCCCACACAATATTAGATCATTTTATAGAACACCAAGTCCTCAATTATCAAACCGCACGAGATTTTCCACATCTTGAAGCAACCAGTCAGTTATCACCCTATTTAAATCTCGGAATTTTATCGATTCGTCAGTGCTTGAATGCGTTATTTTGTCAGCAACAAGGGTATTTCCATATAAACAATATTGGACAACAAACATGGTTAGATGAGCTACTTTGGCGAGAGTTTTATCAACATATCTTATTTGATTTCCCACGTATTTCTAAAAGTCTTCCTTTTAAAATCAATACACAATCTCTACAGTGGCGCAATTCACCAGAAGATTTAAAAGCATGGCAACAGGGACAAACAGGTATTCCAATTGTCGACGCTGGCATGCGTCAAATGTTACAAACAGGTTGGATGCATAACCGTGTACGTATGATCGTAGCCATGTTTCTCAGTAAAAATTTACTCATTGACTGGCGCTTAGGCGAACAGTGGTTTATGCAGCATTTGATTGATGGTGACTTAGCGGCAAATAATGGTGGTTGGCAATGGTGTGCCTCTACAGGGACAGATTCGGTCCCTTATTTCCGTATTTTTAACCCGATCAGTCAGTCTAAAAAGTTTGATGAAAATGGTGATTATTTAAGAAAATGGTTACCTGAAATTGCACATTTGGATGCTAAAACCATCCATGAACCTTATGCTAAAAAACCTAATTTACAACTGGATTATCCTCAACCAATCGTTGACTTAAAAATGAGTCGACAAAGAGCTATTGAGGCTTTCAAACACTTAACTGCTTAAAAGCCCTGTGCAAATGACAACTTTAAATAGCATGTTTAAAATGGTTAAATGGCAGTTGAGCAGTTTTTGGTCTTTCGATCGACTCAAAGAAACAGTAATATTTAAAAACACGATCTAAAGCAATATGCACAACTTTTTGCTCAGAAATAGACCACACTTTGGCATGATTTGCACCTGAAAAAGTACTGCCGACCAATTGAAATAAGTATAAATCATGCTCACGTTGGATGGATTGCTGCGTGTTTTGCGTACTTGTATCTGTTAAAAGTTGACACTTTGCATTGATCAGCCATTTTTCACTAAACCAAAGCTGTAATAAATCACCTAGGAATAATTTTTTCTCACCAAAAGGCCACACTTCAAAATAAGCATGCTCAACTTCAGTGTAATAATGTTCAGAATTTTGCAGAACAGAAATATAGTTTTCTTGATAAAAAGATAAATTTGAAAAAATATCGGAAATGCTAAGCGTATTCATCGCTGTCTCCTATTTAGCCATTTTAGTGCTGGCAAGTTGGTTAAATCCACACGGTTTAAGCAGTTGCTTAAACTCACTTTCTAAATTTAATCTAACAAGCCATTTTCATCATTGCAACCCTTTCTTTGATTTTTTTTGAATTTCATTATTTTTGTTCAAATAAAAAGCATACAGCACAAAAATGAAGAAAACATGACATGAAAGGCTTGACCCTCAACAATATATCCTTATAATCACATGCAGATTCTCCAATAGCTCAGTCGGTAGAGCGACGGACTGTTAATCCGCAGGTCCCTGGTTCGAGCCCAGGTTGGAGAGCCAAATACTAAAAAGCCCACTCATAACGAAGTGGGCTTTTTTTATGCAAAAACAAATATCACATTGAAACCAATAACATAATAGTTAATAGTAAAGTTTTGATCTCAAAATAAAAAAGGAAGTGTGACCACTTCCTTTTTTTAAACATTTAAGCCACAGCTTATATGGGAACACCACTATGAAAACGAAAAGTTTTATCTGGGGTTAAAATCAAATCCTTTTCTACTTCACGAATTAATTCAATACGTTGTTGAATATCTTCTTCAGGGTCTTTGAGTTTAGCGGTTTTCGCTACATCCAATGCTAAAGCGAGATAATCTTCGTAATGGCGTGATTCAGACTTTAGTAAGTAACGATAATAACGCCCAAGCTCATCATCAACTAAGGGCGCTAAAGCATAAAAACGCTCACAAGAACGTGCTTCAACAAAAGCACCAATCACCAAAACATCAATCAATGCTTCAGGTTCATAAGTACGAATTTCCTTACGCAAACCACCTGCATAACGACCTGCACTTAGACCTTTCCATTCTTGACCACGCTTGGTCATAAACTCTAAAACTTGTTCATAATGTAGCATTTCTTCACGAACAAGTTGTGCAAGCTTGACTTGTAAATCTGTAAAAAAGCTATAACGGAACATCAAATTCATGGCTGTTCCTGCGGCTTTTTTCTCACAATTGGCATGATCTTGCATTAAAATATCAAGATTATTTAGGGCTTCATCCAACCATGCTTGAGGCGTTTCACAGCCTAAAAAACCAATGACAGGTTGCATTAGTTCATCATAATTAATATTCGACATGACTACTTTTCAATATATTCCAATGTATTAACTTGCAGCATGTATTGCTGCTTTCATGTCTTTCACTGCTTGTTCTAAGCCAACAAAAACACTTTCTGCAATAATTGAATGACCAATATTCAACTCGTGAATCTGTGGAATTGCTGCAATTTCAGCGACATTTTTAAGATTTAAACCATGCCCTGCATTGACCACTAAGCCTTTTGCAGCCGCATATTCAGCACCTCTGATAATACGCTCTAACTCGTGATGATGTGCATCTTCGGTGTGTGCATCTGCATAAGCACCTGTGTGCAATTCGATGGTTTGTGCACCACATGCCACTGCTGCGTCAATTTGTGCAAAGTCAGCATCAATAAATAATGATACGTCACAGCCAATCGCAACCAATGCCTGCGTTGCAGCTCTCACATCAGCAAAATGTCCAACCACATCCAAACCACCTTCAGTCGTCACTTCTTGGCGTTTTTCAGGTACAAAGCAAACATGTTGCGGCTTAACTTCAAGTGCAATTGCGACCATTTCATCAGTGACTGCCATTTCCAAGTTCATACGTGTCTTGATTGCTGAGCGCATACGATACACGTCAGCATCTTGAATATGACGGCGATCTTCACGTAAATGCAAGGTAATTCCCTCTGCACCTGCTTGTTCACAGACCAATGCTGCCTCAACAGGATCAGGATAAGTCGTACCACGTGCTTGTCGAAGTGTTGCAACATGGTCAATATTTACACCAAGCAATGCAGCCATAATATTTTCCTAAATACATCAAAGTAAAAACTAGCGATTCACAATTTTGGACTGAGAATTTTGTATCCACAGTTGCCGACTTTTTAATGGGCGATCACCAAGCAATGAGGTAATCATTTGGCGATAAAGTTTCGACAATAATTGTAACTGTTCTGAATTAAAATCCCTACCCTTTTCATAATTCGCCATACTTAAAATCTGCTCGCCGCTTAGGGTAGATGGAGCGCTATGGGAAATAGGAATAAATCCATCTGACAGTTGAAATTGATAACGTTGCGTCGCAATGATCGGCGCTTGCTGTGCATCCATCTCATAATCTAAGGGATAGCCCAACTCTTCTAAAAGCGCATACTCAAACTGACGTAAAATTTGTTTTAAAAATGTATGAGGCTCGGGATGTGAGGCTAAATGTTGTAAATGCTCAAGCGTAACATGATATTGCTCAAAAGTTTGCGGCATACTTTCTTCAAGTGGGCATAAACGGAGCAGAATTTCATTCAGATAAAACCCTGAAAAAAATGCATCCCCATAAAAAAATACAGGTTGATTAAGTATTTCTAATTTTGAAAAGTTTTTCAGCTCACTTTTCCCTGATGCTTGCAGGGTGATTGGCTGATATTGCGGAGGCGGCGTTTGCCTTAAAATTCCATCAACACGTCCATACTCTTGTGTAAATAAATGCACAATATGGCTACGTTCACGATATTTTCGATGATGGATTAAATAACCATGCAAGATTTCATTTCGCATCTTGGCGAATTAATCATCCTTGTCTTTTTTATCATCGTCATCATCTCCATCTGGGATGACTGCACCGACGACAGCCGCAGTACCTTTTACCACACCTTTGGTCACACCATACGCTGCTTTGACAGGAACCGTAACGAGTTTGTGGACACAACCCTGTAACACGATCATACAAGATATTATGACAAAAACTTTCATCATTACGGTTCTATCCTTTTCTCAAATCAGCGCTTAAATATCGCTATAACCTAAACTTTTTAAAGCACGCTCATCATCAGACCAACCACCTTTGACTTTCACCCAAAGTGTTAGCATGATTTTTTGTTCAAACATTTTTTCCATGTCGACACGTGCATCCATACCAATTTTTTTCAGCTTAGCACCTTTTTCACCAATCACGATGGCTTTTTGTCCTGGACGATCTACAAAAATAGTTGCATCAATGTAAGTACACGCTGCTTTAGGACGACCCGTTTTAGGATTAATCGTTGCTTCTTCAGTCTTAAATGATTCAATTTGCACAGTTAAATCATAAGGCAGTTCTTCACCTAACTGACGCATGATTTTCTCACGAATAATTTCACTCGCAAGGAAACGTTCAGAACGGTCTGTTAACTGCTCTAAAGCATATAGGGGTGGTTGAAATGGCAAATACTTTTCAATGGTATTACGTAAATGATCTAAATTTGCACCACGTAATGCAGATACTGGTACAATTTCCGCAAAATTCATTAACTTTGCACGCTCTTGGATCAATGGCAAAGCATGGTTTTTATTTTCAAGCGTATCAATTTTATTGATGACTAGAATAACTGGCATTTCTGCATTTTTCAGTTTTTCAAGTACCAACTCATCGTTCTGTGTCCACTTGTCTGCATCCAATACAAACAAAACAAGGTTCACATCACGCAATGCAGAATGTGCGGCTTTATTCATCATTTTATTGATGGCACGGACTTCTTTTTTGTGCATCCCAGGCGTATCCACAAATACAGCTTGTGATGTCTCACGACTATCAATCCCGACAATTTTATGGCGAGTTGTTTGTGGCTTACGTGAGGTAATAGATAATTTTTGACCCAAAATATGGTTCATTAGGGTTGACTTACCTACATTTGGACGACCAACAATCGCCACAAAACCACTTTTATAATCTGCAGGAATTTCCGTTCCTTGTGAACTAAAAAATTGGTTAATTAAGTCATTACCGCTGTCTTGCGGCTCGTGATCAGCATCGTTGTGATCGGAATGTGTATTCATGCAGTTTACTGCTCCAATAACTTTAAAAAATCTGCCGCGACTGCCTGTTCTGCAAATCGGCGACTTGAGCCCTCACCCATCATTTTAGGCAAGCCCTCTACTAAGCATTCTACTTTAAAATGCTGATTGGGTGCATCACCCTGAATATCTACAACCTCGTAACTCGGCAATGGCTTTTTACGAGCTTGTAGATATTCTTGGAGACGTGATTTCGGATCTTTCAACTGATCTGTGGGTTCAATATGCTCTAAATAGGGCTCATACCATTTCAGTACAATATTACGTAACAGCGGTAAATCTTGACAATCTGTATAAATCGCACCAATGATGGCTTCTACTGTATCTGCTAATATTGACTCACGATGATGACCGCCTGATTTCAATTCACCTGTACTTAAAATTAAACTGGTGCTTAATTTTAAGTCATTGGCAATTTTACCTAAGGCTTCTTGGCGCACCAAAGTCGCACGCATACGGGTTAAACGACCTTCATTTTCTTGCGGATAAGCATGGTACAAATAGTTTGCAATGATCATCCCCAATAATGAATCACCTAAAAACTCTAAGCGCTCATAATTGTATTTATGACTCACCGAACGATGTGTCAATGCAAGTTGTAGCAATTCAGATTGTTTAAACTCATAGCCGATACGACTCTGTAAGCGAGGATCACTTACTTTGAACTGACCTTTGATCAAAACTTTTCTCGAATGTTTGGACTAAATCAATATTCATGAAGAATGGTGTTCTTACTTCATATTTCTTTGTCACTGTTAAGCCGTTGTCGTTTGAAACTTTCGCAATATCGCTAAATTTAATATCACGAATATTGTTCATGTCCAAACGTTGACTCATTTGGCTTTCAAATTTAGATGGTGTGATATCCGCTGAGCTCTCTTTGATAAGTTGCTCAATTTGACCATTAATCACACGATCATCCCAATACGATGGCCAAAGTGCTAATACCGCTTTCACGATAAAAGCAAAGACCACGATTCCTAATAAAATCGCAATATACGATGCACCTTGTTGAGATTTACGCATTGTTATTATCCACTAGGCGAAAATAATTATATCATTTTGCAGACTTTAAAATAAGACCAGATCCTTCAACCTTGCCACTTTAACCCTACAAATTCCCCAAATTTAAAATGTCATATTAATATGATGCGTAAATGTTAAACATTCGTCATCATGAATCAATATTTCAGTATTGTATTATCTTGCAAAGCCCATTCAGTTACTAGATTTCGATACTCATTTTTATAAAAAAATTTGCATGAAATCTTATAAACTCACCACTTTGACGTTTTACTCAGTTGTCACTCAAAAGAAAATAAAAAAGACCAATGTACATTGGTCTTTTTATACTTAAAATCAGATTCGACTCAAAGGAAGCTTAGTCAATTGTCCCATTACGGCTAAATGAAGGTAATTTCAAGCCTGGTTCTTTGTGCATCCACACATAGATCGCATGCCCTGTTAAATTTGCCTCAGGTACAAATCCCCAAAAACGGCTGTCAGCACTTTGATCGCGGTTATCACCCATCGCAAAGTAATGACCTTTCGGAACAGTGACTTCCCAACTTTGACCATTTGATTTGATAAAACGATCATTATCACGCGCAACAAAAGGTAAATCTTCTTTTTTCTGTGCATATTGGAAAGCACTCGCCAAAGTATTTTGACCTTCTAAAATACGCACAAGATGCTTATGTTCACCCATGGTTTCAGTATAGTAAATCGATTTTGGAGTATCCAAAATATCTTTTTGACGACTAAATTCGACTGGGGTCTGTGTAACATTTTTCCCATTAATACTTAATTGCCCCTGATCATAAACAATATGATCGCCCGGTAAACCAATAATACGTTTGATATAACTAATTTTTGGATTTTCAGGATAACGGAACACCGCAACATCACCACGTTGAGGCTCACCCACATCAATGACTTTAGTATTGGTAATCGGTAAACGCACACCATACTGGTACTTATTTACCAAAATATAATCACCCGTTTCTAAGGTCGGAACCATCGAATCAGAGGGAATATTAAAAGGTTCAAATAAAAATGAACGTAACACCAAAACAACGGCAAGGACTGGCCAAAAATCGTATGCCCATGAAATGATAAAATGTTCATTCCCCTTACCCTTTGTTTCGCGTTGTTTAAACACGAATTTATCGAGTAACCACAACACAAAAAACACCAGTGTTGCAGGTACGAGAATTAAATTAAAATCAAAATCCATGAGCGATACGACCTCTTACTTCTTATCTATCGACTTTTAATACAGCCAAGAACGCTTCTTGTGGAATTTCAACACTACCCACTTGTTTCATGCGTTTCTTACCTTCTTTTTGTTTCGATAACAATTTCTTCTTACGAGAAACGTCACCACCATAACATTTTGCCAAGACGTTTTTACGCATTGCTTTGACTGTAGAACGTGCAATCACTTGCGCACCGATCGCCGCTTGAATTGCAACATCAAACATTTGACGTGGAATCAAATCTTTCATCTTTTCAACCAAGGCAATGCCACGATGACGTGCATCTTGACGGTGACAAATCATCGCCAATGCATCTACTTTGTCACCATTAATTAACACGTCAACCTTAACCAAAGATGAAGACTCAAAACGTACAAAATTGTAATCGAGTGATGCAAAACCACGCGAACATGATTTCAATTTATCAAAGAAGTCCATCACGACTTCAGCCATCGGGATTTCAAACGTAATGGATACTTGGTTAGCCATAAACTTCATGTCTTTTTGCACCCCACGGCGCTCAACACATAAAGTCATCACATTACCTAAATAATCTTGTGGTACTAAAATATGACACTCGGCAATCGGTTCACGTAAATCTTCAACCGTTGAACCATCTGGCATTTTTGATGGACTGTCGATATAAATCGTGTCGCCATTTTTCATCACAGCTTCATAAATTACAGTCGGTGCTGAAGAAATGAGGTCTAAATCGTACTCACGTTCTAAACGCTCTTGTACGATTTCCATGTGCAGCATACCCAAGAAGCCACAACGAAAACCAAATCCTAACGCATCTGAGCTTTCAGGTTCAAAGAACAATGCCGAATCGTTAATTTGTAGTTTATGTAACGCTTCACGGAAGGGTTCAAAATCACTCGCATCGATTGGGAATAAACCTGCGTAGACTTGTGGTTTAACCTTTTTAAAGCCAGGTAATGAAGCTACTTCCGGTGTCGTTGCTAAAGTAATGGTATCCCCCACAGGCGCACCAAAAATATCTTTAATCCCCGCAATCACAAAGCCAACTTCACCTGCTTCCAAAATCCCAGTTTCTGTGTGTTTTGGATTAAAAATACCCACAGACGTAATGATATGAGACTGACCTGTTGATTTCATCAACATTTTGTCGCCTTTTTTCACACGTCCTTGTTTCACACGAACCAAAGACACAACACCTAAGTAGTTATCGAACCACGAGTCTACAATTAAGGCTTGTAAAGGTGCGTCACGGTCACCCTCAGGTGCAGGAATAACATTTACCAACGTCTCTAAGACACCCTCAATCCCTAATCCTGTTTTTGCTGAACATGTCGGTGCTTCAGTGGCTTCAATCCCAATAATATCTTCAATTTCTTGAATCACACGCTCAGGCTCTGCTTGCGGTAAATCGATTTTATTTAAGATTGGAAGGACTTCCAAACCTTGTTCAATCGCTGTGTAGCAGTTAGCAACCGACTGTGCTTCCACACCTTGCGCTGCATCAACAACCAATAACGCACCTTCACAAGCGGCCAAAGAACGTGATACTTCATACGAAAAGTCCACGTGTCCTGGTGTATCAATAAAGTTGAGTTGGTATTCTTGACCATTTGGATGAGTGTAATACAAGGTTACAGACGTTGCTTTAATAGTAATCCCACGCTCACGTTCTAATTCCATTGAATCTAAAACTTGTGCTTGCATTTCACGATCTTGTAAACCGCCACAGGTTTGAATGAAGCGGTCTGCGAGTGTCGACTTACCGTGGTCGATGTGCGCGATAATACTGAAATTACGAATATTTTTAATATCGACAGATTTTTTAGCTTGCGCCATGGGCTACCTTGAAGAAAAACACGCTATGTACTGAAAAAATATACATAACAAAAGCTGAATAGAAATTGCGAGGGATTATAGCAGATGGTTTTTTTAAAGTATCCATAATAATGATCAGGCAATTGAATTATTTAAAAATGAAGCGACTTAATATCCCTATTTTCATAGTCACTTTAGATCACTCACATCATAAGGATCAATATTTTCATCTAAAGGTTGATAGGCTTGAATAAACGTCGGTGATAAGCGCTTTGGGCGCCCTGTGGCAATTTCAACACATGCCCATTTCGTCGTACCTGTAAATAACAATGCATGATCTGCTGCACGAAAAAAAGCATATTGGCGGAATGAAAATAATGCATTAATGTCATTGAGCCATGTTCTTAAAATAATGTCATCCCCTTCAAGCGCAGCTTTACGATATTGCACATGATGTTCCACTGCAACCATCGCATGTTTTAATTCTAGATAATCCTTGACACCTAAACCTAAAGCTTCGATATGTGCTGTAGCGACCTCCTGCATCCATGCTACATAAACCACATTATTGACATGTCCTAAAATATCAATATGTTCAGGTTGAACCGTGAGTTTTAAATCAAAATATGCTGTTGCCACAAAAAGATCCTATTACTTCGCTTTTACAATCTTATCTACACTAACATTTTGCCCATGCAATTGACAAAAAAACCACTCCGTAGAGTGGTTCATATTTTTGCTTGCCGCCAAGATTATTGTACTCTTAGACCCAACATGGCATGTTGTCCATCGCGGATAATTGCCACGCGTGCAACAGTATTGGCTTTTAGTTCAGACACAGCTTCCACAAAATCATTGGCATTTAAAATGGTTTTCGAGTTAATTTGCGTCACAACATCCCCTGCGAGAATACGCGACTGTGCAGCTAAGCCACCACGAGTGACATCTTGAATCAAGACACCGCCTTTAACACCCAAACGTGATTTTTCAATTTCATTTAAAGTCCGAATTGCGACCCCTAAAATTGGACCTTTCTTGGCAGATGCTGTGGTACCACGATCACTTTTCGCTGGTGTATCATCAGGTGCGGTGGTTAATGTTGCGGTAATAACTTTTGCTTTATCATCACGCAAAACTTCAAGCTGTACGGTTTGTTTAGGTTGAGTACGGTTGAGGTAGTTCAACAACTCACTGGTCTGTGAAATAGGCGAACCATTATATTTCATAATCACATCACCTGATTTAAAACCTGCTTTATCTGCTGGCGAACCTGCTGCGACTTGGGTGATCAAAGATCCTTCAGGTTTTGGTAATTTGTATGCTTCCGCCAAATTACGATCAATATCTTGTAGCATGACTCCCAAATAAGAACGGGTGACTTTGCCATTGGTTTTCAACTGACTCACGACATCCATCGCGACATCGATTGGAATGGAGAATGACAAGCCCATGTAGCCGCCTGTACCACTAAAAATACGTGAGTTCACACCCACCACTTGTCCTTGTTGATTAAACAACGGGCCACCTGAGTTCCCCGGATTTAATGCAACATCAGTCTGGATAAATGGAACGGAAGTTTCACCCATCATATTACGTGACTTCGCACTGACGATCCCTGCCGAAGCGGAATAATCAAAACCAAATGGTGAACCAATGGCTAATACAGGTTGACCAACTTTAAGCTGATCGACATTGCCAGTGGATAGTGATGGAAAATTCGTCCCATCTACTTTAAGCAATGCAATGTCTGTACGCTCGTCACTTCCGATCACTTTAGCATCAATTTCACGGCGATCATTCAGGACAATGGTCACTTTTGAAGCATCTTCTACCACATGATGATTCGTTACTAAATAACCGTCTTTGCTGATAAAAAAGGCACTGCCATAGCCTGTTTTCTCTTGCGGAATTTGTTGCTGTGGAATAATGATCTGATTACCAAAGAAACGTTTTAAAATTTCAGGTACTTGCTGTTGTAATAATTCTTCTTGCGACATTTTTTTAACAACATTCACACTCACTACCGCAGGACTAACTTGTTCGACTAAATTTGAAAAATCAACAGGTGCTTGCGCTTGTGCTTGTGTTGCTGCAACTGTAAATACTGCTGCATACATTCCTTTTTGTATAAAGCTAATTTTCATGAATGACTAACCTACAAATTTTGTTTTTTGTTGATGAATTTGTTTGTAACATAGAATTTTATAATATTGCGTAATAAAATGTTTCTATATTTTTAAAAAACAATAATTTACTTAAATTATCCTTAAAAAGTGAATGATTTGCCTTATCGACAAAAATCTGAGACTTATAACCATTGAAATTTATTCAAAAAGAGAGTGTTATTAGCAAACTCTTTTCAAATTAGCTGATGGACATGTCTAATTTAAAAACCACGCACCAATTTGATGTGATTATTGTAGGTAGTGGCGGTGCAGGTTTAAGCCTCGCTCTGTCTTTACCAACACATTTTAAAATTGCCGTTTTAGCCAAATCTAGTCTTACTGATGCCAGCACCTATTTTGCGCAAGGTGGTGTGGCTGCTGTACTGGATGAAACGGATTCCATTGAACAACATATAGATGACACCATGATTGCAGGCGCGCATTTATGCGAAATCGATGCAGTCAAACATACAGTAGAAGGTGGTCGACCATCCGTTGACTTTTTACTTGAACATGGCGTGAAGTTTACTTTAAATGAAGATGAACAACTGCATCTGACCCGTGAAGGTGGACATTCTCAACGCCGTATTATTCATGCAGCCGATGCAACAGGCAAAGCTATTTCAACCACTTTGGTTGAACGTGCTCAAGAAAAAGAAAATATTACGATTTTTGAAAATTATATTGCGATTGACCTCATTACCACACACAAATTAGGTCATAAAGCATTAGTAAATAAAGCTTTAGGCTTATATGCACTCGATGAGCGTAATGAAACAGTACATACTTTTCTAGCACCATTCACTGCCCTTGCTTGCGGTGGTGCAATGAAAGCCTACTTATATACGTCCAATCCTGACATAGCAACAGGTGATGGTATTGCCATGGCGTACCGTGCAGGTTGTCGTGTTGCAAATATGGAGTTTAATCAATTCCATCCGACTTGTTTATATCACCCACAAGCGCGCTCGTTTTTAATCACCGAAGCCATGCGGGGCGAAGGTGCTTATCTGCGTCTACCAGATGGTGAACGCTTTATGCTGCGTTTTGATGAACGTGCAGAACTTGCACCTCGTGATATCGTAGCACGTGCCATTGACTATGAAATCAAACGCTTAGGTATTCGTCATGTCTGGCTTGATATTAGCCATAAACCTGCAAATTTCATTCAAGAACATTTCCCAACTTTATATGCACGTTTAATGGAACTTGGTATCGACATCACCAAAGAGATGATTCCTGTTGTCCCTGCTGCGCACTATACTTGTGGTGGTGTTGTGGTCGATGAAAATAGTGAAACCGACATTGCGGGTTTATATGCTATTGGTGAAACTTCGTATACTGGCTTGCATGGTGCAAACCGCATGGCAAGTAACTCTCTACTCGAATGTTTTGTCTATGGCATGAGTGCTGCAAAAGATATTGAGAAAAAATTTGATCAAACATTCGAAGTGCCGCATGTACCCGAATGGGATGCGACACAGGCCGTTAATCCTGATGAAGAAGTGGTGATTTTACAAAATTGGGATGAATTACGTCAGACCATGTGGAACTATGTCGGCATCGTACGAACAACCAAACGTCTCGAACGTGCTTTACATCGTATTGAAATGCTTAAACAAGAAATTACTGAATATTATCAAGATTATCATGTCAGCAAGAATTTAATTGAGCTGCGTAATTTAGTTTTGGTCTCGGAAATGATCGTACGTTGTGCGATGGAACGTAAAGAATCTCGTGGTTTACATTACACTCTTGATTATCCTGAACTATCCGATGAACTCCGTAAAACCGTACTGACACCCCCAAACTTTAAAGTGGAAACACCTTTGGTTAATACTTAATCAATATATTAAAAAAAGAGATTCCAATGAATCTCTTTTTTTAACTAAACAGCTCAGATGGTTTTATCTTTTCGGTGGAATGGAATACGTTCCCGTGACATGCGCAACAGGCTCATCCTGATCAATTGAGTAAATCCAGACTTCACCAACAATCAATGCCTGTCCCACTTTCATGAGCTTACACACCCCACGCAAATCTACGCCGCCAGAGGGTTTACGTAAAAAATTAATATTTAAATTGGTCGTTACTGTCAAACCGACAATCCCAATTTCACCTAAAATCGCGACATATAAAGCAAAATCAGCCAAAGTCATCATGGTTGGTCCTGAAATCGTCCCCCCTGGGCGAATATCTGTGCCACTCACATGCCAAATCAAACTTGCCCCACATTCAGTCACTTCCTCAATTTCACATTTTTCTAAACTTGGTGGAAAATGAACGGTTAAAAAATCAATAATTTCCTTTTTAGTGCTTTTCATTTTTCATTTATTCCTTACATTATTTCTTTATGACACTGTATTTTCAATATAAAGCTTTTTCTGCAAAGACTTGAGAACGCTTGGGTTCACATTTTCAATCAAAAAGAAGTTTTTTGCCAATGCTTTCATTTTGTTCTATTTTAAAAGTCACTCAAACCATAAATTTTCATCAAACACGGTGCAAAAGCCTTACATTTTTCCGATAGTACACAAAGCGCTTAGTTATACTTCATTGTTGAAAAAGCAACAAATTATTTTATGCAAGTCAGTGCGCAGGTTTAGAGAATCAAATATACAGCACTGAAGGCTATTTAATTCCGTTGATTGGACTGACATTTGATACAGATGTTTTATTGGATAAATATTCACACCAATTAAGACAGATATTTCATCAAGGACAATCTTGTCGCAGTGCAACCAAACTGAATACACAACAATTAGATTAACTGCGAAGCTGCATTGAAAATATCACCATTTGGTTCACGAGCAATGAACAAGAAGAAGATCAACGTCAGCATGTATGTTTAGACATGAGCCGACTAGAAGAAATCACTGAAACTTAGGTTCCTGTCGTTTCCCCTTACGGCAAAGCAATTTTAATCTGGAAAAATTGTGACTAAAGTGATGATTAAACTCATTCAACCAAATAGCTTAAAGCCTCAGCAAACACCTGTTCAGGACTTTGTGTTGCATCTAAACGCTTCATACGCTCAGGCTCACGTGTATGAATTTCTGCAAATCCTGCACGGACTGATGCAAAAAAAGCGACTTTTTCTTGTTCGAAACGGTCTAAAGCACCGCGTTCTCGCGCACGTGTCATCCCCAATTCAATCGGTGCATCCAACCAAAAAGTAAGATCAGGCATTCGACTGACAAAGTTTTCATTTAGAAGTTGTAGTTTTTCCCGACTCAGCCCACGCCCTGCACATTGATAGGCAAAACTGCTGTCCGTAAAACGATCACATAATACAATTTTATCCTCTGCCAAGGCAGGTAAAATCACGGTTTCCACATGCTGTGCCCGTGCGGCATACATCAACAATAATTCAGTATCATGACTCATTTTTTCCTCATGATTGACTGACAGTAATAACCCGCGAATTTGCTCAGCCAACGGTGTTCCACCCGGCTCACGGGTCAGTACAACATCTTTACCTTGCGCCTGAAAATGCTCAAATAATTTTCGAATCAGTGTGGTTTTACCTACGCCTTCTGTGCCTTCAAAACTAATAAACATGATTACTCCTTAATTTTTAGCACGCATCACAGTAAGGTATTCCTGAACTGCACGATTATGATCTGCCAGATTACTTGAAAATTTATGTCCACCATTGCCTGTTGCAACAAAGTAAATATTGTCTGAATTGTCAGGATGCATGGCTGCCTCAATGGCTTTTTTACTTGGCAAAGCAATCGGAGTTGGTGGTAAGCCATTGATGGTATAGGTATTATAAGGCGTTGGTGTACGTAAATCTTGCTTAGTAATATTGCCTTTATAGTGATCACCCATACCATAAATCACGGTTGGGTCAGTTTGCAGACGCATTCCTAATTTTAAACGGCGTACAAATACTCCTGATACTTGCTCTAACTCGCTGTCTACACTGGTTTCACGTTCAATGATTGACGCCATAATCAAAGCTTCATATTTATTTTGATAAGGTAAACCTTGGTCACGTTTTTCCCAAGCCTCGTCTAAAATTTTCATTTGTCGCTGATATAAATCGGTCAGAATCTTTTGATCACTTGCGCCTTTATCAAAGAAATATGTATCAGGTGCGAACAAACCTTCTGCATGCTTAAAAGGAATATTTAAGGCTTTGAGCATCTCGGCGGTAGGTAGATTTGCGACCTCCGTTTTCACATATTGATCTTTTTTCAAGGTTTTGAGTAATTGCTGCGTTGTTGTTCCTTCAATCACTAAAATTCGGTTCATTTGTGCATTATCAGCATCTGAGACCATGACTAAAACATCACGTACACTCATGCCTTGCGTGACTTCATAGACACCCGCTTTCATGGTTTCCTGAATAAAGGCTTTGCGATATAACTTTAAAACAATTGGAAAGCTGACTTTGTCATCTTTGGCTAATTGATCAATAAAACCAGTATAAGTTTCACCATTATTAATCACTAATTTTTGTTTTACACCCGTGATAGGATAAGTTTTGAACAAACTCATTTTCAACACGACTGCGCCTAGAACTAAAAGTCCAATCAGTACAAGCGCAATACCTTTATAAAATTTATTGTGTGCTTTATTAGGCGCTTTTTTATTACTTTTTGCAGGAGTATTCGACATGAGATTTAAACTGTTGTAATTGCAAAGTTTCAAATAATTCAACACAAGGTTGAACCACTAAAGTTCGATTATCCAAAGACTGTACGATTTTCATCGGGCTCAATGCGTTGCAAAAAAACAGACTTTGGATATGTGAAATTTCATCTAGCCCAACTGAACGTTGTTCACATGAAATATTTTGGCGTTGCATACGTTGCAAAATCTCAGCACGCATCACACCATGCACACCATTATAACGGAGTTCAGGCGTAATCCATGTATTGTTTATTTGAATAAAACAATTACTGCTCACTCCTTCAACAATTCGATCTTGTAGATCAATTACCAAAGCTTCAAGCCATCCTTTTTCATGTGCTTCTTTTTTTAACATGACTTGTTCAAGTCGATTCAGGCTTTTTAACCCCACAAGTTCAGGCATTGTTAAACCTATTTTTTGGCTTAATACACCACTTTGAATCAATTCAGGCTGAAAGTTTTGGATGTTTTGTGGATAGTACAATACATATAAATCTGCGAGATGATCAGGCATCAGGTAGCCGCGTTGTCCTTCTCCACGACTGATCACAATTTTTAAAGTGCCATTTAATACATCAAATTTTTGTTCAAGTTGTTTGAACATTTTATCTAAAAGTGAAAAATCGACTGGCAAAAATAACCGTTCAGCAGATTGTTGCAGACGTTGACGATGTAAATCTTCTAGTTCGATGACATTGTCATAAATACGGGCTGTGGTAAAACAACCATCACCATACTGAAATGCACGATCAAAAATTGATACAGAATCAACAATTTGACCATTTTTATAACAGATTACCATCTCTATTTTCCTAAAATTACAGCCAATAAATGTACATTGAAAAACCAATCTTATGCTTTTTTATTCATATAAAATTCGTTTTTTATTATTTTTTATGGATAAAGACTGGCGTTATGCTGCACGCATATTAACGAAATTATGAATCATTTGGGGCATTCACACATGCAATTTTCAAAATTAAAATTAGGTATTGCTGCAGTACTCATTTCAGCAACTTCTTTTACTGCAACCGCAAAAGACTTTCTTAATGTCTCTTATGACCCAACCCGAGAGTTATATGACAACTTCAACAAGCAATTTGCAGGTTATTGGAAGTCAAAAACAGGACAAGAGATTAATTTTAAACAATCACATGGTGGTTCTGGTAAACAAGCACGTGCAGTGATTGATGGTTTAAGCGCAGATGTGGTGACCTTGGCACTGGCTGCAGATATTGACGCTATTGCAGACAAAACCAACTTATTACCTAAAGATTGGCAAAAGAAGTTTCCGCAGAACTCAACACCATATACTTCAACCATTGTATTTTTAGTGCGTAAAGGTAACCCGAAAGGCATTAAAGATTGGGGAGACTTAATCAAACCTGGTGTTGACATTATTACGCCAAATCCAAAAACTTCTGGTGGTGCACGTTGGAACTATCTTGCAGCATGGGCATGGGCTAAACATAAGTACGGTTCAGATGCAAAAGCACAAGACTTTGTTCGCCAAATTTATAAACAAACCAAAGTCTTGGACTCAGGTGCACGTGGCTCTACCACAACATTTGCAGAACGTGGCATTGGTGATGTGTTGTTGGCTTGGGAAAATGAAGCATTTTTAGCACAACGTGAACAACCTGGTAAATTTGAAATTATTACTCCATCTCTTTCAATTTTAGCTGAACCGCCTGTGGCGATTGTTGAAAAAAATGCGGAAAAAAATGGCAGTTTAAATCTTGCGAAAGCTTATCTGAATTATTTGTATTCACCTGCAGGACAAGAAATTGCGGCGAAAAACTTTTATCGTCCTCGCAATGCAGCAACATTGAAAAAATATGCCACAACCTTTAAACCACTTAAACTTGTGACTATTGATAAAGAATTTGGCGGTTGGACAAAAGTACAAAAACAACATTTTGAAAATAATGGTGTTTTCGATCAAATCGTTAAAGCCAATAATACAGCTAAATAATAGATTTCAGTAGGAGCATCGACATGATTCATACCGTAATTGTTCCAGGTGTAGGTGGCAGTGATTATGATCATTGGCAGTCTTGGTTACAGCGCCAGCTCATGTCTTGTTCACGTGTACAACAAAATTGGGATCATCCTATTTTAGCAGAATGGATCGAAAATTTTGTCCATACACTCAACAAAGTCGATGCACCTATGCAAATAATTGCACATAGTTTTGGTTGTTTAACGAGTGTGGCTGCTTTAGCACAACACCCTGAATTAAAATCAAAAGTTAAAAAATTGGTTTTAGTTGCACCCGCCAACCCTGCTCGCTTTGGTGAAGCAGGTTTTGCAAGGGATAGTATTGGAAATTATGCTGAATATTTTCAAAAACTACGCATTGATGTGCCTGTAGACATGATTATTTCTGAAAATGATCCTTGGTTAAATTTTGAAGATGCGCAAGCCTTAGCAAAAGCATGGAAAATTAAACCACATAATGTAGGACAAGCAGGTCATATTAATGTTGCATCAGGCTTTAACACTTTTCCTGAAATTTTTGATTATTTAATTGCAGCACCTGCCAATGCTTATATCAATAATTTTGATGATAGCAAGTTGTTTTTTAAATTTGCTATTTGAGTATTGCCTCTTAAGCTTGGCAAAAGTTTTAGTTTATTGGCTTGTTGACTTCAACAAGCTTTCTCTCTTTGAGGAGTAGTCATGTCGCAGCGATCCCGAGTGCTGCCAGGATTTGGTCTTTCACTAGGCTTCACCCTAGCGTATTTGTCTTTAATTGTACTGATACCATTATCTGCCGTATTCATAAAATCATTAGGTGTGGGTTGGGATGGACTTTGGGAAATTCTCAGTTCAGAACGTATTATCAAAGCCTTACAACTCAGTTTTAGTACCGCGATTATCGCAGCCTTAATTAATGTCGTTTTTGGTTTGTTACTGGCTTGGTGCTTAGTCCGCTATACTTTTCCAGGTAAACGCATTGTCGATGCTTTAGTTGATTTACCTTTTGCTTTGCCTACCGCAGTTGCAGGGATCGCCTTAACCTCTTTATATGCACCTACAGGTTGGATTGGGCAATATTTAGAGCCATTAGGCATCAAAGTTGCGTATACCCCTATAGGTATCACCTTAGCATTAATTTTTATTGGTATTCCTTTTGTTGTCCGTACCGTACAACCTGTACTAAGTGATTTTGAAACAGAACTCGAAGAAGCTGCATCAGCATTGGGTGCGAATCGTTTTCAAATCATTACCAAAGTGATTTTACCTGTACTCTTTCCTGCACTTTTAACAGGATTTGCTTTGGCATTTGCTCGTGGCGTAGGTGAATACGGCTCTGTGATTTTCATTGCAGGTAACCAACCGTTTGAAACAGAAATTGCGCCACTCATGATTATTTCTCGTTTAGAAGAATATGATTATGCAGGTGCAACGACGATTGCTGTGGTGATGTTGGTCATCTCATTTTTTATCTTGTTCTTAATTAACCTGATTCAAGCATGGGCAAGTCGCCGCACAGGGAGAACTGCACGATGAGCTTAACAACAAATAGTAATGCTTTGGCTGAAAAACTTCAGTCACGAGATGCAACACGTGAGCCGAAATGGGTTCATTATACTCTTTTGACGATTGCTTTGATCTTCTTTTTAAGCTGTCTAATTTTGCCATTAATTTTGGTCTTTGTTGAAGCATTTAAACAAGGTTTAGCGGTCTATTTTGAGGCTTTAATTAACCCTGATACATTATCAGCGGTTAAATTAACCTTGTTAACTGCTGCAATTGCAGTGCCTCTTAACGTGATTTTTGGTGTTGCTGCCGCATGGTGTGTTGCGAAGTTTAATTTCCGTGGTAAAGCCATTTTAACCACCATCATTGATACACCTTTTTCAGTTTCACCTGTCATTGCGGGTTTAATGTTGGTCTTGATCTTTGGTTCGCAAGGTTGGTTAGGCGGCTGGCTCATGGACAATGATATTAAAATTTTATATGCAACGCCTGCTATTGTTTTAGCCACAGTGTTTATTACTGTTCCCTTTGTTGCACGTGAGCTCATTCCACTGATGGAAGCGCAAGGTACAGAGGAAGAAGAAGCTGCAATCGTATTAGGTGCATCAGGCTGGCAGACTTTTTGGAAAGTCACCTTACCTAATATCAAATGGGGGCTAATCTACGGTGTTATTCTATGTAACGCACGTGCAATGGGTGAGTTTGGTGCAGTTTCTGTGGTTTCTGGACATATCCGTGGTGAAACCAATACCTTGCCTTTACATGTAGAAATTTTGTACAACGAATATACCTTTAGTGCCGCATTCGCAGTGTCATCGCTCTTGGCTTTATTGGCAATTATTACCCTGATTTTAAAAACATGGGTTGAGTTCCGCCAAGAAAAACTAAACCAAAGCAAAGATGATTCAACAGTTTCTTAAGGAATGACCTCATGAGTATTCAAGTTAAAAATATTGAAAAACACTTCGGTGCATTCCATGCACTAAAAGATATCACGTTAGATTTCCCGGATGGTCAACTGGTTGCCCTACTCGGTCCATCAGGTTGTGGAAAAACAACATTATTACGCATCATTGCAGGTTTAGAGTCAGCAGACCGTGGGCAGATCATGCTTGAGGGTCAAGATGCCACCAATGTTCATGTTCGTGAGCGTCAAGTCGGTTTTGTATTTCAGCACTATGCCTTATTCCGTCACATGACAGTCTATGACAATGTGGCTTTTGGTTTACGTGTTCGCCCACGTGCAACGCGTCCAAGTGAAGCGGAAATTAAAAAACGTGTAACACGATTACTCGATTTAGTTCAACTTGGATTTTTAGCAGATCGTTACCCTGCACAGCTTTCAGGTGGTCAACGTCAACGTATTGCATTGGCACGTGCTTTAGCCGTTGAGCCACGTGTATTATTACTGGACGAACCTTTTGGTGCATTAGACGCCAAAGTACGTAAAGAGTTACGCCGTTGGCTACGTACTTTACATGATGAGTTACACATTACCTCTATTTTTGTTACCCATGACCAAGAAGAAGCTTTAGAAGTTGCCGATCAAATCGTGGTGATGAACAAAGGGGATATTGAGCAAATTGGTTCACCTCGTGAAGTTTACGAAAAACCTGCAACACCATTTGTCTTTGACTTTTTAGGTCAAGCAAACCGATTTGAAGGTGAAAATCGTCAAGGCACACTTTATTTAGGTGATGATCATCTTCAACTTGATGCGGCAAAAAATACGGCTGATGGCAAAGTGATTGCATTTGCACGCCCTGATGAACTCACTATTCATACTCAACCCACTGAAAATGCCATTCAAGCAACTTTCTTACGTGAAGTTTGGATCGCAGGTAAAGTCATGGCGGAGTTACATGATCGTCAAGGAAATTTAATTGAAATTTCCTTAAATTCAGAAGAGGCAAAATTACATAAATTTAGACCAAACCAAACCGTTTGGCTTAGCCCTTCGACATTACACTTATTTGAAAATCAAGTTGCGTAATACGCTCTACGGATGAGTGTAATCCACTCATCCAAACCCCGAGGTAATGAATAAAATGAACTTTCAACAATTACGAATTATCCGAGAGACAGTTCGACAAAATTATAATTTAACCGAAGCTTCTGCGGCATTGTATACATCACAATCAGGTGTCAGTAAACATATCAAAGATTTAGAAGATGAACTTGGTGTACAACTTTTTGTACGTAAAGGCAAGCGTTTACTTGGTTTAACTGAGCCTGGACAAGCGTTATTGAGCATTGTTGAACGTATGTTAATCGATGCTGATAATATCAAACGTCTTGCAGATGATTTTAACAAAGTCGATGAAGGCACATTAACTATCGCAACAACACATACGCAAGCACGTTATGTATTACCACCTATTGTCAATTTATTTAAAAAAGCCTTTCCAAAAGTCCATCTGATTTTGCAACAAGCGAGTCCTGTTGAGATTTCTGAAATGTTACTACTTGGTTTAGCTGACATTGGTATCGCAACCGAGTCACTCACCACTGAAGACAACTTGGGAAGTGTGCCATTTTATGAATGGAAACATAGCATTATTACGCCACAAGATCATCCATTGACCAAACTTGATCCTCAAGACATCACTTTAGAGAAATTAGCTGAATATCCAATTATTACCTATCACGGCGGTTTTACAGGACGTTCAAAAATTGACAAAGCCTTTCATGATGCTGAATTAGATGTCGATATTGTCATGTCAGCACTTGATGCCGATGTCATTAAAACTTATGTTGAACTTGGCATGGGCGTTGGTATTGTCAATGATGTGGCTTATGACTTAGAACGTGACCACCGTCTTAAACAAATTGATACTGATATTTTTGGTGTTAACACCACTTGGATCGCAGTACGTAAAGGGCATCTGCTACGTGGCTATGGCTATGAGTTCATATCATTATGCTCACCTGAAGCAGATATCAAAGCCCTGAAAAAAATCGCTTATCCTGAGGACTAAATCTCCTAGATTAATCAATACAACTCAAAGAGAGTGATCATCACTCTCTTTATTATTTTAAAAATCATATAATTATTAACATTGATGATTGCACATTCTACAAAAGCCCCATAAAATTATTGAATAAAAATAAAGCAATATAACTTTTTATACTTGGTTGGGGTCACAGCATGAATACTGGTTTTTTGGGAACACTCGCCTTCGGGATGTCTCCCTGTCTATGTTTTGCAGCAGGATTAGAAAATTCTGAACAATCTATCTCTGCTTTTTTAGAAAAAGATAACTATTTAGAGTTGTCTATAGCACAGATACATCCACATGTTTCTGGACAAGTTACCAACCACGACCTATTAGAAAAAGTGGGTGTGAGTGACTTCTCGACAGGACAACTGATTCAAGACTACTCCATGTTCAATGCGGCAATTAAAATACAATACCATCCCCATTGGTCATTGGGTTTTATTTATGATCAGCCTTATAAAGCTGAACTTGACTATCAGTATGCACCTTCGTCCCTACTGCCCAATAAAACCATTGAAGCAGCAAAATTTAAAGTCAAAAGTCAAAGCCTGACTCATTTATGGGGTTACCAGCCAGACTTAAACTGGAAAGTATATGCAGGCTTTACGCTGCAAGAATTGCAAAGTAAGCTGAGTTTAGAAGGTTTATCGTATTCAATTATGAGTGGTTATCAAGCTGAATTTAAAGCAGATACTGCTGTAGGATGGTTAGCTGGAGTCCATTATCAAATCCCTGAATATGCACTCAGTACCTCAATAAGCTATCACTCCAAAATTAAGCACAATCACCATGTAAATGAAACGCTCGCAGGACAAAAAATACAATTTGTACCGAATAGCAGCACCAATATTCAAACCCCACAATCGGTAAATGTGGATTTCAAAACTGCTGTCAGTAACAAGCATTTAATCTATGGTTCTTTACGTTGGGTCAATTGGCAAGACTTTAACATGCAACCTACGCAGTTTAATGCCATTTTGGATGCAGCTGTTATGCAATACCCTGAACTCATTCAAAAATTTAATTTGATTGAATATAAAAAAGATCAATGGTCTAGTCAGTTAGGATTGGCTCATCGAGTCAATGATCAATGGATTATGCTCACAGATGTATCTTGGGATTCAGGTACAGGAAATCCTGCTGGGACACTCAATCCTTCCGATGGTTTTTATGCTTTGGGTCTCGGTGCAATGTATCAACTACAACCCAATCGTTTTATTACAGCGGGTTTAAAATATTTTAAATTACAAAAAGCTCAAACCGTACAAAACGATATTTTTATTGCAGGTAATCAAAGTGCAAACTTAAATGCAATAGATGATAATTATGCAATCGCTTATGGTATAAAAATTGGTTATTCATTTTAAACAATAAATGATATGCATAAAAAAACGAGCCGAAGCTCGTCTTTTCGATCATGATAAAATCAAGTCTTACCAGTTGTAGCTGATCCCCACTTTACCCACTGGCATCCACTCATATTTGTCATCGTTTGCGATTTTGTTTGCCTCAGCATTTACAGCTTGACCTAAAGTACGACCATCATCACCAATTAACCCAGGATGGCTAGCTGTTAATTGAACAGATGGATTTCCTGTATAATAAGCACCTACTTCACCGAATACACCAATGTTTTTAGTGATTTTAGGCGCAAAACCAAAACCTAGGTATGGTGCAATATCATTGTCATACTGTTGGCTACCTTTAATTGAAACATTATCATTTAAACCTGCATTAAAGCGTGTTCCATCAACTTTAAATGATGCATTTGTGCCTACATTTCTTTTTAGGTCATAATCATTATCAACATAGCCTACACCTGCTGCAACATATAAACCTTGTGCCCAGATATTTTGGCTTGCACCCCAAGGACGAATTTCAGCATTTAAATATGCAAGGCTGTTATCCATATCCATATCATATGTTGAGCCATTTACTTTAACATCATCCGACCAAGAAATGTCACCACCATTATAACCTAGAGCCAAACCAACATATGGGTTCGCTGTCCAAAGTAAAGCACCACCGTAACCTGTTGTACCTACTTCAGCACGTACACCTGTTGGGATTAATTGGTTTTTATCAAATGCATAACCACTATGTACCACTTGGTCATCAGCCATTGCAAAACACGATGCAGATAATGCTGTTGCTACTGCTAATACTTTTAACATTTTCATAGATGTCTCCTCAAAAAGCATTTCTTCTTTAATCATTCATATATTTTTGACGTGAGCCCATCATATTCAAAAACTTTATGTTAAAAAATATACATATTGATGAAGTTTTGTTAATTTTTGATACAATTCTACGTAATTATTTGTTTTTAGTTGCTTTACATCTATACAAAATGCGTATTTTTATGCTTATCCGATAAAACCTTTTTCAATATGATATTTTTCTAGAAAATGCGGTTTTTTTATCTCATTTCATCACTTTTGGTGTAGAATCTTCGGCAAACTTTTTTTGGAAAAAAGATCATGTCTCAGCTTTCAACTCTTATTGAGCAAGCATTTGAAGACCGTGCTAATTTCACTGCTGCAACATGCCCAGCAGAAATTCGCCAAGCCGTTGAGGAAGCAATTGCGGGTTTAGATAATGGCTCACTTCGTGTAGCAGAAAAAATTGACGGTGAATGGATTGTTCACCAATGGCTTAAAAAAGCTGTTTTATTGTCTTTCAAAATTAACGACAATAAGCCAATTGAATCTTGTGATCTTCGTTTTTACGACAAAGTTGATACGAAATTTAAAGGCTGGACTGAAACACAATTCCAAGAGGCGGGTGTGCGTGTTGTTCCTCCTGCTGTTGCACGTAAAGGCTCTTTCCAAGCAAAAAATGTTGTGTTGATGCCTTCTTATGTCAACATCGGTGCTTATGTGGATGAAGGCACAATGGTTGACACATGGGCAACTGTGGGTTCATGTGCTCAAATTGGTAAAAATGTTCACCTTTCAGGTGGTGTAGGTATTGGTGGTGTATTAGAGCCACTTCAAGCGAATCCTACAATTATTGAAGACAACTGTTTTATTGGCGCACGCTCTGAAATCGTTGAAGGCGTGATCGTTGAAGAAGGCTCGGTTATTTCAATGGGTGTTTTCATTGGTCAATCTACCAAGATCTATGACCGTGAAACCGGTGAAATCCATTATGGTCGTGTACCAGCAGGCTCAGTTGTTGTATCGGGTAGCCTTCCATCAAAATGCGGTAAATACAGTTTATATGCTGCGGTTATCGTGAAAAAAGTAGATGCGAAAACACGTGCAAAAACCAGTTTGAATGACTTATTACGCGAAGACTAATCGTTCATTTTAAGGAGCTACGTGTTCCTTGGCGCTTTCTTCGTTCCTCCATCTCCACGCTCAGATGTGAGCGTGGAGATTTTTCATTTTGTAACCTGTGGTAAATCTCATGAATGCTCTGCGAACTTCGACTATTCCTGTCTCCGATCCGTCTGCGGGACTACGTATTACGGAGATTTTCTATTCTTTGCAAGGTGAAGCCAATGCAGCAGGCTTACCCACGGTATTTATTCGGTTAACAGGATGTCCTCTACGTTGTACCTATTGTGATACCACGTATTCTTTTGAAGGTGGTGAACGCCAATCTTTAGAGCAAATTATTCAAACAACGCTCGATTTTAAAACCCCTTATATTTGTGTAACAGGTGGTGAACCCTTAGCTCAGCCCAATGCCTTACCACTCATGACACGTCTTGCTGACTTAGGTTGTGATGTTTCATTAGAAACCAGTGGTGCATTGGATGTATCTAAAGTTGATCCACGTGTGTCTAAAGTTTTAGACTTAAAAACCCCAACGTCGGGTGAAATGCAACGCAATTTACTCAGTAATTTTGAACATTTAACACCACATGATCAGATCAAGTTTGTGATTTGTAATCGTGAAGACTATGATTGGGCAAAGCAACAACTCGCTGATTTTCAGTTAAATGAAAAAGTGAGTACTGTTTGGTTCTCCCCTGCCTTTGCAGTCGAAAAAGGTGCGGTACGTTTGCCACAATTGGCACGTGACCTTGCACAATGGATTTTAGATGACCATCTCCCTGTTCGTTTCCAATTACAATTGCATAAATTGTTATGGAATGATGAAACTGGTCGTTAATAGATCGCATCGTTGTATTTTTATTTTACGTTTAGAAAATATAAAGCACGATAAGTTATCGAATTTTAGTAATTTTTGGAGACTTTGATTATGCGCCCTCGCGCCGTAGTTTTATTATCTGGTGGCTTAGACTCAACAACGTGTTTGGCTTGGGCACAAGCAAATTACGACTGTATTGCGCTAAGCTTTATGTATGGTCAACGCTCAACCACAGAACTTGATGCAGCACGCGCGATTACAAAAAATGCAGGTATAGAACATCGTGTCATCAATATTGACTTAGGAAATTTGGGTGGTTCTGCACTGACTGACCATAATATTGATGTTCCTGATCATGAAACTGATGGTATTCCTGTAACTTATGTTCCAGCACGTAACACAATTTTCTTATCTTATGCGCTTGCTGCTGCTGAAGTTTTTGATGCACAAGCGATCGTGATTGGCATCAATGCTGTTGATTATTCAGGATATCCTGACTGCCGACCTGAATTTATCGAAGCTTTTGCTAATATGGCTCGCCTTGCAACCAAAGTGGGGATTGAAGGAAAACCACTTAAATTTGAAACACCTCTGTTACATTTATCCAAAGCGAATATAATACGCTTAGGCATTGAACATGGCGTAGACTATAGTCAAACAGTCTCCTGTTACCAAGCAGATGACCAAGGACGTGCTTGTGGAAAATGTGATAGCTGCCGCCTCAGAAAGCAAGGCTTCAATGATGCAGGTGTTGCTGACCCAACACGTTATATACAGCAATAACAAGGTACAGTTTATGAAAAACTTAAAATCGGGTCTTATTCTTTCAACTTTATTCTCTGCGGCGGCTTTATTTGGTACAGCAGCACAAGCAGACAATAATGCACTACAACAAGCATATAAAAGCAGCAACGTAAAGTCTGCATTGATTGGTGTATGTAAAACTGAAACAGCCAAAGGTGGCAAATTAACCTCTGCTGAAGTCAGCAAATACTGTTCTTGTGCAATTGAATCAGACGGCAAACTGACCAATGATCAAAAATGGCAAATCCAAAGTGCCATTAACCAAAAGAAAAATCCTTCTTCTTTAGCGTTTGTACAAAAACAAAACCAAGACCTTCAAGCATGTTTTGGTCCTCAGTTAACAGGTAAATTAAAAACCTTAACTGAAGCTGCAATGAAAGCGGCTCAAGCGAAAAAATAAGTTGTCATTATTTGAAAATAAGCCACATTTTTGTGGCTTATTTTTTATAGCTTGCATAATGGAATAAAATTGGAGTAACACATGTCTGAGAATATTCAATTACCCAACCAGTGCTTTGCGAGTACGCAAGGTGAAATCAATCTCACCGAAATAACAACGGATTGGCTCATTCTTTATTTTTATCCAAAAGATAATACCCCAGGTTGTACGACACAAGCCGTTGGATTTTCTTGTTTAAAAGATCAATTTGATGCTTTAAACACCACGATTATTGGTGTTTCTCGTGACTCCGTGAAAACGCATCAGAACTTTACTGAAAAACAGGCTTTAACAATTGACTTGATGAGTGACAAAGATGAAGTGCTCTGTCAGCATTTCGATGTCATTAAAGAAAAAAATATGTATGGTAAAAAAGTTATGGGCATCGAACGCTCTACTTTTATTTTCCATAAAGGCGAATTGGTTAAAGAATATCGCAAAGTCAAAGCAGCAGGACATGCTGAAATTGTTTTAGAAGATTTAAAAGCTTTACAGAAGTAGTTTTTAAAAGGGCTTAAAATAAAATTTTTAAGCCCTAATACCCTTAAATAATTATTTTGCAGGCATTTTTTCTTTAATAAATTTTACAAGTTCAGGATTCATTTTTACAATCGCTTCTGTGTGGCTTGCACCTTCTACAGGCAAGAAAGTAACATCTGTCCCTAATGCTTTTAGATTTTTTTGCAATTGATCTGTAACTGCATAAGGTACCGCCATATCCTGTGTTCCTTGGATAATCATAACAGGCGTATTAATTTTTTTGGTAGCGGGTTGGTTATCTGCTAAAAACTGTTTAACTGTAGCATTATTTTGAAAATCTTTTACTAAACTTGGATAATCAAGCACAGTTTTTGTCGGATTACTTGATAAATAAGTTTTAATATCATCTGCAAATTTATTATGTAAATCTGTCAAACATAAACCATTTTCACCAGTTGTTCCTTCTGCAAATTCTGCTACTGTACGTGAACGTTCTTGGAATAATTCACGATAATTAAACTTAGGCTCATATGCAGTAATACCTACCGTTGTATACGCTGCATATGCTAATAACTCTGCTTGGATGTCAATCGCTGTGCCTTTAGGAACTACACCTACAGCTTCACCTAGTAATACTTGTTGAATTGCTTTTGGTGCAACTTCCGAAATAATATAGCCAAGACTTGAAGCTGGTGCACCTGCAACTGCACCTTTATAATTAATATCATCAGCAGCGATTTCAGCTGTACCTAAAGAAGCATGCCCACCTTGCGACTGACCTACTGACATCCATTGACCATTAATCTGCTGATCATATTTTTCTTTATACGCTTTTACAGCATAAATAGCAGAATTTGCAGCACTTTTTAAATTTAAATATGGATGAATACCTGCCGTACCTAAACCTTCATAATCCGGTGCAACAATCACATAACCTTCTTTTAATAAGCTTTCTGCCATTGTTTTAAAACGTGGATTAAAAATATTATTACTTGGTGCACAACTGTCTCCAATACCTACTGTACCATGCTCCCAAACGACGACACGCCAACCATCTTTTGGTCGTGCTATATTGGGTAAAAGTACGAGCGCTGTTGCTTCTTTGGTTTTACCTGCGATAGTCGGCATTTTATACGACATAATCTTTACAGAAGCTGCATTTGAAATTGTATCTAAGTTATATGTCTTTTCAGAAACATATGTTTTATTACTTGACCATAAATAATCATCGTCATCATCGTCATTACACCCCGCAAAAAAGAGAACCGAAGTACAGCTCAACGCAATCAGTGATTTTTTAAGTACGTGTTGCATAAATATATCCTCATTGTTGTTTTTTTGCTCTTCATGAGCACTTCACTAATAAAGCATAAAAAAAAGTACCTTACTAGGGTACTTTTCATGAAAATACGATGTTTTCATCGTTTATCTTTAAATTTTTAATTTTTAAAATATAAAGCAATAAATATACCTACAAAGATAATCAGCCCAACCCAACGATTATGTCGGAATGCCCAAAAACAACGTTGCGGATCACGATCATTGGTCTTTGTCCATTGATAAATAAAGTCTGCAACCACCACCAACAAGGCAATTAAACCATAAGGAAATAATAGATTTTCCAAATATAAACTTGCACCAATCAAAATCACCGCTGTTGCTTGTAATAAGGAAATAATTTCAATGTCATATTTGCCAAATAAAATGGCTGTCGACTTCACACCAATTTTCAAATCATATTCACGGTCAGTGATGGCATATTGTGTATCATAAGCCACTGTCCAAGCCAAATTACCAAAATAAAGCAACCAACATGTCCAATCCAAAGGCTTACCCATCGCGGTAAAAGACATTGGAATGCCCCATGAAAATGCCATGCCTAAAACTACTTGTGGTAAATGGGTATAGCGTTTCATAAATGGGTAAATAAATGCCAAGACCAAAGCTGCCAATGCGCAATAGAAAGTCGCAATCGGTAAGAAAAACAATGTACACGCACTTGCAGCCACCAAGGCAATAAAAACCCAAATCGCTTCTTTGGCTGAAATCACCCCTGTGGCTAAGGGTCTGTTTTTGGTACGTTCTACATGCGCATCCACCTTACGATCTGCAAAATCATTAATTGCACAACCTGCTGCACGCATAAAAATCGTACCTAACACCATAGCAGTTAATGTGACAAGATCAGGAATGCCTCCTGCTGCAATCCATAACGCCCACATGGTCGGCCAAAACACCAATTCGGTACCAATTGGTTTGTCAAACCGACACAAATAATAATAAGCTTCTAAGCGATCACGCCATGTGGTCTGTTGCAGAGTTGTCATGAAAATCCAACACCTTATTTCAACGATTTACTTTCAAGGAATTGCTCAAAAGCAGGTAAAAAAGTTTCTTGCACAATAAATTTGCAGCCATGCCAAGTATAACAACTTTGACGTGTCCAACCATCGTCTAAAAGCAATACACGACGCTCACAAGCAGGATGTGTACGCTGAAATAAAAATCGACCTATAGGTTGTCGCCCAATATGCTGAAATAAACGAGCACGTTTTTGCAAGCTTAAAATCGGGAAAATACTTTTAGCTTTGACCCATGCATCTGCATCACAGCCATATAAAAGGCTTTCACGTACCCATGCTGTATGTTGATACGGCATCTGCATCCATTGACTATCAATCCATGTTAAACGTTGGAAATGTTCATGTGTCGGTTCAACTTTAAATACACCACTCGCGATGTCAGTCAGTTGTTGTGTGAGTGAACCTTCGGCATACAGCCATGTGGTTAAATGCTCAGGAGTATTGAAAACCTGTTTGCGGCAGGAAGCAATCACTGTCATTTCCTTGAAATATTAAATAAAGAAAAGCATCATTGAGAATCATCAAAAATAATGTCAATTCTTATCAAGTATATCAAGATGATGACTCGCTGTGTTGCGATTGTCGCGATCTTCATCTACAAAAATTTTCATCTACAAAATTTAGTGCTGTCCCTCAACAGCCATTGCATGATTTTCATTATTTTATCAATTAGGTTTAGCTCAGCCCTTAAAAAAGCCCCGAAATCACTTCAGGGCTTTTCACAGTATTAAAATCTGCTTTGCTAACAATAACGTTTAATCAACTTTGAAAATAACGTAAATCCAAACGACCTTCATAAACATTTGCCGTTGGACCTGTCATCCACACCACATCGCCTTCTTTCCATTCAATGTGCAATGTACCGCCTGCAAGCTCAATTTCCACTTGATTAGACAATAAACCACGACGTATGCCCGAAACTGCCGCAGCACAAGCACCTGTGCCACATGCCATGGTTTCACCTACACCACGCTCAAAGACACGTAAACGTGCATGTTTTTCATCAATGATTTGCATAAAGCCTGCATTTACACGTTGAGGGAAACGCGTATGTGACTCAACTTGACGACCAATATTTTCAACATCAGCTGTTAAAACATCTGAAACCACGGTGACTGCGTGAGGATTTCCCATGTTGACAACATCAATCGTCAACTTTTGCTCATTAGCTAAGTCGATGTCATATAAAGCATCTGCTTCTTCAGCAACAAATGGGATTTCAACAGGTAAAAACTTCGGATAGCCCATATTGACACGTACCCAACCATTTGCACCAATTTCAGGTTCTACAATTCCTGCGCAGGTTTGTACCTTAAATTTAGTTTTATTGGTTAATTGACGTTCATGTACAAAACGCGCAAAACAACGTACACCATTACCACACTGTTCGACTTCAGAACCATCCGCATTGAAAATACGATATTTAAAATCGACATTTGGAAAATCAGGAGGTTCAACGATCAGTAATTGATCAAAGCCCACACCAAAATGACGGTCAGCCAAACGACGAATTGTCGCGGTATCAAAAAAAGCACGTTGGCTGATCAGGTCAACCACCATAAAGTCATTGCCCAAGCCATGCATTTTAGTAAATTCTAATAACATCTTCATTTACTCCTTAAGGCAATAACTGTTCATTTTCCCAAAGTGATTCAATCGTTTCACGCTGACGAATCACATGTGCTTGCTCACCATCAACCATGATTTCCGCAGCACGTCCACGGCTATTATAGTTTGAGCTCATGACAAAGCCGTAAGCCCCTGCACCCATCACTGCCAAAATATCATTTTCTTGTAATGCTAAATCGCGCTCTTTTCCTAAGAAGTCACCCGTTTCACAAATCGCACCCACAAGATCCCATGTTTTTGTTTCAACATCGGCACGAGGTGTAACCGCTTGAATGTCCATCCATGCTTGATATAAAGATGGGCGAATCAAGTCATTCATTGCTGCATCAATAATTGCAAAATTACGATGATTGGTTGGTTTGAGTAAATCAACTTTGGTTAATAGTACACCCGCATTGGCAGAGATACTACGACCCGGTTCCATATAGACTTTTAAGCCAAGTTTCTCTAAAGCAGGACGCATTGCATTGGCATATTCAGTCACTGTAGGCGGTGTTTCATCTTTATAGGTCACACCTAAACCACCACCAATGTCGATGTGTTTTAGATTGATGCCAAGTGCTTTCAACTGTTCAATCATGGCAATAACACGATCAAGTGCATCAACAAAAGGTTGTGTTTCAGTCAACTGCGAACCAATATGACAGTCGATGCCCACAACATCAAGATTTGGTAAAGAAGCTGCATATTGGTACGTTTCAAAAACGACATCTGAAGGAATACCAAATTTATTTTCTTTTAACCCTGTTGAAATATACGGATGTGTTTTCGCATCCACATCTGGGTTTACACGTAAAGAAATTGGCGCTTTTTTGCCAAGTTGAGCAGCAACTTTTTGAATTCGATCAAGTTCAGCATAAGATTCAACATTAAAACAAGCAATGCCCACTTCTAAGGCTTTTTGAATATCTGCTTCTTGTTTACCTAAACCAGAGAATACAATTTTTGAAGCATCGCCACCTGCGGCTAACACACGTGCAAGCTCGCCACCTGTCACAATATCAAAACCTGAACCGAGTTTTGCCAGTACATTCAATACCGCAAGATTTGAGTTTGACTTCACCGCAAAACAAATTTGATGATCGATAAATTCAAAAGCTTTATCCATATCTAAATAATGTTTTTCAAAAGTTGCTTTAGAGTAAACATAAAGCGGTGTGCCAAATTGCTGTGCAAGCTGATCTAAAGAACATTGCTCTGCATGCAATACCCCATTAATGCGGGAAAAACTCATGAATGTATCCTTTCAATGAACGCTAAAAATTTAGTTGGTTGTCACTTGTGATGCGGCAGGTGCATCGAGAGTTGCGACTACTTTTTTGTCAGCAGAAGTGGCTTGACTGTCTGTATTTGGGTAAAGCAAATATTGCGCACGTTTGTCATAATTTGGGTCATTTGGTAATTGTAATTCACCTGATTGACCACATGCTGTTAACAATAGAAAAATTGACAGCAAAGCGATTTTATTTGAAATAGCATACATCAGTGTACCCAATACAATGTTTTATGGCAGTATAGCGTGATCACCCTGATGATAAAAGCAAAAGCCTATGATTTACTCATCGGCTTTTAACATAAGTGAAATTAATAAATTTGCTAGATTAGTCTGTATGTTCTCCAACACTGTCCAATGCTTTTTGAATCGCATTTTTAGCAATGTCATAAGATAAATGTTCGTATAAATCATGCAACGCTTGTCTACCACTTTCACCCTGCTGCAATAAGACATAGATGGCTGCATTTGCTAAATTGGTGCTATTTGCACCGATCCCGGCAATTTTACGATAACCAATCTGCACAACACGACTTAATAATACAATCACCTCTTGCTGTACAGGCAATAACAATAAAAACCACAACACGCCTTTCAACGTATTTTCATTTTTACTGTCAAATACACGCATATTTCGCGGTGAATTTTGCTCAATTAACGTCATCCATCCTGACACACGCTGTACATAAGCCTCCTGAATGGATGACTGTAAAATTTCTTCAGCTTTTTTTAACCATTTTTGACTGGGCTTTTTCGCACTCACATTGTCTACATGCTGCCAAAATATCTGCCAATCTGCTTTTTTCGGTCTATCAAAAGCTGTAAATTCTTGTTGTAAAATATCTACCCAAACCAAAGGCATCGCACTATAAAATGTCCTACTTGGCGTCACCGCAGACAACGGTAACTGATATTCGATATCTGCATATTGAGCAGAACTGAGTGTGTTTTGTTGCGTAAATGCTGTTGCCAAGTCACTGACTTTGTGTTGAATTTGTTCCAAACGGCGCATGGCTATAGATTGGGTACTGTGTTTGGTAAACTGAATCTGCACCATCGCGTCTACAATGGCATGATTGAGTTGTTGCGCTTTGGCGATTTTTTCGATTGAAAAGGCCAAATGCAGAATAAATGGTTTGGCATAAATCATTTTTTTAATAATTAGATCAAATTCTTGTACTAATTTTTCTAAAATTTCAGGTCGATTTAAACGCTTATCTTTTTGTTCCATCAAAATAAAAAACAATTTTTTACTGACCCAATAATGAAAATATTCTTCTTTTTTAAGCGCAAATAAAAATAAATTTAAAATATCTTCAGGATATTGTTGCACAATCTCTAACTGTAAATCTTGAATTAAAGGTTCACGCTCATCATAATTCAACCCCTGATAAGGGTCTAACAACGCAATATAGCGGTCTAACAGCGGTAGTAATCCTGCTGAAAATTTAAACTCTCCATTGTGATACAGTTGCTGTAAATCCCACAATGCCTGTGTCCGCTCTAAAATTTCTTTAAGCTCAAACATGCCTTTAGCCACATAATCTTTAAACAGACGTGGTTGTGCAAAATAAGCCTCACCTAATAGCAACAACTCATTCAACACAGTTAGAATACGTGTGCGTTGCTCCACATGATCTCGATAAAAATTGGCAATGTTTTGCGCATGTTCTACATAGTGAATTTTTGTTTCAGAAATGGGTAAAGCGGACTGTAAACTTTCAACATAAACCATGCATAATGCTAATAATTGACAAGGTTCTTGTTGATATTTGTCTTGAATCAGCTGTTGCCATGCGGCATGACCATTTCTGATCTCATGATTATGTGAAAGTCCATGCACCCGAAATATTTCTTGTAAATGTCGTTGTAAATACTGTTCGTCATGCCCCATCCCTGTCCCCATTTTTATAATAAAAATAATATCTTAATACAGCCTAAATTTTGCTTCTAGCATTTTTTATGATCAAATCAACTATAACGTCAAACTTTGTCGCATAAAAAAACTGCCTCATGTTTCCATCAGACAGTTTTTAAAAGAACATTCAATAGGATTATTTTTTCTTATAAAATACAAAATAACCAATTGCTAAAATGATTAACCAAATTGGACTTACTTTTAAAGCCTCTAATGTCGTTTCATCTAAAGCAAGGAAATACACGGTTGCTAAGAAAAATAAAATCACAACCACGCATGTAAACACACCACCAGGCAGCTTAAATGTAGATTGTGCATGTAGTTCAGGTTTATTTCTGCGGTAGTTAATATAACTCCACATGATTATAATCCATACACAGATGAATAGGATCGTTGATAAAGTTGTCGCTAAGGTAAACGCCGTAACTTCATCATTAGTTCCTGTTTGAACCTTATACACATATTGAACAAATGCACCTAAAAAGATACAGATCGATGAAAAAATCAATGCTTTTGCAGGCACAGAAGATTTCGACAATTTACCAAATAATTTTGGTGCTTGTTGATCTGTCGATAAACCAAATAGCATACGACTGGTTGAGAATACGCCACTGTTCATGGATGACATCACCGATGACAATACTACCAAGTTCATGATAATCGCAGCAGATGCAATACCCGCTTGTGAGAAAATATTTACAAATGGACTCACTTTCGGATTAATTTGATCCCAAGGTGTTACACACATCACGACAAACAAAGCTAAAACATAGAAAATGATGATACGGATTGGAATCGAATTAATTGCTTTAGGTAAATTACGTTTAGGATCTTGTGTTTCAGCAGCCGTTGTACCGACCAATTCGACACCTACAAAGGCAAAAATTGCGATTTGAAAACCTGCCAAAAATCCATCTAAACCTTTCGGGAAAATCCCCCCATGTGACCAAAGATTGGAGATACTTGCCACGGCACCTGATTCGCTCGTAAACCCAGTAAAGACCATCCATAAACCGACAGCAATCAACACAATGATGGCTGTAATTTTAACCATGGCAAACCAAAACTCCATTTCACCAAACAGTCGTACAGTGAGCAAGTTCAGACCAAGTACAAACAGTATGGCAACCGTACTAATTAAAAGCCCTCCTAATGGCGTAAAGGATGCCCCATTATTAAAAAACTCTAAATAGTAAATAATGGCAGATAAATCTGCGATTCCAATCGTGACCCAACATAGCCAATAGGTCCATCCAACAAAATAGCCTGCCCAAGGACCAATTAAATCGGTGGATAAATCAATAAATGACTTATATTTTAAGTTTGACAATAATAATTCACCAAGCGCACGCATGACGAAGAACACCATCAAACCAATCAACATATAAATAATTAATATCGAGGGTCCAGCTTTACTAATCGTAGAGCCTGACCCCATGAACAGTCCTGTTCCAATCGCACCACCAATCGCAATTAACTGTAGATGTCGATTCGATAAACTTCTTGCCAATTCTCCTGAATCTACAGAAGACTTTTGATTTTCATTAGACATTTTTAATTCAACATTCGTGTTAATTTGCACAAATTAGCTTAATTTTGCTAAAAAATAAAAAAAAATTATCAAGTTTGTTCATTCATTGCGCAGCAGCTTTTTATTTCAAAGATCAATAGTTACACACTAATAATCACATGATTTTATTTAATTTTATTAATATTTATAAAAATCAATAATTAAAATCAACTATTTTTATTGATTGTTAAACATAGAAAATGACTTGTAAGTTAAATAAATCTATGTCAAAAAAGAAATCATTGGAAAAAACAATATGGATTTGTTTACCCATTTTGATAATTAGACCAATTTTCAATTGAATTAATAAACAATCCAAAAACACATAAATACAGGGATGGCATAGCATTTGCTTAATTGCTATGTAAATAACAGATCAGGAAAAAGAAGAAGCGAATATGCAAAACTTACAATCAGCGATGGAAACACTTAGCGGTTGGGTCTGGGGACCCTACATGCTTGTTTTGTTGGTCGGTACGGGGATTTTTCTCACTCTGCGCTTAATGTTTTTACAATTTAGACTCCTTCCGTTCGCCTTCAAACAAGTGTTTGGACGACATGATAAAGCCAAAAGTAGCGATGGCGATATTTCCCAGTTTGGTGCTTTAATGACAGCTCTTTCTGCCACTATTGGCACAGGAAATATCGCTGGAGTCGCCACAGCATGTGTGCTCGGTGGACCAGGTGCCGTCTTTTGGATGTGGATGACTGCCTTAGTAGGAATGGCTACCAAATATGGTGAAGGTGTCTTGGCAGTTAAATATCGAGTCACCAACGAGAATGGGCAAAAATCAGGTGGCCCAATGTACTATATTGAACGTGGACTAAAATGGAAATGGCTTGCTGTTTTATTTGCTTTATTTGGTACAATCGCATCCTTTGGTATTGGTAGTTCAGTACAGTCAAACACCGTTGCACTTGCAGTCGAAAATAGCATGGGAGTTCAAACCTGGGTTACAGGAATTATCATTACTGTCTTTTCAGCCTTGGTGATTTTAGGCGGAATTAAGTCGATTGCTAAAGCAGCATCCTTTATTGTCCCAATTATGGCAATTGGTTACGTACTCGGTGGCTTAGCAATTATCTTCAGTAATCTAGATTTAGTCACACCTGCTTTAAAATTAATTTTCACAGATGCATTTACAGGTGAAGCAGTTGCAGGTGGCGCCATTGGTGCTGTGATCCGTTATGGTGTAGCACGTGGTGTATTCTCCAATGAAGCAGGTATGGGTTCTGCACCAATTGCAGCTGCCGCAGCGAAAACGGATCACCCTGTTCGTCAAGGCCTAGTATCCATGACGGGTACATTTATCGACACTATTATTGTATGTAGTATCACAGGTATTGTTTTAGTCATGGGTTATCTGGTTGCTGGAAATACTTTTGGTACAGAAACAGGTGCAGTGTTAACTACACATATTTTTGATCGTTTACTACCAGGGGTTGGCGGTTGGGTGGTAACGTTCGGGATTATTTTCTTTGCCTACTCTACCATTTTAGGCTGGTGTTATTATGGTGAAAAGTGTGCGACCTATTTATTAGGTGAAAAATTTGTCCTCATTTACCGTTTAATATATATCGCAACAGTCTTTATTGGAACGGTAGCAACGCTTGACTTAGTCTGGCTCTTTGCAGATACCTTTAACGGTCTAATGGCAATTCCAAACTTAATTGCCTTATTATTACTTTCAAGCGTAATTGTGAAAGAAACTAAGGATTTCCTTGATAAACGTAAATCAGGTGAATTGTATTAACATAAATGAAGATCTATGGATTTAATTCAAATTTGAGATCAGAGCGACTTAAACAGTCGCTCTTTTTAATATCTATCTGCTGATATGAACAAATTTATTGTATAGTCCAAACAAAATTGAAATTATATAAACAATTATGGCAAAAGCAAAAACACTCTATCGTTGCGAACAATGTGGCACAGATCATCCTAAATGGTCAGGACAATGTTCTGACTGTGGTGAATGGAATAGCTTGACTGAAGTGCGTATAGAACCTGTGGTATCACACCGTGCCAAACCTATGGGGGGTGGCTATGCAGGTCAAGCAGCGAATGTGACGACCTTAAATAAAGTTGCAGTGTCGACTGAAACTCGTCTCGCAACAGGAATTGGTGAATTTGATCGTGTCCTTGGCGGTGGCTTGGTGACAGGCTCTGTGGTCTTGATTGGCGGCGATCCTGGCATTGGTAAATCCACTATTTTGCTACAAACTGCAACCTATATGGCAGCAGCCAACAGCTCAGCACTGTATGTCACAGGTGAAGAATCTTTGTCACAAGTGGCATTACGTGCCAACCGTTTAGATCTACCTACTGATAAACTGCAAGTCATGGCGGAAACCTGTGTAGAGCGTATTTGTGAAACCTTGGCGCAACTGCGTCCATCCGTTGCAATTTTAGACTCGATCCAAACCTTATATACTGAAACTTTACAATCTGCACCTGGCGGCGTTTCCCAGATCCGTGAGTCGGCTGCGCTTTTAACCCGTTTTGCCAAAAACAGTGGTACTGCATTATTTATTGTCGGTCATGTCACCAAAGAAGGTTCGCTTGCAGGGCCTCGTGTTTTAGAACACATGGTCGACTGTGTTTTGTATTTTGAAGGACAATCTGACTCACGCTACCGTATGATTCGTGCCGTAAAAAACCGTTTTGGTGCGGTCAATGAACTGGGCGTATTTGGCATGACGGATAAAGGCTTAAAAGAAGTGGCTAATCCCTCAGCCATTTTTTTGAGCCGTTATGATGAAGCTATTCCCGGTTCAGTGGTGATGATCAGCCGTGAAGGTACACGTCCTCTTTTGGTTGAGGTACAAGCTTTGGTCGATGATGCACATGGACAACCTCGCCGTGTTGCTTTAGGTTTGGAACAAAACCGTTTAAATATGTTGTTGGCCGTGATGCATCGTCATGGTGGGGTACAAACATCAGGACAAGATGTTTATGTCAATGTGGTCGGCGGCTTAAAGATTACGGAAACAGGGTCAGATTTAGCCGTGCTTTTAGCCTGTGCGTCGAGTTTACGCTCTAAAGCACTCCCCCAACAGCTTGCTGTCTTTGGTGAGGTCGGGTTATCGGGTGAGATACGTCCTGTACCCAATGGTCAGGAACGCTTAAAAGAAGCCATTAAACATGGTTTTAAATACATCATTGTGCCACGTGGCAATGCACCACAAAAACCGATCGCTGGGGTACAAATCATTGCTGTTGCTCGCTTACATGAAGCTTTAAGTGAAGCCATTCAACTGTGTGATGAGCATAATTAAAGAAATCGTTGTCTTTATGTGAATGACTGTGCAAAAAAATGGCAATCATTCTTGAAATTTCACTGAAAAAGCTGCATATATAGAAGTTCAATCAACATATTATTTCTAGTAGGAAAATTCAATGGAAGTTCGACAGCGTGGTTTAATGGCGGGTGTACTGATGGCAGCATTGGTGGTTGCACCTTTAGCGGAAGCTAAACGTGCAGGCGGTGGTAAAAGTCATGGTATGAGCCGCTCTGCTACTCCAAGTCAGTCTTACTCACAACCTCGACAAGCTACGCCTGTACAACAACCAATGCCTGCTCAAAATACCCAACAGAAATCTGGTTCTGGTGTAGGTAAAATGGTTGCTGCTGGTGTAGCAGGTGCTGCGATTGGAGCTGTTGCTGCAAACGCAATGGCAGACGACAACAATGCCAATACTCAAGCACAGACCAATGACGCAGAATTAGCGAAACAGCAAGCAGCGGCTCAGCAAGAAGAGGAAAAAGGCGGCATCCCAAGTTGGATCTGGCTCATCCTGATTGCGGGTGGTGCTTTCTTCTTGTTCCGTAAATTTGGTGCAAAAAAAAAATTAGCAGCCTCTAATCCTTATGCACCTAATAATGCAGGCCCAAGTTCAACTCCTTTTGGTCGCTCATCTACAGCACAAAATGGTGATAACACCAATATCTTTGGTCAATCTGTAGGTGGTTCTACTGCAACACAAGCGCCTTTTGGTGCAGCATCAACACAAAGCGGCAACCAACTTCCAGATGGCACTGAACCTGCTGCCTTTTTACGTATTGCACGTCAACGTTTTAACCATATTCAGTCGATGAATACTGCAAGCAATATTAACGAAATTCAGCGTTATTTAACGCCTGATCTTTATCAGTCTATGTATAGCGATATCATGGCAAACCAAGATCAAGATGTTGCTGAGTTTTCTAATTTAAATGCAATGGTCACTGATTCAGCGACAGAAAATGGTCAATATGTCGTGAGTGTACGCTTTACAGGTACAGTAAGCGAAGATTTGAACAGTCAACCTGTTCCATTCACAGAAATCTGGCATTTTGTAAAACCTGCGGGTTCTACACAAGATTGGCTCGTTGCGGGTATTCAACAAGCATAATTTCATTCAATAACATGAATGTATCAAAACCAGTGATTCGTCACTGGTTTTTTATTTTCGATCAATTTTGAATCTAGGAATTAAAAGATTACAATGACAAAGCAAAATCAACCAAAGCATTGACATGGATTTGTGTGGTGTCAAATACAGGAATGTTTAGATCTTGCTGTTGAATCAATAAACCAATTTCAGTACAGCCTAAAATCACACCTTCTATACCTTGTTCGATCATGGCTTGAATAATATTTAAATATTGTTGTTTAGAAGATTCAAGGACATGACCACGGCATAATTCATGATAAATCACGTCATGAATGATGATTTGATCATGAGCACTTGGCGTCTGCACATCAATGCCTTGTGCCAACAATCGACCTTTATAAAAATCTTGTTGCATGGTAAATGCTGTACCTAGCAAGCCAACCCGTTGTATTTTCTGTTGCTGAATCGCTTGAATGGTGGCATCCGCAATATGCAAAAACGGGCGATATATTGCACTTTCTATCTCGGCTGCAACTTTATGCATGGTGTTGGTACATAAGGCGATGATATCAGCACCTGCAGCTTCTAACTGCACAGCAATTTTTGCCAAATATTGCCCTGCTTCATCCCAACGATTTTCTCGTTGCAAAACTTCAATATCATGAAAATTAACACTATTTAAAATCACTTGAGCAGAATGCAAACCACCATAACGTTGCTGTATCTGACGATTCAATTGTTGATAATAAAGCGCTGAAGATTCCCAACTCATGCCTCCAATAAGACCGATCGTTTTCATTTTAATGTCATCATATATTTATGTTTAGAGCTCTTATTGTTCACACATCAGCTTAAAAATGCAAAAATATCATCGTTGATTTCGATATGATAAAAAGCATTGATATCAATTTAATAAACACATTCTATTCTTTTGAACTTTACTTAATATCAATAAAAAAATGCCCATATTCATGAGCATTTATAATGTAATTGCGTCTAGTCTGTTAAGGTTTGAAAACCTTGCTGACGCCATGCTTCATATAAAATTACCGCAGTCGCATTGGATAAATTCAAACTGCGCGAATTTGGTGCCATCGGTAAACGAATCCAATGCGCTTTGGGAAACATCATACGAACGTCTTCAGGCAAACCACGCGTTTCTGGTCCCATCAGTAAAGCCACTGGACGGTTTAAATCAGAAGTATGTGGCGTTTCAAAACCTTTCGTGGTTAATGGGTAAATGGCATCACGCTCAATACCTTGTTCAGCCAAATGCGCAAGACATTGCTCAAAATTTTCCCATACTTTCATATGTGCCCATTCATGATAATCCAATCCCGCACGGCGCAATTTTTTATCATCTAATTGAAATCCCAGAGGCTTAACCAAATGTAATTGTGCACCTGTATTGGCACATAAACGGATAATATTCCCAGTATTTGCAGGAATTTCAGGTTCGTATAAAACAACATGTATCACGGGAGATTGACCTATTTTGAATAAAAGTTACAGTGTTATCGCCACTGCAACTGTTCACGTAAACTCACCACTTCACCAATAATGGTTAAGGTTGGTGCTTGAATTTGATATTCTTCTACTTTGAACGCAATGTCTGCTAAAGTTCCAATCACGACTTTTTGCTCAGGGGTAGTCCCTTTAGAAATTAAAGCCACAGGCATATCAGCACGCTGACCATGTGCGATGAGTTTTTCACAAATTTTCTCTAAACCGACCAAGCCCATATACAAGACTAAGGTTTGATTTTCATAAACCAACTCTTGCCATGGCAACTCAGGTGAGCCCTCTTTGAGATGTCCTGTTAGAAAACGAACACTTTGTGCATAGTCACGATGGGTCAATGGAATACCTGCATAAGCCGAACAGCCCGATGCTGCGGTAATGCCTGGCACAACTTGGAAAGCGATGCCCGCCGCAAATAGTTCTTGAATTTCTTCACCACCACGTCCAAAAATAAATGGGTCACCGCCTTTTAAACGACAAACACGTTTACCTTGTGAAGCATACGCGACCAACAAAGCATTGATCCCATCTTGGGGTACAGAATGATTTGAACGAGCTTTACCGACATAGATTTTTTCTGCATCACGGCGACACAGTTCCATAATGGCAGGTGAAACCAAGCGATCATAAATCACCACATCAGCTTGTTGCATTAAACGCAATGCTTTTAAAGTCAATAATTCGGGATCACCTGGTCCAGCACCCACGAGATACACTTCACCTTTTGGTTTTTGCCATTCAGTTAATGCTTGCTCAATTAAATGATCCGCCTCATTCAGATTGTCATTAAAAACTTGCTCTTTCAGAGGACTTGCATATAAATCTTCCCAAAAAATACGACGTTCATCAGGATTGGTAATTTTTTCTTTCACTGCTTTACGCCATTTTCCTGAAAAATCAGCAAGTTTTCCCATACCATGTGGAATTAAAGTTTCTAGTTTGGTACGAATCTGACGGGATAACACAGGCGAAGCACCATTGGTCGCAATCGACACCACCAACGGTGAACGATCGATCATTGCAGGCACCATAAAACGGCAATGCGGTGGATCATCCACACTATTGACCAAAACATTAAGGTCTTCACATGCCTCAAACACCGCTTTATTGACTGCTTTATCGTTGGTTGCAGCAATCACCAAACGATAAGTGCTTAGACTCACCTGCGCATTAAACTTTTCCGCATGATATTGCCCCTGAGTTGCATGCACAATTTGCAATAAATCTTGCTCAATTTCAGGTGCGATCACATGGATGATTGCCCCAGATTTTGCCAAAAGTACTGCTTTTCGATAGGCAATATGACCACCGCCCACCAACAAACAGGGCTGTTGCTGTAATTTTAATGAAATTGGAAAAATATCCACACTATGCACCTTTACAATTCGGTTTCAATTTTAGCACCATCTTTACGACCAATAACATCAAAAAAAGCCAATGTACGATTTCGATTAAACTGATTGATCTGTTTTAACTTATCTTGCCAATGCTGATTATTTGCCAGTTCAGGTACTTCGGGTTCATCCATATAAAAATCAACCCGTTGCACATTCATACTCTGATAAATCGGCTGCCACTCCCCATTGACTTTGATGACCAATTCAGGATTCAGCAAATATTGCCCACGTCCCGTTCGTATAAATAAGTGCTTGTTATATTTGTCACTGCCTGTTGTTTCATTTTTAGACAAAAGTGAACTGATATAACTTCGCTTTAATTTCTTTTTAGCAAATAACGTACCAGATATTTTTTCTAGATTTTCCAACAATACAGCACTATCAAAACCTTTTTCATCATGTGCATAACGCTGATAACCCTGAATCATACTCATAACGTACATCAGTTGAAAAATCATATATTCAGCATCATGCGATTCTAGTTTAAATAAGCGTTGGCTGATTTGTAAAACAATGCTGTCTTGCGGTAAATATGCTGCAATGTCAGTCAAGTTGGCTGCATACTTAGGCTGAATAGTGACACGTTGTAGTGCAATTTGTAAGACATTTAACCCATGTCCATCTAATAATCCAACATCAGCACCATCTTGTAAAAGCTGCTGATAAAATGCACCGTTACCAACCCAAACAGCAGCCATTAATGGCGTTTGATTAAATTCATTGCGATGATTAATGCCAAATTTTTCAATCTTTTTCAGCAATGCTGTCGGATGTTTCACCTGATAATTCATATAATATTTAGACAAAATACCCTGCTCAGCTTTATGTGCCACCACTTCATGACGCATATTAAAGACACTGATTGCAGGCTTAAATCCAATTTTTGCCAATTGAATTAAATACGCCTGATGCTGATAAACCACGGCATATTCAAATAAAGCCAATTGAGATTTTTTATCTTTGTCTTGCAATGCCCGATGTTCTAAATGTCGCAGTTCACTGTCTTTTAATACTACCCAATTCGGTGATTCTTCTTTTAAAATCTCACGTCGAATCCGCTCTGCCTGTTCTTTTTTACCTTGCAGTTCGAGCTTCTGCGCTTCTTTTTGCCACTCTTTTAAGCTTGACTGTTGATCTTGTAAATCAAGTACTTCCGCAGCCTGATCCATACCCAGCAAATGAAAAATCTGATGTTGATCTTGCTGTTCCACCCAATAAATATTGGACATTGCACGTGTTAATCCAACATATAGAGCATTGATATAAAATTTATAGATTTCAAGTGATTTATCCGCTTTGTCTTTATTACGTGCATAGACAAAATCACTTTGCAGATCCTGCAATGAAATCTCACCGCATATTTCATTAAAATGTGCGGCAGACTGACTGACAAAATTATATAAAATAATGTTTTGGTACTCTAAGCCTTTGGCTTCCTGAATCGAAAAGACCAAGGGCGTTTTAAAAACCCGCTGTGCGGTTTTCTTTTGTTCTTCATGCATCACGATGACCGCAAACTGTGTGGATACCGCAGTTTTTTGATCTAGCTCATGTAAAATTTCAGGTCGATTTTTTAAAAAATAAACACCGCCCTGTATATCTGCATTACTTCGCACTAAATAATGACTTTCTTTATCAATCGAGCCAAATCGAGCATTTTTTAACAATAATACCCGATTGGAAATTTCGGTAATTCGCTGCGCATTACGATAATTGTGTTGCAATATATGGGTGATTTCCATGCCATGATGCAGTTCTTCATGACGATGAAACAAACTTTTTACCTTTGCCCAAGAGAAAAAATTTGGATGCACAATTTGATTGGCATCTCCACACATTAAAAATAATCCTTTATCACTCAGACTATTTAAAATCAAATAGAGTTGGATCGCAGTAATATCCTGTACTTCGTCAATCACCACATAATCATAAGCGGGTTTGACTTTTTGCAGATATTCAAAGCTTAAAATATTAATATCAGATAAATTATTTTTCTTAAGTTCAGTTAAATAGTGCTGAAAAATTCGATAAACTTCAGTTCTTTCCTCGACACTGAATATCGATTGCTTAATGCCTAGATTTAAATAATCCTGTTCAGACAAATAAGCCTGATCTGTCATTGCACCTGTCAATACACCTTTAAATTCTTCATAAATACTGTGTGCATTGAAGCTATTTTTATAATGTTTTTTATACCATGTTCTAAAAAATTCAATATCAGCAAAAGCATGTTCAGGAATTGCTATACTTTCAATAAAATCCTGATAGGAGTAAAAATCGACCAATTGTCGATCATTATAATATTGGTCAGAATAATATAACTCACGTGAGTTTTTCACCAAAAATGAAGATAAAGTGACATATAAAATCTGCCCTTCCAACTGCTTCATTTTTTCCAATAAAATCGCGGTTTTACCGCTACCTGCTGAACCAATAATCACCAAAGGCGGATATTGTTTATAAATATGCTGCTGCACATCATCAAATGAAATAAATTTGTTTAAATAGACAAAATTGGGGTTATTGGCATTGATATACACCAATTGTTCCTGTGCTTCCATTTCATCGATAGATTCAACATCAGGAATTTCAGCTTCATTGATTTGAACATCTTCATTTAAAAACCGCGAGCCTTGATAATCATGATTTTTTAAATATTCTAAGATTAAAATATAATTTTTTTGTTGATATTGATAAACAGAAAATAAAATACGATCGCTACGGTTCAGTTTGGCACGATATAAATTTGGTTGAATTTTTTTAACTTCTGCGGATTTAAAATTATCATCTTGCAAGTAGGCAATAAGTTTATCCAAACCCATAATTTTTTGATTTGCTAATTCATTATAAATTAAGACATCCATCTCAAATTCAAACTCAACTGATTTCAATATTTATACTAATGATAAAAAATAAGCCAAATATCAAATTTGGCTTATTTCATTTCAAACATGCTTGCTTACATGATCATTAATCAATAAAGCTAACCCCGCCCATATATGGACGTAAGACTTCAGGAATTTCGATTGAACCATCTGCACGTTGATAATTTTCCATCACTGCAAGTAAAGTACGACCTACAGCCAAACCAGAACCATTTAACGTATGCACAAATTCTGTTTTCTTTTGGTCTGTACGATAACGCGCTTTCATACGACGCGCTTGGAAGTCCCACATATTTGAACATGAAGAAATTTCACGATAAGTATTTTGGCTAGGTACCCAAACTTCTAAGTCATAAGTTTTACATGCGCCAAAGCCCATGTCACCACCACATAGTACGATTTTACGATACGGTAAACCTAAAGCTTGTAAAATGCCTTCTGCATGACCAGTTAAATCTTCTAAAGCCTGCATAGAATCTTCAGGTTTAACGATCTGAACCATTTCAACTTTATCGAATTGGTGCTGACGAATCAAACCACGGGTATCACGACCATAAGAACCCGCTTCACTACGGAAACATGGCGTATGCGCAGCATATTTTAAAGGTAAACGTTCAGGATCAATGATTTCATCACGCACAAAGTTAGTCACTGGTACTTCTGCTGTTGGGATCAGGTAGTATTCCTTTTCACCTTGTAATTTGAATAAATCTTCTTCAAATTTAGGCAGTTGACCTGTGCCACGTAAAGAATCAGCATTCACCAAATAAGGTACATAAGCTTCGGTATAGCCATTTTTCAGCGTATGCGTATCGAGCATAAATTGCGTCAATGCTCGTTGTAAACGCGCTAATGGACCTTTTAATACACTAAAACGTGTCCCTGTAAGCTTAGTTGCAGTTTCAAATTCCAAACCACCCATCATTTCACCCAGATCGGTATGGTCTTTGATCTCGAAGTCAAACTGACGCGGTGTGCCCCATTTTAAGATTTCCACATTGTCGCTTTCATCTTTACCTTCAGGCACGGATTCATGTGGCATGTTTGGAATAGACATCAATTTTGCATCAAGTTCAGCTTGTAACTCGTTCAGCTCAACTTCCGCAGCTTTGATTTCATCACCAATTGCAGACATACGTGCCATGATTTCAGAAGCATCGCCGCCCGCTTTTTTGATTTGACCAACTTGTTTTGCACCCGAATTACGCTCAGCTTGCAGATTTTCAGTTTTGGACTGAATTTCTTTACGGCGAGTTTCAAGTGATGCCCACTCCTCGACATTGAGTTGCACACCACGTTTTGCCAAGGCTAAATTTACAGCCTCAATATTATTTCTGATTAATTTCGGGTCGATCATAGTCAATCTAAATAAGAGAAAAAAACTGATTATAGTGTAAGCTCTTCACCATAAAAAATACAGTGACAGAGCAAATTCACAGGAGAGATTTTAAATATTGTGTTGAAAAATGAGCTTATTCTGCCTCAACAGGCTTTTCAGCGACAGCTTCAATCACAGGTAAACTTGGTAAATACTCAGCTTTGACCAAATCTCTTGCACTTAAATAAGGTAAAGTTAGTTCTGTCATCCCTTCTGCATAAGATGCTAATTCATATAAAGGATAAACAAAAACAATCCCTTTTGGGCCGTAATAATAGTTATCACTAAGCTGTAATTTTTCACGGGTAATGTCATGTTGCGTCAACCAGTTTGCATTGGCATCATACAATTGTTCAGCCACTTTAGCCTCGACATTCGGTTTTAAAATATCTGTTAATGCCAAACGCTTTTGGGTGGATAAATCAAAAGTGACATATTCATTATGATACATGCCATGCGCTGCACCTGCTGCATAGGTATAAGACTGGATCATAAAAGTTGCTAAATTATACTGCTGAGAAATAAAACGAACATAAATTGAACTTTGGCTTAATCCCTTTTGGCTTGCTGCCTCATTGCTTGTTGCTGTTGCCTCTTTGGTTGGTTTTTCAAAAGCACTCGGAACATCTTTTTTGATACGATTTAAAAAATAATCATCAATCCATGTGACTTGCGTTTTAACCGTTTGAAAATCATATTGAGTACAACCATCTTCATCACAAAATTGTTTTTCAGGCAGTTCTACACGCTCGATTTTTGCTTGAATCAAAGGAATTTCAATTTTTTTTGCTTGTTGTGCAGATGCTGCTTCTGCCTGTGAAGCAGGTTTTTCTTGGCAGCCTGAAACCACCAATAAAATAGATAGAAGTGCAGAAGCAACCAACGTTTTCTTTAAATGTACTTGCATGATGCGGTCTTTCAAACATGTATTGCGATATAAGTATCATAAAACCACAACATCCAAATTGAAATTGATTATTGTAATTATTGCCTACTTTGCTTTCTTAATTTCTTGTTTAAACGTTTATTTTCACGTTTGCGTGCGGCTGCTTCATCTTCATTTCGGTTTTTTAACACACCCCAAATACGTACATTAGATTTAACAATCGTGTCTCGTTTTAAATCATAAATTACATTTCCTTCCAAACCACCTAAAGTACCATTCATCCAATGATCAGGATCACTTGCAGGATAAATTGCCACAGCCATTAAAGGCTCATTGCCTAAAAATGCCATACTATAACTATGCCAACGCAAAGGTAAACCTGTTTTATTTTGATGCAAAAATGTTTGATAGCTTAAATATAAATTTTTTAACATGGTTGCAGGGATGATTAAATCAGAAAAGTGATCCGTAAAATGATAAAAATGCAAAGGCTCAGGTAAGGCTTGAAAGGACGGTTGAAAATGATCAATCTGTTTTTGATGGACAATATCATAATCAAAACGATAGGATTCTAAATAAGCACTCAGATTGGATTTTGGGGTGAATAGAGCAGTTAATACTCTTGTATTTTGATAAACTTGTAAATAAATTTCATAATAGTGTGTCAGTTCAAAGCCTGCCTGTTTTTTAGAAAAATCACGATAGAGCTGAAGCAAACAGAAGAACATCTCTGCTGAAAGATCATAAACTTGAGCCCCATCTTCATGTCTAAAGGGATTATGCATATGTCTAGTCATAAGGCTTTTCCTGTTATTTTACTTCCACCAAACATGTGTATTTATTTGATAAAAAAATTTTGAAGTTCTCATCTACCAACAAAAAAATAAATCCGCACTTAAATCAAAAGGATGTACTAACTTTTGTTCATGTAATGCATGTTTAAAATTTTTCATTATTTAATTTTTTTATCATAAAAGCACTCTATCATAACCATAAAAAAAGCAGCTCGAAAGCTGCTTTCTTGTTGCAAAGATCTATTCATCAGTTCTATTTTATTGGTCAATAATATCTGTACCTTTGGGTGGTGCAAAATTAAATGTTGATGCAGGTAATGATGGATTGAGCTTCACATTATTAAACTTCACATAAGTGGTTTGACCTAAAGAATCTTTTAAAATCATAAGACTAGGTGCTTTGTTTGCAGCAAAACTAATGGTTAAACTTTGGAATGCACCCTCTTTGTCTTTAGGGAACAACGTATAATAAGTTTTTGTACGGTCAGGTTGGGTAATACGATAAGCTTTTTGAATTTGCGCAGTATTCCCTGAAAGCAACAATGCTGGGGTATTTGCCACTTGCTCATCTAAGCTTTGACGCACAGCTTGCTGTAAGTCAGGGTCATAGATCCACACCATTTTACCCGTCGTTGCAATGGTTTGTTTTGCAGGTGACGTTGTTTCCCAATAGAACTTACCAGGACGTGCAACTTTCATTACCCCTTTAAAGGTTTGGTTCATGTGTTGTGCAGACAAACCTTTCTGTTGAGCGACTTTACTACCGCTTGTCGCTTTAGTGGTTTGCTCAAAGTTTGCTGATAAACTTTGGATACCGCTCAATTGTTTCACCAAGTTATTGGTTGCTTGTTGCTCCGTTGCGGCGGTTGCAGCAAAAACTGTTGTGCTCATCATTGCAGGTGCAAGTAGCGCTGCACTGATTGCGACTGCACTCATGGTTTTACGAAGCATATTCATATGTTCACCTTTTATATATTTGCACTATAGCAATTTGTTAGATGATTTATCATAAACCAAATTTTAGAGCTAATATTAGAGAAAATAAGAAGTTTTGTATTGTTATTAGCATAATTTGTAGAAATTCATTCATCATGATGAAGATTTTCTTTGCACTTTCACTATTTTAGAGCATAAAAAAACCCGCAATAAAGCGGGTCTTTTCTGTACAGTTAAAACTTACGCTTCAACAGATACATAGCGACGGCCAAACTGACCTTTCACTTCAAATTTGATAATGCCGTCAGCAGTAGCAAATAAAGTATGGTCACGGCCCATACCTACGTTTGTACCCGCGTGGAATTCAGTACCACGTTGACGAACAATAATGTTACCAGCAGTCACAGCTTGACCACCGTACATTTTAACACCTAACATTTTAGGGTTTGAATCACGACCATTTCGTGTCGAACCACCGGCTTTTTTAGTTGCCATGTCTACTTACTCCTAGTGATTAGCCTGCAATCGCAGTAATTTTCAACTCAGTGAACCATTGACGGTGACCTTGTTGTTTACGGTAATGTTTACGACGACGCATTTTAACAATACGGATTTTGTCGTGACGACCATGACCAACCACTTCTGCAGTTACTTTTGCGCCAGCAACAACTGGAGCACCGATTTGAATGCTTTCGCCATTCACAACCATTAATACATCGTCAAATGTAATCGTTGCGCCAGTTTCAGCTTTCAACAATTCAACTTTAAGGGTTTCACCCTCAACAACACGGTGCTGTTTACCACCGCTTTGGATTACTGCGTACATAATGTACTCCAACTTGCCCGTATCGTCGTGCCGAAAAAGGAATATTTCGATCTTATAACGAACGCTACTGGGGGTTATACAAGGGCAAAGATTTTAAGGGATAATAAAGCAAACAACAAGCCATTTCCGTTAAATATTCAAGTTGTATGTAAAATATTCAAATAAAAACTTAACTATTAAGGTTGAGGGATTGAATTTATATGGTTTATTTTCAAATTTACAAAAATTGAAATAGATTTTAAAACGAATTCCGTTAGTATGGAGCGCAAAAGAACGACTACACAAAGACTTAATCAACATCATATTTTGGACAAATTAAGAACATTTCATTAAGATTCAGTACAATGTCTGTTTTCTTAAGTAACATTGATCGTTATTAATTGTTTACACTAGTCACTTAAAAATGCATTTGTATGAGGTTTCCTTCACATGACCATCGACTTTAAGCAAGATATTCTCGCGCCTGTTGCTACTGACTTTGCAGCGATGGATACATTTATCAATGAAGGGATTACGTCAAAAGTTGCTTTGGTGATGGCGGTCAGTAAACATGTGGTTGAAGCAGGCGGTAAACGTATGCGTCCAATTATGTGTCTACTTGCTGCAAAAGCATGTGGCGTATTAGATGCTGAGATGGATCAATATCGTAAACTTGCTGCGATTATCGAAATGCTCCATACCGCAACTTTGGTACATGATGATGTTGTCGATGAATCTGGTCTAAGACGTGGTCGCCCAACGGCAAATGCAACGTGGAATAATCAAACTGCCGTTTTAGTTGGGGACTTTCTCATTTCTCGTGCGTTTGACTTATTGGTAGATTTAGACAATATGACTTTGTTGAAAGACTTTTCGACAGGTACATGTGAAATTGCTGAAGGTGAAGTATTACAACTGCAAGCACAACACCAACCAGAAACAAGCGAACAAACCTATCTTGATATTATTCATGGTAAAACTTCGCGCTTATTTGAACTAGCGACCGAAGGTGCAGCAATTTTAGCAGGCAAACCTGAGTACCGTGAACCATTACGTTTATTTGCTGGTCACTTTGGCAATGCTTTCCAAATTATTGACGATATTTTAGATTACACCTCTGACGCTGAAACATTAGGTAAAAATATTGGTGATGATTTAATGGAAGGTAAGCCCACTTTACCTTTAATCTCTGCTTTACAAAATACCACAGGTGAGCAGCATGAGATTGTGCGTAAGAGTATTGCCACGGGTGGAACAGAACATTTAACTGAAGTGATTCAAATTGTACAAAATTCTGGTGCGCTTGATTATTGTCGTCAACGCGCGACTGAAGAAACGCAAACCGCGATACGTGCTTTAGAACAGTTACCTGAGAGTGTTTATCGTCAAGCTTTATTTAATTTGGCACAATTGGCGTTGCATAGAATTCAATAAACTCAACTTACAATTTGCTTATGCATATAAAATTTAATGATATTTTCCTAAAAATGCAGGAACAGCTTGAATCCCCTCAAGCTATTCCTAGCGAATTTCTTCTGATTGAATTGATTAATCGTATTCGTCCTTCTGACAGTCACGATATCGAACAAACCCAACAAAATGTTCAAACATTGATTCAAGCTTTGCTGATTACCCCCACTGCAGCTTTGAATGTTCAAGGTTATTTACTCAAAATAATTAATCAACATAAACAAGCCAGCTTATATGCAGACAGCGGTATTTTATCGCTTGATGGTTTTTGGAATCAGCTTGCACAGCGTGTGGGTGCTTATTTTCTTCCTCTACTTCGTGATGAAACAGACTTACGAGATTTGGTGGGCAATGTTTTTCATCAGCGGACTGATCGTTATTGGCTCGAACATATTAAAGATGAGCAATGGAATCAGCTTTTTCTGATTTTAACTCAAGGACATTTTCCACAAGCAGAACTGAATGTAAAACGGGAAATGATCACAGCTATCACAGTACTGTCCTATCGGATTAGTGGTATTGGGTTATATCCTGAGTTTATTAATGCTTATCCTGAACTGAGTGAATATGAATCACCCTTTTTGGTACAAAATCGTGAAATTGTAGACTTTATTAATGCCTACAAAAAGCAATATCGTAATGCTGATGATATTGCTGTTACCCCACCACCAGATGCTGATCAAGCTTTGGTTATGATCGAACAATGTCGTGATGTGGTGTTAAAAATTCGCCGTGCCACTAAACGCATTGGGGTAAGTTTAAGCTTGACGTATTTATTGTCTTTACTTGAACAATGTCTAGATCGTGTGGAAATTTTACTCAACCTCATCGTTGAAGAAAACAAGGTACGTGCACTTTCGTGTGGCGAGTTGCTCATTGACCTCGTACATGCCAATTATAATGAAACCAGTGTACGTCATTTACTCAGAACCAACAGTGAACTGATCGCCCTACAAGTGACCGAAAATGCCAGCAAAACGGGCGAGCACTATGTAAGTACGGACAAAAAAGGCTTTTTAGCCATGTATAAAGCGGCTGCGGGTGCAGGCGTGATCATTGCCACAATGGCAACACTGAAGATTCTCAGCGCACGTTTGATCTTAGCGCCATTTTTACATGCCTTTATCTACAGTATGAATTATGCCTTAGGCTTTATGTTCATTCATGTCTTGCATTTCACAGTTGCGACCAAACAACCCGCTATGACTGCAGCAGCACTCGCATCTACCGTTCAGCATCGAAAAGGGTCAAAAACGGCGCAAATTGCCGAGCTTGCAGGATTGATTATTAATATTATCCGCACTCAGTTTATTGCCATTTTGGGGAATATCTCCATTGCTATTCCGACAGCCGCGCTAATCACATGGCTTTGGCAAGTCTCGATGCATGAACCTTTGCTCACACATGCTAAAGCTACAACGCTGTTACATAGCTTAAATCCTTTTACCTCCTTGGCAATACCTCATGCAGCCATTGCAGGAGTATGTTTATTTTTATCTGGGTTAATCGCTGGATATTTTGACAATATGGCAATTTATCGTAAGGTTGGTCCACGTTTAAAAGCACATCCAAAATTAAAAAATTGGTTAGGTCAAGCCAAACTCGATCAATTTGCAGACTATATTGAACGTAATCTCGGTGCTTTAGGTGGTAATTTTTTGTTTGGAATTATGCTCGGCAGCATGGGAACGATTGGTTTTATTTTAGGTTTACCGCTCGATATTCGTCATATTGCCTTTGCATCAGCCAATTTTATGCAAGGTTTAATGTGTATCAATGGCTCACCAGACATTGGGCTGATTATTATTTCTTTCTTGGGTGTATTACTGATCGGGATCACCAACTTATTCGTGAGTTTTAGCTTAACCATCATTGTGGCACTACGCGCACGACAAGTCCGTTTCGAACAGTGGAAACCTTTGGCAAAATTAGTCTTTACTCACTTTTTCACTCGCCCACTCGATTTCTTTTGGCCACCGAAACAACCTCTACAAGTAGAGGAGCACTCTTCTACAGGACATCAAAGTAATCATTAGTTAAATTGTTATCATTTTGTGCAAATGATTAAAACTTTAAAAAAAAGAAATTACTATAAATTACTCATTTATAGTGACTTGAAAAAAAGTGTACTGACTAGTACACTTTAGCACACTATTTAATCTCAACATGTGTGATTAATCTTAGCAAGGTCATCCAATATGCCTTATATCCTTCTATTCGTCCTTGGCTGTATTGGATATAGTATAAGTTATATTGGATTAAATATTTCTTATATACAACAACTTGATCAAAGCATACTACATTGGATAAGTTTGCATCGTACGGATTTTTTTGATCATGTTTCGATCACCTTATCTTATATAGGTGGTTTGCCTGTCATGTTATTACTATGCGGAATATGTTGCCTGCAGCAAGCATATTTAAAAAAATATGCAAATGTTACATTGATTAGTGTAAGCCTATTAGGGGCTTCGGGTATTGGTTGGATATTAAAAGCTTGTATCCATCGCCCTCGACCTGAAGCGGTTTACCAAATGGTGCAAACCTATGGTGCATCTTTTCCTAGTGCGCACAGCATCTATGCTGCTGTAATTGCTTGTTTAATTATTTTTATATTTTTTCGACACACACAAGCTAAATTATTGATGAGTTTCGCTTATTTATGGTGTCTGAGTATGGGAATTTCAAGAGTGTATGTGGGTGCTCATTTTTTAACTGATGTGCTTGCAGGTTGGAGTATCGGTTTATTATGGGTTTCTCTCATTTGGTACTTGTTTTCGAAATACATGTTGAATACGAACAAATTATTTTTAGATAAAAATCTAAACGAGGTGGAATGATGATGTCGGCAAAGCTTTGGGCTCCTGCCCTTACTGCTTGTGCTTTAGCAACAAGTCTTGCACTTGTGGGTTGTAGCAAAGATCCCAAAGATGCACAGCAAGGTGGCGCTGCTGCCCAAAAAATGCCGCCGACAGAAGTTGGTGTCATTGTTGCTCAACCACAAAGTGTAGAACAAACTGTTGAGTTATCAGGTCGTACATCTGCATACCAAGTATCAGAAGTTCGTCCGCAAACCAGTGGTGTAATTTTAAAACGCTTGTTTACTGAAGGTAGTTTTGTCCGTGAAGGTCAACCTTTGTATGAAATTGACTCGAGTAGCAACCGTGCAAATTTAGACAGTGCAAAAGCAGCTTTAGTACGTCAACAAGCCAACTTAAATGCGCTACAAGTAAAAGCCAATCGTTATCGTCAACTTGTTGGTATTAATGCCGTTTCTAAACAAGAATATGACGATTTATTAGCACAGATTAAACTCGCTGAAGCAGATATTGCTGCATCAAATGCTGCAGTAAAAAATGCACAAATTGACTTGGGTTATTCAACTGTTCGTTCACCAATCTCTGGTCAATCTGGACGCTCAAGTGTAACCGCAGGGGCTTTAGTGACTGCAAGCCAAGCCAATGCTTTGGTAACAATTCAACAACTTGACCCAATTTATGTCGACATTAATCAATCAAGTGCTGAATTATTACGTCTACGTCAACAATTGGCTCAAGGCAGTATTGATCGTAGCAATAACACCAAAGTACGTTTGAAGCTTGAAGATGGCAGCACTTATCCAATTGAAGGTAATCTTGCATTTTCTGACGCAAGTGTAAACCCTGATACAGGTTCGGTAACTTTACGTGCAGTATTCTCAAATCCAAATCATTTATTACTTCCAGGCATGTTTGCCAACGCGCAAATCGTACAAGGGGTGATTCCAAATGCGTATTTGATTCCGCAAGCAGCTATCACGCGCACACCAACAGGTCAAGCAATGGCGATGTTAGTGAATGCAAAAGGTGTTGTTGAAGCACGTCCGATCACGACTGCAGGTGTACAAGGTCAAAACTGGATCGTGACACAAGGTTTAAACACTGGTGATAAAGTCATTGTAGATGGAATAGCCAAAGTAAAAGCTGAACAACAAGTTGTTGCTAAACCTTATCAACCACAAGCTGCTGCACCTCAAGGTGCAACACCTGCGACTCAACAAAAAACAGGTGGAGCACAACCTGCTCAGCAAGATAAAGCAACTGAACACAAAGCTACTTCAAATGCATAAGGGGTAGACTGAATGGCTCAATTTTTTATTCATCGCCCAATCTTTGCATGGGTGATTGCATTAGTCATTATGCTGGCGGGGATTCTCACGCTAACCAAAATGCCTATTGCACAATATCCGACAATTGCACCTCCGACAGTTACAATTTCTGCAACTTATCCGGGTGCATCTGCTGCGACTGTTGAAAACACGGTTACACAGATTATTGAACAACAAATGAATGGTCTCGATGGCTTACGCTATATCTCCTCAAACAGTGCGGGGAATGGTCAAGCATCGATCCAATTAAACTTTGAACAAGGGATTGATCCTGATATTGCCCAAGTTCAAGTTCAAAATAAATTGCAATCAGCTACAGCTCTTTTACCTGAAGATGTTCAACGTCAAGGGGTAAAGGTTACAAAGTCTGGTGCAAGCTTCTTACAAGTATTGGCATTTTACTCGCCAGATAGCTCGCTCTCTGCAAATGACATTAAGGATTATGTTAATTCAAATATTTCTGAACCTTTAAGTCGTGTAGCTGGTGTAGGTGAAGTTCAAGTCTTTGGTGGTTCTTATGCCATGCGTATTTGGTTAGACCCTGCTAAATTGACTAGCTTCGGTATTACCCCATCTGATGTTGCAGCAGCAATTCGTACCCAAAACTCACAAGTGGCTGTAGGTCAGTTGGGTGGCGCACCATCGATTGAGGGTCAAGTGCTCAATGCAACTGTCAATGCACAGAGTATGTTGACTACCCCAGAACAATTTAAAAACATCTTCCTACGTAATACGAGTGATGGTGCTCAGGTACGTTTAGGTGATGTAGCACGGGTTGAATTGGGTGCTGATAATTATCAGTTTGACTCGAAATTCAATGGTAAACCTGCAGGTGGCGTAGCAATTAAACTCGCAACTGGTGCTAATGCTCTAGATACAGCAAAAGCTGTTGAAGCACGTATGGTTGAATTGCGTAAAAACTTTCCTGTTGGCATGAAGGATAAGTTGGCTTTTGATACAACACCATTTATTAAATTATCAATCGAAAGTGTTGTACATACTTTGATTGAAGCAGTTATCCTTGTATTCTTCGTCATGTTCTTATTCTTACAGAACTGGCGTGCAACGATCATTCCAACAATGGCTGTACCTGTGGTTGTACTCGGTACATTCGCAGTGATTAACGTCTTTGGCTTCTCAATCAATACCCTCACCATGTTTGCAATGGTACTTGCCATTGGTCTATTGGTCGATGATGCCATCGTTGTGGTTGAAAACGTCGAACGTGTTATGGTTGAGGATCATCTTGATCCTGTTGCAGCAACTGAAATTTCAATGAAACAGATTTCAGGAGCATTAATCGGGATCACCTCAGTATTAACTGCTGTATTCGTTCCAATGGCGTTCTTTGGAGGGACAACAGGGGTAATTTACCGTCAGTTCTCCATTACCCTTGTAACTGCAATGATTTTATCATTGATCGTTGCCTTAACCTTCACACCTGCATTGTGTGCGACGATTCTAAAACAGCATGATCCACATAAAAAGCCAAGCAATAATATTTTTGCTCGCTTCTTTAGATGGTTTAACGATGCCTTTGATCGTACTGCTGAAAAGTATAAAGGCGGTGTCAACTTCATGACACATCATAAATTGTTCTCAGGAATTGTTTATGCTGCTGTGATTGGGGTTTTAGTTGTATTATTTAAAATGTTGCCTTCGTCTTTCTTACCTGAAGAAGACCAAGGTGTTGTCATGACTTTAGTGCAATTACCACCAAATGCAACACTTGATCGTACTGACAAAGTCATCGACACAATGACACACTATTTCATGGAAAATGAAAAAAAATCTGTGGAATCGGTTTTTAGCGTTTCAGGTTTCTCATTTACAGGTGTCGGTCAAAATGCAGGTTTAGCATTTATTCAGCTGAAAGATTGGGCTGATCGTACAACACCTGAACAAAAAATCGGTGAAATCATCAAACGTGGTATGGCGCTAAATATGATTGCTAAAGATGCATCTTATGTGATGCCTCTACAATTACCAGCTATGCCTGAATTAGGTGTGACTGCAGGTTTTAATTTGCAGTTAAAAGCTTCTGCTGGCCAAACTCACGAACAACTACTTGCTGCACGTAATGCAATTTTAGGTATGGCAGCACAAGACAAACGCTTAATAGGCGTGCGTCCAAACGGCCAGGAAGATACTCCTCAGTACCAAATTAATATTGACCAAGCACAAGCTGGAGCAATGGGTGTAAGTATTGCAGATATTAACTCAACGATGAGTATGGCTTGGGGTGGTTCTTATATTAATGACTTCATTGACCGTGGTCGTGTGAAAAAAGTCTATGTTCAAGGTGAAGCCAATGCGCGTATGATGCCTGAGGACTTGAACAAATGGTATGTGCGCAATAATAAAGGTGAAATGATTCCATTCTCAAGTTTTGCAACTGGGGTTTGGACATATGGTTCACCACGCTTAGAACGCTACAATGGCATTTCATCAATGAATATCCAAGGTACACCTGCACCAGGTACAAGTTCTGGCGATGCGATGCAAGCCATGGAAGAGATTATTGCCAAATTACCATCAATGGGTCTACAAGGTTTTGACTATGAATGGACAGGGTTATCTTTAGAAGAACGTGAGTCTGGCGCACAAGCACCATTCTTATATGCCCTTTCATTACTCATCGTATTCTTATGTCTTGCAGCACTTTATGAAAGTTGGTCAATTCCATTCTCAGTATTACTGGTTGTACCACTCGGTGTTGTTGGTGCAATGGGCTTAACTTGGTTAGGTATGGTGCTCTCAGGTGATCCAAACCTTTCAAATAACATTTACTTCCAAGTGGCAATTATTGCAGTCATCGGTTTATCTGCAAAAAATGCGATCTTGATTGTAGAATTTGCCAAGGAATTGCAAGAAAAAGGCGAAGACCTATTTGATGCAACATTACATGCAGCAAAAATGCGTTTACGCCCAATTATCATGACGACATTGGCATTTGGTTTTGGTGTACTTCCACTTGCTTTAGCAAGCGGTGCTGGTGCAGGTAGCCAACATTCAGTCGGTTATGGTGTATTGGGGGGTGTAATTAGCTCAACCTTACTAGGGATCTTCTTTATTCCTGTATTCTTCGTCTGGATCCGTAGTATCTTTAAATACAAACCTAAGAATCAAAACCTTCAGGAGCAAAAATCGTGATGCAAAATCTATGGTCTATTTCAGGTCGTGGCATTGCGGTATCTGCACTTGCGCTTGCTTTGACTGCATGTCAAAGCATGCGTGGCCCAGAGCCCGTTGTACAAGCCAATATTCCGACCAATTATCTTGAAAGTGCATCAGGTACTTCTATTGCTGAACAAGGTTATAAAGACTTTTTTGCAGACCCACGTTTGCTGCAAGTGATTGATCTTGCTTTAACCAATAACCGCGATTTACGTACAGCGACATTGAACATTCAACGTGCACAACAACAATATCAAATCACTGAAAACAATCAGCTTCCAACGATTGGTGCCAGTGGTGGTATATTACGTCAGGACACATTGAACACTCAAAAACCAGTCACTTCATATAATGTTGGTCTGGGTGTTACTGCATATGAATTAGATTTCTGGGGACGTGTTCGTAGTTTAAAAGACAATGCTTTAGACAGTTATTTAGCGACAGCAAGTGCACGTGATGCAACGCAAATCTCTTTAATTGGTCAAGTCGCACAAGCTTGGCTGAATTATTCATTTGCCAATGCACAACTTAAACTTGCTGAACAAACCTTAAAAGCACAACTTGATTCATATAATCTCAACAAAAAACGTTTTGATGTTGGGATTGACAGTGAAGTGCCTGTACGTCAAGCACAAGTGTCGGTAGAAACTGCACGGAATGATGTTGCCAACTATAAAACACAGATTGCACAAGCACAAAACTTGCTCAATCTTTTGGTTGGTCAACAAGTACCGAGCAACTTATTGCCATCACAACGTGTAACGAAGATCACCAATAACACGGCTTTAGCTTCAGGCTTACCAAGTGACTTGCTACATAACCGCCCTGATGTTCGTGCGGCTGAATACAAACTCTCTGCGATGGGTGCAAATATTGGTGCAGCAAAAGCACGCTTATTCCCAACCATTAGTTTGACGGGTTCAGCAGGTTATGCTTCAACTGATTTAAGTGACTTATTTAAATCAGGCGCATTTGTTTGGTCTTTAGGTCCAAGCTTAGATATTCCACTTTGGGATTGGGGTACACGTAAAGCTAACATTAAAATTTCGGAAACAGATCAAGAAATTGCTTTATCTGATTACGAAAAATCAATTCAATCTGCTTTCCGTGAAGTCAATGATGCATTAGCGACTCGCCAAAATATTGGTGATCGTATTTCTGCACAGCGCCGTTTAGTCGATGCAACCAATACCACATATAAGCTTTCTAATGCACGTTTCCGTGCAGGTATTGATAGCTTCTTAACCGTATTAGATGCACAGCGTAGTTCTTATGCAGCTGAACAAGGTTTATTATTGTTAGAACAAGCAAACTTAAATAACCAAGTCGAGTTATATAAATCTCTCGGTGGTGGTGTCAAAGCCAATACATCTGATCAAATTGTTGTACAGCCTTCTACTGCTGAACTCAAGCAACAGCAAGCAACCAAATAATTTGATTGACTTACACATTTGATTCAATAAAGAAAGCTCACTACGGTGGGCTTTCTTTATAAAACTCAATCACTTTTCAACAAGCAAAATTAAAATGTCTCATCATAAAAAACAGCTTTTATCTGAAATATGCGCTTTTTTAGATCGCTTTGCTATTTCATATAAAAGCTTAGATATTGAAATCACAGAACATATTAACCAATATTTAACATCGTTTTGGCGAGGCTCGACCAGTCAAATTGATTGGGAGCTGATTCCTGTAGATATTCAAAAAGTAGACTTCCCTTATACCACTCCCATTGATGCCCAGCTCACGCACGACCTTCTACATCAAGCCAATTTTCGAGTATTACAGCATACAGATAGCATTTTATATTTTTCAGGAATGAGCCCATGCCTGTTACTCAAAAGTAATCAATTACAAAATATCATTTTCCATCTCATGGATGAATTTTGTTATTTAGAGACTTTTTTGATCTTTACTGCACAGCCGATTTTAGAGCAACAAAAAATTGCTGACTTCTTAGAAATTCAATTATTTCAATATTTCTGTGGACAAATATAAAATTTGAAAACTCAGCCTAGACTACATCACCCAAAGCAAAACGAGCGGTAAAGTAAATGCTGAACATAAGGTTTGCAAGCTGATTACCCCAGCCATCAATTGATGATCCCCACCCAAAACCTTAGTTAAAATATAAGATGCCGAGGCGGTCGGTAATGCAAAAAACAGGACTAAAACTTGGGTTTCAAGTTGGCTTAAATGTAAAAATCTACACACCATATAAGCGAGTGCTGGCATGATCAGCAATCGAGCAAAAGTATTTAAGAATAAAACCCAAAGCTCTTTTTTTAGCTCGGTAAATTGTAAAGCTGCACCGACACAGAGCAAACCCAAAGGTAAACTGCATATTGCCAACTGTCTAATTAAATCTGTAAAGCCTGCCCATAAACTCAGACCTGAAAAATTAAAGGCAATCCCCACCACACACGCCATAATTAAGGGGTTTTTCAACACAGAAAGTAAAATAGATTGAGCATCCATATTGTCCTGTCGAGTGAGCGCCAATACAGATAAGACATTTACAATCGGAATGCACATTGCCAAAGTAATGGCTAAAATGGTCATGCCCTGTTGACTAAATAATGCAGCAACAATAGCTAAACCCATATACGTATTAAAGCGTACCATGCTCTGCATATAGACACCAAAACGTGCAGCATCGGTTTTTTGCGTCGCACGAATGACATATAATACGATACAGGTAATCAGCAAAATAGAAATCAAAACCGTAAAAATGGTTTTGATCATGCCTAAATGAATCGTCGCTGTCGATAAATTAGCAAATAGCATTGCAGGAAATAGCAGATAATAATTGAGTTTTTCTGCACCACTCCAAAAACCATCCGTTAAAAATTTTGTTCTTTCTAGAATATTCCCCCCCAAAATTAAAGCCAATAAAGGAAATAATGAGAGGAAGATCTGAGTCATGCCGTATCCTAAAAATGCAATATTAAAATGCAAGAATTAGAACTTTACAGCATTGAGCAAAAAAAATTTATTTATGTTTTTATTTTTATATAGCCTTTTATTTTACACATGCCTTACACAAAAAATAATACCATATTTTTCAAAACTTAAAATAATACATATTTTTTTAAACGCACCGAAATAATGCAAAAAATCCAACTTAGTGCAGGGTTTTGCTTTATATCGAGTCTTGCAGCTTCTTCTCCATTTTTGATCAATTTTTCCCGTCTTTCCCCTCTTCACGCCCACAAATAGCTCGTTATACTTGAACCAAACTGTAACATTCAGCACCAAATCAGAGCCCTTATGCAAAATATTGATCTACTTTTCCTTCTACTCGGTGCGATCCTTGTACTTGCAATGCATGCAGGATTTGCATTTTTAGAACTTGGTACTGTACGCCACAAAAACCAAGTCAATGCACTGAGTAAAATTTTGACTGACTTTTCTATTTCAGCGATTGCTTATTTTTTTGTGGGCTATTACATCGCTTATGGTCAACACTTTTTCCATTCAGGCATACAACTTTCCGCTGAGCATGGTTACAACTTGATGCGCTGTTTCTTTTTACTGACTTTTGCAGCAGCTATTCCTGCCATTATTTCAGGGGGAATTGCTGAACGTGCCAAAATGCGTACTCAAGCGATTGCGACTTTGTTTTTAGTTGCCTTGGTTTATCCTTTTTTTGAAGGCATTGCATGGAATGGTAATTTTGGATTACAAGATTGGTTAAAAAATGCATTTGGTGCATCTTTTCATGACTTTGCAGGTTCAGTTGTTGTACATGCAATGGGCGGATGGATGGCACTTGCAGCCGTAATTTTACTAGGCGCTCGACATGGTCGTTATAAAAAAGATGGACGCATCAGTGCACATCCACCTTCATCTATTCCATTTTTAGCACTTGGTTCATGGATTTTGATTGTGGGTTGGTTTGGTTTCAATGTCATGAGCGCACAACGTTTAGATGCTATTTCAGGATTAGTCGCAATCAACTCACTGATGGCGATGGTCGGGGGAACAATTGCAGCCAATTTCTTCGGCAAAGAAGACCCTGGTTTTTTACATAATGGTCCATTGGCTGGTTTAGTTGCGATCTGTGCAGGCTCTGACATTGTTCATCCTATGAGTGCTTTATTCATCGGGATATTTGCAGGCTTCTTCTTCGTTAAGTTATTTACTTATACACAAAACCGCTTAAAAGTGGACGACGTACTCGGCGTATGGCCTTTACATGGGGTATGTGGTGCCTTTGGTGGTATTGCTGTGGGTCTATTCGGTCAAACTTGGTTGGGCGGTTTAGGCGGTGTTTCGATGTTATCGCAGATCTTCGGTACAATCTTTGCCATTATTATTGCGTTGCTTGGTGCTTTTGCAGTCTATGGTATTTTAAAAGTGACGATGGGTATTCGTTTAAGCCAAGAAGAAGAATTTCGTGGTGCTGATTTATCTATTCATAAAATTTCAGCAAATTCAGAGGATGCTATTTTTTAAGTACAAATTATGCTGCTCTTGTGTTTTGGCTCTAAATCACCACTACCTCCTGCTCTCAGGAGGTTTTTTATCTCAATCTTTAAGAGATAAATAATCTAAAACTTGCTTTAATTCATCAATCCGTTGTGGAATATGTGCAACATTTTCATGAAAGCCGTTCAGCAATAATGCATTGAGACCTGCACCTGTTGCACCTGCATAATCATTCACTGGATGATCACCAATATATAAAGCCTGTTGTGGCTGTATATGTAAACGCTGACAAGTGTCTAAAAATATTTCAGGTTTAGGCTTACTGATGCCCACCAATTCCGAACTGATAATCTGATCAAAATAATGAGCAAAGCCCAAACCCTGTAGAATTTTTAAACGGGTTGCATGTCCACCATTGGAAATCACCGCTAATTTATAATTTTCTTGCTTTAAATATTGTAATAAATCTGCTGCACCCTGCATTGCAACCGCAGCCATGCCAAATTGCTCAAACCAATATTGAGTAAGTTCATCGAGCTTGGGTAATGTATTCCAAGTCAAAGTATCTATTAAAGCCTGCCCCACTGAAGCAGCAATACTCGGATGTGTTAAACGTTCTTTTTTAGGATAACCACCATTGTCAATATAACGGATGATATGCACGGTTTTTTCTAGTTCAGATGTGGCTAAATGATGTGAAAAGTCATTTAAAAAGCGTTGTGCATACACCACCACGCTCTGATCTCGGTGGGTCAACGTATTGTCTAAATCAAAAAGTACTGCTTGAATTTTCATGGTATTTTTTCAGTTGCACAACAATAAGACCAAATTTCGATATGATGAAATTGTATAGATTAATACTCATTTAAGTTTTAATTGCTTAAATCATAAACTATATTTTCATTTCACATTTGCATTTTATCCGATATGGTTTTCTCAAATTTTCAAAAATTTATGCTGTCTTGTATGACAGTCAGTTTGATATCCGGTGTGATTCTGCTCTGTTATTTTCCTGTTGGTGGCACAATTGACCAAAATTTGATTCGACCTTGGATAGATCAATTTGGACATTTTACCTATCGTGATAACTATTATTTGGTACATTGGAATCATAAACACCTGAAAAATATTTTGATTTTAGTTTATCTGAGTTTTTTATTTTTATGGTTAGCTTCATTTAAGGTTGAAAAATTAAAACCATATCGTTGGCAATATGGCTATATGTTTTGGGTCAGTATATTGTGTACAGGTGTCGTTGGATTATTAAAATCTCAATCGCAGCATGCTTGTCCATGGAATATGACACAAGCAACCCCTACAGGATTTATTTGGGACTTGACTGCAACACATGGACACTGTTTTCCAGGTGGGCATGCCAGTACAGGCTTTGCACTGATGACTGGATTTTTTGTCTATCGTTTAAGTTCAAAAAAATGTGCCTATCTCTTCTTATTTTTCGGTCTAACTTTAGGCTTTATTATGGGTTGGGGGCAAATGATGCGAGGCGCACATTTTCTCAGTCACAATCTATGGACAGCTTGGATTATATTTAGTTTAAATGCTGTTTTGTATGCCATTTTCTATAAAAAATTTCAAAAACATGCACAATAATTGATGAGGTGAAACCGTATTTTCACCTCATTTCAACGATTTACTGATCACTCAATTGCATCGGTAATTTAACCAGAACCTCTAAACCACCGAGTTCTTCACTGCGCGATAAAGTCAGTAGTCCACCCAAATGTTGTACTGCTTTTTCTACAATCGACAATCCTAGACCACTGCCTACTTCTAAGTGATGATGGATTCGATAAAAGCGTTTCAGCACTTTTTCATATAACTCTGGTTCGATTCCCGGACCACTGTCCTCAATTTTAACAAATGCTGAACCATGCCCATCTTCAAATACAGAAATATTGATCACACCTGTATCAGGGGTATATTTAATGGCATTATCAATTAAATTAAAAATAATTGAATGCACACTTTGTTCAACACTAAACATCTGTACAGGATCATTGCGTAAAAATCCAAGATCTATGTCTTTTTGCATCGCAAGATTAAGCAATTGTTCAACACAATTAAATGCAACATCATTTAACTGAAAAGTAGTCGCGGGTCGCTCGTATTTCAACGAAGCATCTTGTTTGGCAAGTGCCAAGAGTTGGGTGACCAAATGCTGCATCCGTGCCAAACCTTTACTTAAATTCAATAAATTAGGGTCATCAGGCAATTGGCTAATCAAAATCTTGGTTTGTAAGTTGAGTGCTGTAATCGGTGTCCGTAACTCATGTGCAGCATCAGCGACAAATTGGCGTTGTTCTTGTTGAGCAATAGAAATACGTTCAAATAAATGATTCATTTCATTAATAGTAGGCACAAGCTCTTCGGGATAATGACTACTTTGAATCGAAGATAAACTATTTGAATCACGCAACGACAGTTCAGATTTAAACGCTTCTAAAGGCTTTAAGCTTCTACGAATAATGAATACCAATGCAAACAAGGCAAAAGGCATAATCAACAAATAAGGCAAAAACATTGTACCTGCTAACTCAAACGCCAGCTCTTTACGCACTTTGAGTTGTTGACTAATTTGAATTTGATATTGTGGCGTAGGTAAAACATAAGCAATCCAAGTACCATTTTCAGTTTCTTGGGTATAGAAGCCTGCTTTACTTTTCGGTTCAATCAAATAATGTTCATCATGACTGAGGTCTTTACGCTCATTGTACGCCCAAACATCGATAAACAAATCTTCTTCATGATAACGTTTTTGATGATTAAATTGACTTTCTAATGGACGTGGATTTTTGGCAACACGTTCCGCCAAATACACCATTTGTTCATCTAAAATTTCAGTGATTTCATGTAATGACGTTTTATAAGCAGTAAAAATGAGCAGGCAACCCATGAGCGCGCTAAAGAGCGAGACATATGTAATTAAGCGCCTTCTAAGAGAATAATGCTGTTTTTCTGTCATACTTTTATTTCAAATTTTTCCAAAATATTAGGCTTGACCAAAACGATAGCCCAAACCACGAATAGTACGAATAATGTTTTTACCTAATTTTGAACGAATATGATGCACATAGACTTCAATGGTATTGCTATTAATTTCACTGTCTAAAGCATATAACTTATCTTCTAAATTGGTTTTAGAAAATATTTTATTTGGGTGTGTCATCAGTGGAATTAAGATTGCCCATTCACGTTTAGACAATTCGACCAGTTCACCTTTAAAAGTTGCAAGATGCTGCTCTACATCGAGTACCAAATCTCCATTTTTTAGGATTTCAGCACCTGATTGTAGTGCTTGTGTTTGATTCGAACGACGTAATAATGCTTGGATACGTGCAATTAATTCTTCAAATTCATACGGTTTAATCAAATAATCATCTGCGCCTTGATTTAATCCATCTACACGATTTTGCAGTTGATCTCGTGCAGAAATGATCAATACAGGCGTTGCTACCCGTTGTCGAATTTGCTTCAATACTTGCATGCCATCCATCATTGGCAGACCTAAGTCTAATAAAATCAAATCAAATTGTTGATGGGTCAACTGTTTTAACCCATCCAAGCCATTATTGACCCATTCCACTTCATATTGATGAAAACGCAACAAGGTGAGCGTTGATTCAGCAATCATAAAGTCATCTTCAATCATTAAGATTTTAGTCATGTTTGGCATCCTGTATTAACTACGTACAGCACATTGGCTGAGCATATTATGATTTTGATTAATCACTTGGGTTTTAACACCCAACAGACTTAACAAACTTGGAAATAAATTATCCTGACTCAAGGTTTTTGCCTTTTGTTGCGCCAAACAATTGACTTGTTCAGCATGTGCTTGTTTCCAACTGTCAGAGAACCACATCATCATCGGTACGTGGGTTTGTTGACTCGGTGCAATTGAATACGGCGCGCCATGTAAATACATACCATGCTCACCTGTAGACTCACCATGATCAGACAAATACCAAAAACCTGTTCTATATTGCGTTTGTGTTTTTAAAACTTCAATCACTTGATTCAGCACATGGTCAGTATACACAATACTATTGTCATAACTGTTTAATAATTCCTCACGTGTACAGCCTTGAATCGCGTTGGTATCACAGGTTGGATGAAATACCTGAAACGCTTGAGGTGCACGTTTATAATAAGCAGGACCATGGCTACCCATCTGATGTAATACAATCAAATGCGGTGATACATCATTTTTCGGAATCGTTGAAATATATTGTTTTAAGCTGTCCACCAAAACACCATCTAGACACTCTCCTTCTTTACACCATTTTTGTTTTAGATTTTCAGGAATTTTATACTGTTCTACACGATTACATGTGCCTTTACAGCCAGAGTTATTATCAATCCACGTCACTTTATAACCTGCACGTTGTGCAATATCGAGTAGTCCTTCACGATGGCTTGCTAAGTGCTCATCATATTCAAGACGTGGCATTCCTGAGAACATACAAGGTACTGACACTGCTGTGGCTGTACCACATGAACTCACCTGACTATAATTAATCAGACCTGCCTGTTTAGACAATTCAGGATTGGTATTTTTATGATAACCATCTAAAGCAAAGCTTTCAGCACGTGCGGTTTCACCGACCACCAATACCATCAATTTCGGATGTTTTTGTGTTGAGGTGTCTTCAACCAAATGTGCATCTTCACCATAACGAATTAAAGGTAAATTTTCCTTTGGCGCTCTTTTATGGAAATAAGAACTGGTTGCAGCAAACACATTTTGTGGGGAAATCATGCCTTTTAAATCTCGATGCTCACGAAAAATTGCAGCAAAATCGACATAATAGACAAATAACAATGAACCGATTACTGCCAAAGAAGCAATACTACTGGCTAACTTTTTCAGCAAGGTTTTCGAAATCGACTCATCACGAATATTGACCCAAAAAATCAATGCGATGGGTAAAACCACAAAAGCAATCGACCATAAAATAAAACGGAGTGAAACCAGATCACGTACTTCTGCAGGGTCTGTCTGCATCATATTTTGAATTTGATCAGGAGAAATCACCACACCCAATGAATTCACAAAATAGGCACTGAATCCACCAATAAATACCAGTAAAACGGTAATTGCTTTGAGTGTCCACTTCCAACCCAAGATTTGTAAAATCAGATTATATAATGCGATTAAAATTAAGGCTGTAGCAGCTAGAAAAGCATAGGATTTAATACCTTGATATGGCGTTAAATTATGAATTTGACGATAAAAAGCAAAATTTAAACATACCCCTAACCAGACCGCCATAGCTAAAGTAAAAACAGTAAATGAAACCGTTATTTTTTGATTGAATCGTTTTTGTAAGAATCCCAACATCTCAGTCTGATCATGCATAAAAGATAATCAACTGTAAAAATTGAACCTTAAGAAAGACTTAATTTAAACTGAAATAGCCTTAAGAAATAGAGATAAATCACTGAAATACATAAATTTGCACAATTTGGCATTTTACCAATAGTTTAATTTTCATCTATTTTTAGATGCACTTGCTTCATCCATAGAAAAATGGGCAATAAACACAGGAGAGCAACACAACTCATCAAGATAAAATAATCAAAATATCCCATCACATCGCCCAAGATTCCACTGAGACTATACAGCATGCCACTTACTGCCGCCATCACAGAGACCTGAAAGGTAAAATCTGTTCCTGCATGCGTTTTACGGCTATATTGCATTATCAAAGTCAAAATCACCACCAAAAGCATGGCGGCAAACATATCATCGACAGCATTGATAAAATAAATAGTCAGATGCGAAACTGCAGTTTTTTGTTGGAATTGATATGCGAGCCATGCATAAGCAAGCAAACTCAATACTTTAAAAAAAGAGAATAAAATTAGTGCACGAACACGTGAAAAATACTGTAAATAAAGACTCGCTAAACCTGCACCACATAATGCAGCCCCTGCCCCTAACATGGTGATGTAAACACCAATTTGTGAATACGTTAAACCTAAATCCACCATGAGTGGCTTGCTAATTGGACCTGACAAACCATCCGCAATTTTGATCGTGCATAATACAATGAACCAATACAACATGACTTTAGTGTTTAAAAAATACTGTAAATATTCTGAGATTTGCTGCATGAAAGGTGCTTTGCTCTCAGCCTGTTCCCTTGGTTTAGATTGCTCTAAGTGTAAATGATGTTGTGGTTCTCGATAAAATAAAGCAGGCACAATATTTAAAAATACGATTGCAGCTAAAATTAAAAAAGTCGTTTGCCATGTCAAACTGTCCAATGCCCACAAAATCACCCCACCACCAACAATAAATCCTAAACGAGACCCCACCACTTGGAACATATTGCCCCAATGTTGTTGTTCTCCTTTGAGAATATTGACTGCCAAAGCATCTGTGGCAATATCTTGGGTGGCACCAATGCCATTCATCAACAATAAAGTAATAAAAAATCCCAATAAATATACAGGCTCATTTAAAGCTTGAATGGGCAAATAAGATAAAACAATTAAAATAGCAACGGTCAGTAACTGACAGGGAATAATCCAACTCCGATAATGCCCAAACCCCAATGCACCATAACGGTCAACCCAAGGTGCCCACAGGACTTTCATCGCCCAAGGTGCCATCAGCAAACCAAAACCACCAATATGGGTCAGTGACACCCCTTGTGCCCTTAAAATCACAGGCAAAGCATGTGTCATAAAACCAACAGGTAATCCTTGTGCCCAATATAAAGAAAACAACAGGACATACAAACGGGGGGCTTTGGGCATAACAATATTGACCTTTCAACCAATTGGCGATCTTTTAGAGTAGATAATGTTGTTGGATAATTACAATTTATCCATGTACTATTATCTATGAAAAATGCATATTTACAGTGATTTTTAGTGTTATGTAAACAACAATGGCAATAAATTTTCCACAATTACCCGATCAAGTTCCACATCGTGGAACACCAAAAAGCCGTGCTTTTTTTAAAAATTTATATCTCGCACAAGGATGGCGCTTTGAAGGACAATTTCCCAATATCCCTAAAGCTGTTGCTATTGTTTCGCCACATACATCCAATTTTGATGGATTGTATGCATTCTTAGCCATGCTCGGCATTGGCTTAAAAGTCACGATCTTTGGCAAAGACAGTTTATTTAAACCGCCATTGGATAAGCTATTTAAATGGATGGGGGTGATTCCTGTACAACGTGACTCCCCACATGGCTTGACCCAACAAATTGTCAATGCCATTCAATCTACGGATAAAATTTGGATTGCCCTCGCGCCTGAAGGGACACGCAAACAAGCTGAAAAAATCAAAAGTGGTTTTTATCATATTGCCATGGGTGCACATATTCCAATTGTCATGTTTGCTTTTGATTATGAGCAAAAAATGATTCGTTGCTTAGGTGTATTCACCCCTACAGGCGACTATGATGCAGACTTAGCGCAAATTTTCAGTCATTATCAGGGCAATTTTTCACCCAAAAATCCTGCCCGATTGGCTAAACCGTTACAAAAACTGTTTAAAAAGCGCTAGAAAATCATGACGTAATCTGTTGTGATGTTGCGCATATTTTGTTTAATTTATGAATAGATAACGCACATGCATATCAAACTCTTTGGACTCATCAGCTTACTTGGTCTGGCATTGGTAGGCTGTGATAAAACCACAAAAACACCACCCACAACCACAGCAATCAAAGCCCGTGAACCTGTGATTGCACTTGCTTTAGGCGGTGGTGGTGCCAAAGGCTTCGCCCATATTGGTGTAATCAAAGTACTTGAGTCACATGGTATTAAACCCAAAATTGTGACAGGAACAAGTGCAGGGAGTTTTGTCGGTAGTATTTATGCTAGTGGTAAAACACCTTATCAAATGCAGCAAATTGCCCTACAGCTCAAAGAGTCAGATCTGCGTGACTTAACCCTTAATCGTCAAGGGATTATTTTGGGTGAAAAGCTGCAAAATTATGTCAATAGTCATGTGGCCAATAAACCCATTGAAAAATTTCCAATTCGTTTTGCAGCCGTGGCAACCCGCTTAGACAATGGTAAAAAAGCAGAATTCATCAAAGGAAATGCAGGTCAAGCTGTCCGTGCTTCATGTAGTATTCCTAATGTCTTTGTACCCGCAACTATTGGCAAGACTAAATATGTCGATGGTGGCTTAGTCAGTCCAATTCCAGTACAAACTGCGAAAAATATGGGTGCTGATATTGTGATTGCAGTCGATATTTCTGCACGTCCTTCAGGCAGCCAACCCATGAATATGTGGGGCTTACTCGATCAGACCATTAACATTATGGGACAACAAAGTATTCAGTCAGAACTTGCTCAAGCCAATATCGTGATCCAACCCAAAGTGGGACATTTAGGGACTTTGGACTTAACAGCGAGTAATCAAGCGATTTTGGAAGGGGAAAAAGCTGCACAGTTGAAAATTACTGCAATTCAAACGGCTATTAACAATTTTAAAAAATCCCCGGCTGCACTACAACCCGCACTTAAAGCAAGAATCTAATTTTTTCATCACTGTAACCAACTTTTCATCAGAGAAGTTGGTCATTTTTTAATATTCATTCTGACCGCGATCTGTTACATTGATTGAGATGATTCGTCATCTATCTCCATGATTACAATTAGAGTAGACGTATGAATTTTATAATAGAACCTTGGCATTGGTTAGTTTTAGGTGTGTTGTTAATCCTCTTTGAACTGATTCTGCCTTCTTTTGCTGCACTGTGGTTTGGGGTTGCAGCGATATTGGTTGCCATTCTTTTTTGGCTTTTCCCTAGTCTATCTTTAACTACCCAAATTATTTTTTGGATCATCCTTTCGATCAGTTGTACTCTTTTTTGGTTTAAATTTATTAAACCCTTATCTATAGATAAAACTAAAGCAGGTCTTGCCCGTGAGTCCACCATCGGTCAAGTGGGTATGGTCATTCAAACAGATTTAACACATGATCATGTCAAAGTCCGCTTTCCCATGCCTATTTTAGGTGCTGATGAATGGAATTGTCGAACTCTCTCCCCTGTTGCAGTGGGTGATCGTGTCCGCGTTGTTGATATTTCAGGAAATGATCTGGTCATTCAACCCCATCAAAGCACTCAAACACCATTATAATTTTTTAGAAAAGAGGAATAAACATGTCAATTGGTTCAATTATTGCAGTTGCTCTTTCTGCATTGGTCATCGTCACCATATTCAAAGGTGTTCGTATTGTCCCACAAGGTTATAAGTGGATCGTACAGCGTTTAGGGAAATATGACAGTACCCTCAGTCCAGGGCTAAATTTTATTATTCCTTATGTAGATGACGTCGCTTATAAAATCACCACCAAAGATATTGTTTTGGATATTCCTTCTCAAGAAGTGATTACTCGTGATAATGCAGTATTACTGATGAATGCTGTGGCTTATATCAATATCACCACACCTGAAAAAGCGGTCTATGGGATTGAAAATTATACATGGGCAATTCAAAATCTAGTACAAACCTCATTACGTTCTATCGTTGGTGAAATGGATTTAGATGATGCCTTGTCATCACGTGACCATATCAAAGCCAAACTTAAAGCTGCAATTTCCGATGATATTTCAGACTGGGGAATTACTCTTAAAACTGTGGAAATTCAAGATATTCAACCCTCGACCACCATGCAATCGGCGATGGAAGCTCAGGCTGCAGCTGAACGTCAACGCCGCGCAACTGTAACCAAAGCGGATGGTGAAAAACAGGCTGCAATTTTAGAAGCAGATGGACGTTTAGAAGCCTCTCGCCGTGATGCTGAAGCACAAGTGGTATTAGCAGAAGCATCACAAAAAGCCATTTCAATGGTGACTTCTGCGGTAGGAGACAAAGAAATCCCTGTGGCATATTTGTTAGGTGAACAGTACGTAAAAGCCATGCAAGATATGGCAAAATCGAATAATGCGAAAACGGTTGTATTGCCCGCAGATGTGTTAAATACCATTCGTGGTGTAATGGGAAGAAATAACTAATTTATTATTTTTCAGTAAAATAGGTAGTTTTAAGACTGCCTATTTTTTCTTATGCACAATAATTAGTCAGCAAATATTGTTAATTTGTGCTTAAATTTCACGTTATTTTTTGAAATAAACTATTTCAAATTGTTGTCTTACATACACTTGGACTGCGTATGAGCTCCTTAAATCCCACCCTAATAACCTTTATGTTCTATATTGTCGCCATGATTGTGATTGGCTTATTGGCATATCGTGCAACCAAAGATTTTTCCGACTATATCTTAGGTGGACGCCGTTTAGGTAGCTTTGTCACTGCATTATCCGCAGGCGCATCTGATATGAGTGGTTGGTTACTCATGGGTTTACCTGGTGCCATTTATCTGTTCGGTTTATCTAAAATGTGGATCGCCATCGGTCTGATTATTGGTGCATGGCTGAATTGGTTTTTGGTTGCGGGACGTTTACGTGTCCATACTGAAGTACAAAATAATGCACTCACCTTACCCGATTATTTTTCAAATCGTTTTGATGACCGTAAAAAAGTATTACGTGTGATTTCTGCGGTGGTGATTTTAATCTTCTTTGCGGTGTATTGCGCATCGGGTATGGTCGCAGGTGCACGTTTGTTCGAAGGCATGTTTGATATGTCTTATAACACAGCACTTTGGATTAGTGCTATTGCCACCATCAGTTATGTATTTATTGGTGGATTCTTGGCTGTGAGTTGGACGGATACGATTCAAGCGACACTCATGATTTTTGCATTATTACTTACGCCAATTGTCACGATTTTAAGTATTGGTGATTTGTCACAGGTCACTGTTGCTTTAGAAGCTGCTCGTCCACATGCTTTAGATTTATTTACCAATTTAAGTACCGTTGCAGTGATTTCATCGCTTGCATGGGGTTTAGGCTATTTTGGTCAACCGCATATTTTAGTGCGCTTTATGGCCATTGATTCGATCAAATCTATTCCAAATGCACGCCGTATTGGCATGACATGGATGACCTTATGTCTCGGAGGCGCAGTTGCAGCAGGTTTCTTTGGTATTGCATTTTTCTATCTACATCCTGAGCTCGCAGGCAATGTCAGTGCCAATCATGAACTGATTTTTATTGAACTCACCAAAATTTTATTTAATCCATGGGTAGCGGGTATTGTATTGGCAGCGATTTTAGCCGCAGTAATGAGTACATTAAGCTGTCAGTTATTGGTCTGTTCAAGTACCTTGACCGAAGACTTTTATAAAGCATTTATCCGTAAATCTGCTTCACAAAAAGAATTGGTTTGGGTTGGACGTTTAATGGTCTTGCTGATTGCTATCTTAGCCATTGTTTTAGCGCATGATCCAGACTCTGAAGTCCTTGGCTTAGTGGCAAATGCATGGGCAGGTTTTGGTGCAGCATTTGGACCATTAATCATCTTCTCATTGTTCTGGAAACGCATGACTTTATCTGGTGCAATCGCAGGTATGGTGGTCGGTGCGATCGTGGTTATTCTGTGGGTGACGGTGCCTGCGCTCATCGCAACAGAACTTTACGCCATTATCCCGGGCTTTATTGCCTCAATGATTGCAATTGTTGTTGTAAGTTTAATCAGCAAAAAACCAAATGCAGCTATGATCCAGCGTTTTGATGAAGCAGATCAACTCTATAGAACATCAAAATAAGTCTAAAACCTAAACAAATATCACATTAATGGGGCTAAATTAGCCCCATTATGCATTTTATTCATATTCAAAATAAATCTAGTGTTATATTATAACAATCATAGTTTATAAAAATATTGATGACGCTGTCATCCCAATAAATTTTCGGAACAATGCTTTGAAAAAATTAAAACGTCTTTATCTACGTCCTCACGATACACCTTTTATCTGGCTTGCATCTTTTGTCTGTGCGGCTGAAAAAGAAAAATGGGCAAAAGAGGAAATTCGTACCATTGTGCAAACAGTACGCCCTTTAGATCGTGATGCAGCTTATGAATTTTTAATGCAATTCATCGAATAATACATGGCTCAGCGATCTGCCATACTTAGGGGTTTAATCATTCAATTTTCAAAAAAATCGCAAGTCAATCGATTGACTTGCGACCTTCATACATCACAAAAAAGTTAACTTTTCCGTCCTAATAAAAACTGCGAAATTTGATTGAGTTCCGCAGCATTTTCAGCAAAATACGCTAAAGCTTCAAAGGCTTGATCATGCAATTGTTGTGCATAAAGCTTGGCATTTTCTAAACCCATCAATGCAGGATAGGTCGACTTATCCACTTGCTCATCTTTACCCGCGGTTTTGCCTAAAGATACTGTGTCAGAGATCACATCTAAAATATCATCTTGAACTTGGAATGCTAAACCAATGGCTTGTCCAAACTGGCGTAATTGTGGAATCGCAGGATCAGCACCTTTAAAAATGGTCACCGCTGCCATCATGATGGCAGCTTGAATCAATGCACCTGTTTTATTACGGTGAATATTTTCTAAATGTGCTTGATCAACATGTTTGCCTTCAGCTTGCAAATCTAACACCTGCCCACAGACCATTTTTGAGGTTGCTGTCGCCAAGATTTGCATTTGTTTCAATACAATTGAATTGTCAACCGCTTGCATTTGATCAAACAAACGACTGCCTAAAACTTCAAATGCCATCGACTGTAAAATATCACCTGCCAACAGTGCTGTATCTTCACCAAAAGCTGCATGACATGTCGGTTGTCCTCGACGTAATAAATCATTATCCATACAAGGTAAATCATCATGTGCCAATGAATAACAATGTATTAACTCTATGGCAACAGCCGCACGGCGTACAGCCGCAAAATTTTGATTATTTTCTTGTAAAGCGGACGTTGCATAACATAATGCTGGTCGGACACGTTTTCCACCTAACATCACAGCATGATGTACGGCAGATTTCAAAGGTTCAGGAAGAGAAAAAGCCTCTAATGCTGTTTGTAAATCCTGCTGAATACGCTGTTGCGCTTGCTTTAATACATCTGCATTCACATTAGAAATTGCGGTCACTTTTGCCTCGAAATTCAAATGATGAGTCACTTTAACTCAATATTTTAAGCCTATGACATTCTACATCGAAATATATAGAGAGGCATCTATTTCAGGCTTTATTTCAGTCATGAAGCAGAAAAAGGTAGATAATATTTGAAAATGTACACTGACCATTAAATACCACTCAACAGCTTCATCATCAATGTACTTTTTAACATAGAGATCAATAGCTTAATCATGCTGTATTTCCGCATAATGTCGCACTTGATTACGTCCTTTATGCTTTGCCAAATACAATGCCTGATCTGCTTGACGTAACACTACTTCTTTACTTTGATCTTGTTCAGATATGGCAACACCAAAACTGGCAGTGACATAGAGTTTTTTCTCGTGGTCTAGGATAATCTCTTCTTGTTCAATCAGTTTTCGACATTGTTCAGCAATAAAAATCGTTTGCTCAGTATTTTTATTGTTTAAAATTAATAAAAATTCCTCGCCACCAAAACGTCCAACCATATCATCGTGTCCTACATGCATATCGAGCAATTTAGCCACTTTCGTCAGCACCAAATCCCCAACATCATGTCCATAAGTATCATTGATCATCTTAAAGTGATCTAAATCAAGTAAAACCAATGCATACGCCGTTTGCTCAAGCTGCATTTGCATTAAGCGCTGTGCCAAACTACGGCGGTTAAAAATATTGGTCAATGGGTCTAATAAACTCATGTTCTGAATCTGTGCTTCACGATTACGCCATTGCGTAAGTAATATCTCAAAAAGAATGATCGAAAATAATAAAATCGGAAAAGACAAAATGAGCATGCTATTCACCCAAAATGGATTTTCCGACAAAATGGTGCCATTGAGTTCTTGGCTAAATAAAGGTGCATAGGGTATAAGTTGCAAGCTACTTAAAATAATTGCACTCAACATAAATATTGAGATCGGAATCGCAGCGCTATAAATTATTTTACGATCAAATAAAACTACACCAACAGACATAAGACTGATATAACTTCCTATCGTTGCAGGACTAATAATCCCAATATTAAAACCGCCATAAATTAATGTTGAACCAAAATATAAAATCGAAAAATAAGGAAAATAATCTTTCACCCATGTATTATTTTTAAACTTCCACCCCAACCATGCTAACAATAAATATGAAAAGAAAATAATAATAGAAAGTGTTAAATGTGAATAAAATAAATCCACATTCATCCAATATTTTAAAGTCGGGAAACTAAAAACAAATAAATACCATGAAATCCATAGAGCATAGACCAAGGCACCTAGTATCATCACTAGACAACATTTGGTGAGCGTATTCCAGTTGAGAATAATCTCTCCACCTATAAATGCACTGAATTTGCGCCACAATTTCATTTTCATCTGCCGTGTTGACATATTAAGTGTATGCTTCAGTCTATTTTTAAAGAGCAAAATATTATTTACATCACACATAGGCTTTGTTGCACAAACCTATCTGTAAAGGCTTTTTCAGCGATATAATTTTCAAATGAAGAAGCCTACACACAAAA
>NZ_JACANS010000066.1:0-503 GCF_030329305.1 Acinetobacter sp. 251-1 | reverse complement strand
AATATCGTCTGGATTAGGAGGAAACCTACTTGTAATTTCGTATTAAAAGTTTGAACTCGCCAATCCGCCTTAAGCAAGCGAGCTGATTAATGCGCAAACCTTCTCCGTGTGAGACGTGGCCTCTACTCAGCCGTGGACACTTACAGGTGTTAAAATTAATAGGTATAAAAGAAAATCATTCACTATCAAGCTCAATATAACGCGCTAACAAGTGTGGGAGAGCCAAGCTTCGGCAAGAATGGGTCGGCTCGACCGGAGTGATACCACGGCCTCACAGAAAACCGGCGTGAAACAACCACAGCGTTGTGTTTCGCCGTGTGAGTGAGGTTACCGGAGGCCCAATCCTTCCCCTCCCCCAATCCCTCCTCAATCCCTAAATCTCCAAATCCCTAATCCCTAAAAGGTCGGCAACGCACTCGTAACTCCTCCGTTGCGGGTGTCCATGGACGGCGGTGATTGCTTACCAATATTATTTTATTTTATAGTAATATTTTATAATGTAA
>NZ_JACANS010000065.1:0-525 GCF_030329305.1 Acinetobacter sp. 251-1 | reverse complement strand
GGTTTTGGCATCTATACCAATATGTAGTTTACGCCATTGGCGACGATATTCAGCTCCATGTTTCTTGCGTTTCCATTCGCCCTCACCTAGAAACTTCATGCCTGTAGAGTCTACGAGTAGATGCAGCCCATCGCTACTTTTTTGGTAGCTGATTGCAATATCAATATGCTTTTGTCTTCTACAAAGCGTACTGTAATCTGGTGCGGTCCAATTTAATCCGCAAAGTTTAATCAGACTTTGCACAAAGCCAGTGACCATACGTAAAGACAAACGGAATAGAGATTTAATCATTAAGCAGCATTGGATAGCTGCGTCGGAGTAGGTTTGATTTCGCCCTTGTTTGCCTTTTGATGGAGCATACCATTGCGTAGCAGGATCAAACCAAATGGCAATATTTCCGCGACTCATGAGTGCTCGGTTATATGCGGGCCAATTGGTTGTGCGGTAGATTTTGTGTGTAGGCTTCTTCATTTGAAAATTATATCGCTGAAAAAGCCTTTACAGATAGGTTTGTGCAACAAAGCC
>NZ_JACANS010000064.1:0-567 GCF_030329305.1 Acinetobacter sp. 251-1 | reverse complement strand
CCCCAATCCCTCCTCAATCCCTGAGTCTCCAAATCCCTTATCCCTAAAAGATCGGCAACGCACTCGTAACTCCTCCGTAGCGGCAGTCCATTTTTTTTTTGTCAGGGGAAAATCATCCAGTGACTTCTCCCGCCCCGGGCTGGGCGGGAGGGAGTGTCAGACTCTTACTAACTAAAAACCCCCCGTTCCTTATCCTGCTTTAGGCTGGAGCCCCGGGACCATTTTTTTTCTACAAGACGTTGCCCCACACTACGTTTTTCTCTTGTGTCGTGGAACGCCGTTTACAAATTTACAAATTCACATACACATCACACCCAGACCCGGAACAACAATTTGTGGATCACACAAAGAGTTGTTGCGGGAATCGAACCCGCGACACGTTGCACGGCAGCCAGTTGCCCAGCCACCGCACCAACCGTGCAGTCAAAATAATAAAGTCAATTTTAAAAAATAGTAATGGATTTGCCTAGTAATCAAAGAACCAATTTACATAAATATACTTTATTACATATTACTTGTTGAAATTGAACCAATTCAAAGGAAAGCTATAAGTTTAAAACAACACCA
>NZ_JACANS010000063.1:0-567 GCF_030329305.1 Acinetobacter sp. 251-1 | reverse complement strand
GCACGCTTTAAATCAGGCCAGGTCATTGAGGTGGGCTGCATGGCCCATGCACGTCGTAAATTCCATGAACTGCATGTGACCAAAAAAAGTCAGGTTGCTGAACAGGCATTAGTGCTGATTCAGAAACTGTATGCCATAGAAGCAGAACTCAGGAAAAAGACCGATAGTACAGCAGAACAGCGCCGCGAATACCGGCAACAGCATAGTCAACCGGTGATGCAACAACTGTATGAATGGCTCAACCAACATCATCTGACGGTGCCATCGAGTTCTCCCACCGCCAAGGCGATCAATTACACTCTGAAGCGTTGGCCAGCTTTAAGCCGCTATCTGGATGATGGCAATCTACCGATTTGCAATAATTGGGTAGAGAATCAGATGCGTCCCTGGGCCTTAGGACGCAAGAACTGGCTGTTTGCTGGCTCGCTGCGCAGTGGCCAGCGAGCGGCGAATATCATGACTTTAATCCAGTCAGCAAAGCTGAATGGCTTGGATCCGTATGCCTATTTAAGTGATGTGCTGAAAAGGCTGCCGACACACAAAGTGACCCAAATTGAAGAATTGCTG
>NZ_JACANS010000062.1:0-771 GCF_030329305.1 Acinetobacter sp. 251-1 | reverse complement strand
CGAATCGCTGTCAGAATCCGAGTCACTGTCTGAATCAGAATCGCTATCGCTGTCAGAATCCGAATCACTGTCTGAGTTGCTATCGCTATCCGAATCCGAATCACTGTCTGAGTCGCTATCACTGTCAGAGTCCGAATCGCTGTCAGAATCCGAGTCACTGTCTGAATCAGAATCGCTATCGCTGTCAGAATCCGAATCACTGTCTGAGTCTGAATCGCTGTCTGAGTCCGAGTCGCTGTCAGAATCCGAATCACTGTCTGAGTCGCTATCGCTGTCTGAATCCGAGTCACTATCAGAGTCGCTATCGCTGTCTGAATCGCTATCGCTGTCTGAATCTGAATCGCTGTCAGAGTCGCTATCGCTGTCCGAATCCGAGTCACTGTCAGAGTCGCTATCGCTGTCCGAATCATCAATAATTGGAGCAACCAAATCTGTCGCTACTGATTCATTACCTTTTGCATCAGTAGCAGTGACATCAACTTCTTCACCATTTTGCAATGGTATTTCTAGTTGAATCGTATAGTTACCATTTTCGTCTGCAACTGCTTCACCTAAAATAACCCCACTCACTGGATCTTTTACTTTCACTGTTGCATTTGGCTCAGTAGTACCACTTATTTCTGAACCATTGTTATCAAATACTGCAGTTGGTGCATCTGGTGCTGTTGTATCTTGTGCAGTCACTTCAGTTTTGTCTGAAACGTTGCCTGCTTCATCTTTCGCAGTCACATCAACAGTTTCACCATTGGTTAATGGATTATCCAAACCAAC
>NZ_JACANS010000061.1:0-907 GCF_030329305.1 Acinetobacter sp. 251-1 | reverse complement strand
ATGACACAAGAAACGTCTGCAGGCTTAAGATTTAGACAAGCACTGGAAGTGGAAAAACCATTACAAATTATCGGTACAGTCAACGCTTATGCAGCGATGATGGCGAAACAAGTCGGCTACAAGGCGATTTATCTTTCGGGTGCGGGTGTTGCCAACTATTCTTATGGTTTACCTGACTTGGGTATGACCAGCTTAGACAACGTATTAGAAGATGTGTGTCGTATTACCGAACGTGTAGATACTCCCTTACTTGTCGATATTGACACGGGGTGGGGCGGTGCATTCAATATTGCACGTACTGTGAAACAAATGATTGCCGCAGGTGCAGCCGCTGTTCATATTGAAGACCAAGTGGCACAAAAACGTTGTGGACATCGTCCAAACAAAGAAATCGTGTCTCAACAAGAAATGGTAGATCGGATCAAAGCTGCGGTTGATGCAAAAACTGATTCAAATTTCGTAGTGATGGCACGTACAGATGCTTTACAAAAAGAAGGTTTGCAAGCAGTGATTGACCGTGCATGCGCATGTGTAGAAGCAGGTGCAGATGCGATCTTTGCAGAAGCGATGACGGATATCACCATGTATAAAACAGTCTGCGATGCAGTGGGTGTACCAGTATTGGCAAATATTACAGAATTTGGTGATACACCGTATTACACAACGCAAGAACTCGGTGAGCAAGGGATTTCAATGGTGTTATATCCATTGTCAGCTACGCGCGCGATGCAAAAAGCAGTACTCGAAGTATTCCGTTCTATTCGTGAAAATGGTACGCAAGTGAATGTGTTAGATACCATGCAACAACGTAAAGAGCTGTATGAATTCCTTGATTATCATACATTTGAAAATACATTAGACAAACTATTCACAGAAGGAAAATAAAAATGGCTGAAGGAAAAGTACT
>NZ_JACANS010000060.1:0-988 GCF_030329305.1 Acinetobacter sp. 251-1 | reverse complement strand
TATCCTGTCGTCGGGTCGCCCTCAAAGGGGACATGCCTGCTGAACCGCGAATATAGAGAAATATCCCGAATGTGCAGTTAACGAATTCTTGCGGTTTCTTTCAGCGCCGCCAATACCGCCAGCCCGTCGCGCAAGGGGCGCGGCTCGTGTGTGCGGATGAAGTCAGCTCCACCTGCGGCGGCGGCAAGCTCTGCAGCGAGTGTCGCGGCCCCGACATCCCCCGGACCACGGCCTGTGAGCGCGCGCAGAAAGGATTTGCGCGAAACAGACAGAAGCACCGGCAAATCGAAGCGCAGCCGCAATTCATCGAACCGCGCCAGCACCGAGAGCGAGGTTTCGGGAGCAGCCCCCAGAAAAAACCCCATGCCGGGATCAAGGACAAGGCGGTTGCGTTTGATACCGGCACCCGTCAGCGCCGCGATGCGCGCGTCAAAGAACGCCGCAATGTGATCCATGATGTCGCCAGCGGGTGCCTCGCGCCGATCTGCCTGCCCGTCTTGCACCGAATGCATAACGACGAGTTTGGCAGATGATTTCGCCAATTGCGGATAGAACGCAGCGTCTGGAAAACCGCGAATATCATTGAGATAGGCCACACCACGCGACAAGGCATAGGCTTGCGTCGCGGGTTGATAACTGTCGAGCGAGACGGGAATGCCATCTGCCTTGAGCGCGTCCAGCACCGGCGCGATACGCGCGATTTCTGTGTCGGACGAAACAGGCGCGGCGTCGGGATTGCTGGATGCCGGACCGAGGTCGATCACATCTGCCCCCTCGGCCATCAGCTTACGCGCCTGCGCAATGGCTGCGTCTGGCGCCAGATACCGGCCTCCATCGGAGAAACTGTCCGAGGTTATGTTGACGATGCCGAAAATGATGAGCGATTTATTCATGGGGGCTTCTATAATAATAATAATCGAGCATGAGTCTCATACGGATGCTCGGGTCGAAAGGGAATCCCCAGGCGAGTAACCTGTTTGCGGTGATC
>NZ_JACANS010000005.1:0-221056 GCF_030329305.1 Acinetobacter sp. 251-1 | reverse complement strand
TTTAAACGTGCATTTTCAGCTTCGAGTTCTTTTAGCCGAGTCATAAGTGATAAATCCATACCACTATATTTGGACTTGCACTTGTAGAAAGTTGCTGTACTCATCCCATGCTCACGACAAAGGTTAGGCACGGGTGTTCCTGCTTCAGCTTGTTTTAAAATGCTCATGATTAAGCTATCTGAATATTTAGATGTTTTCATGGAAAATCTCCTTGTTCAAAGACTAGTCGATTTTCTACTTTTAAACTCGTTTAATTTTCGGGAGCATTACCAAAATAATAAAGTAGCCCTTATCGATCTAATTCTGATGCAATAAAATCAGTATACTCAACTGTCTTATCGCCTTGTTTAAAATATAAAAAAATATGATCTGGATCAGGTATATCAACGATTACATTGACTACAGCATCATGACTAAAATGTTTCTTATAAAATTCATAGCTATTCTTTAATTCCACATTGTAACGATTCACTTTACCATTTTCTTCTACATCAAATGAAAAACTAGTCGGAATACTTTTTATTTCTTGTTCTTTAGGATTTTCTAAAAACTGTGTATATTCTCCATTCAGAGTATGTACTACAAAAGCCAATATTTTCTTATTACCTTTAATACTTAATTTCCATCGTACAGGTGTAAAAAAACCTTCTTTATAATGTTGATCTATTTCATCCACGATAGATCCATAATCGTTTTTCATAGATAAAACAAATTGTTCTTGAGTTGGAATATCAACCCCCTTAATTGCCCATGTTTCATCGATATGTTGTAACCAATCGTAGGTTATTGGCTGAGCTTGATAAATTCCTATTAATTTAACAGACATACCACCTAAATAGACATAGACTTTACCTTTTGGAGCAACATTTACAACAATTTTATCATATTTATCAACAATATCTGTTTGGCTTACTGTAAATAATCCGAGTATTTTTTCATTATTTAAAGCTTTTGCTAACTCTTTTTTAGGCAGTTCAAACTCACCACGCCAAAACTGATTTTCAGTGATTGAAAACCACATCACCTCCATCTTAGACGGGACTTCCATTTTTGCATCGGAAGAATTTTGAACCCCACTACCTAGTGTCCCTTCTGTCGCGTTATCTCCACCGAAACTAGTAATGGCTTCTCCTTTTTCATTTTTCATCACAGAGTGGGCATTGTTAAACTCAGAGATATACCCTTTAGGATAACCAATATAGACTTGATAATGAGCTTGGTCATTCATATTTTTTCTTACAAAAAAAGCCACTATTACAATAAAAATAGGAAGTATTAATATTTTTAGTATGAAATTCATTCTACAAAGGTAACCATATAAATATACAAACTAGGACTATAGTACTTAAATCATTTCGTTTTATCTTGTTATATCATGTTGTAATAAGTCTGAATTGTTTTAATTTTGCAAATGAATTTTCTACTAAATATCTAATCTTATATGAATACCAATAAAAATGATTTTTATTGGTATATATGCTTGATTTTTATTGAGTATTTAAGAATAGAAACCACCTGAAATAATCATTTCAAGGCCTTATTTTTACGAATATATAACATGAGTGCATAAGCACAGATGACTAACTCGACCAGAAATGACCAATGAAAAATAAAATTTAACCACCAAGGTTGATAACGTGCTGTAACTTCAAAAAATACATAAGCCTGATCAATAAAAGGTGCAAACAACCAAACATCACCTACAAAAGTATCTAAACAAATATGTAAAAGAGCAGCGCCTGAAAATAGCGTGATGGCAAGTGCGAGTTTAGAGCGATGCTTGGATATTTTCCAAAACGTATAAGCGATTAGAAAAATAGGAATCCAAACAGAAAATCAATGTACAAAATACTTATGATGATGAACAGAACGTTGGTCGAAGAAATAAAAGTAAAAAAGATCAATATCTGGGAAAATAGCACCGAGCATGATGATGCTATAAAACACTTTGCTACTGAGAAGATTGGGTTTTAATTTTTTGTCTAATAGATCCGCTAAGATATAGCCAGAAGGTAAATGTGCAATAAACATATTTCATATTTTTATAAAACGAATTTTGCTTAGATTAACATAACGTTGCTGAATCCTCTTGAACAAGATACTAATCCAATATAAAAATCTCTTCGCTTGATGTAATATAAAATTAATCATCATTATAAGTATTCAGCATGCTGAATCGTATATAGAAAGGGTCAAGACATGCAACAAGACGTCATTATTGTCGGTGGTGGAATGGTCGGACTGAGTTTGGCACTTATGCTCGCAAAGTCAAATATCGCAGTGAAATTGCTTGAAGCCATTAAATATCCAAACTATGAAGATGGCACTGTTGCTCCTTACCACTCAAGTTTTGATGCACGAAATACTGCATTATCTCGCCGTACCGTACAGATTTACCAAAAACTTGGACTTTGGGATGCACTACAAGAACATGCAACTCCGATTTTAGAAGTCCATATCACTGAGCAAGGCAGCTTTGGTAAAGCACGTTTAAAAGCGGATGAAGAAAAAGTCGAAAGCTTTGGGCAAGTGATTGAAAATGCATGGTTAGGTCGTGTTTTATTATCGCAAGTGCGCCAACAACCTTTAATTGAGTTGATTGATGGTGTACAAGTCACTTCATTGACACAAGATCAAGACGAAGTCTATATCGAAGCCACACGTGGTGAAGCGTATATCCATTCTTTAAAAGCAAAACTGGTGATTGCTGCTGATGGTCGAGATTCATTCTGTCGTCAGGCTTTGGGCGTGGGTGTGGACGTACATGATTATGAACAAGTTGCCATTGTGACAGCGGTACAAACGTCTAAGCCGCACAATCAAGTCGGTTTTGAACGCTTTAGCCATTTAGGTCCTTTGGCATTATTACCATTACCTGGAGAATATCGCCGTTCTGTGGTTTGGCCTGTGACCAAAGGTACAGAACATGAATGGCTGGGTGAGGAAAATGACCAACATTTTCTTGATGCTTTGCAAAAAACTTATGGTGATCGTGCTGGGAAATTTATCAAAACAGGCAAGCGCTTTAGTTTTCCATTGGCACAAGTCTTGGCACACAAACAAGCAGTTGGACGTGTGATTTTGATGGGAAATGCCGCACATACCATTCATCCTGTTGCAGGACAAGGTTTTAACTTGTGCATGCGTGATGCGGATGTGTTAGTACGTTATCTCAACCAACAAATTGCCAACGCCCAAGATTTAGGTGAGCCTGAAATGCTGAAAGCCTATGAGCAAGCCCGTTTAGCAGATCAAAAACGTGTAATTAAATTCTGTGATTCTGTGGTGCGTGGTTTTAGTAATCAAAATCCAGTCTTAAAAATTTTAAGAAATACGGGTTTAGTGGCATTTGATGTGATTCCAGGCATTAAACCGTTAGTTGCCAATTATGCGATGGGGTTAAAAGCATGAGTGAATTCAATCCTCAAGATTTGTTAGATGTGGTAATTATTGGTGGTGGTTTGGTTGGTGGTTTAACGGCTTTGTTGCTTGCAGAAGGTGGTGTTCAAGCCACGGTGTTAGATGCTGCACCAATTTTAGATGCTGAAAAAACATTAAGCACTGCCAATCCTCGTGTTTTAGCTTTAAGTCAAGCCACAATTCATTTGCTGAAAACGGTACAAGTTTGGGAAAAACTTGCACGCCAAATGCCTTATACAGGGATGCAAGTGTGGAATAAAAATGGCTATGGTGAAATTAATTTTGGGCAAGCGTCTAATCAATTTCCCTCTGAGCAAAATTGCTTAGGGTTTATGGTTGAGCCGAGTGTTTTAAACCTAGCCATTCAACAGACAATGCTTGAAAAAGTGAAAGATTATCGAACAGAAGTTCGAGTAACACGTGTTGAGCAGGGCGTAGGCTGTTGGATCATTCAATTGGCAGATGGCACAACATTAAAAACCAAATTGGTTATTGGTGCAGATGGTGCAAACTCGTTTGTACGAGAACAAGCTTTTATTGATCTTGATGTTTTGGATTATAAGCAAGCGGGTTTAACTTGTGCCATTCGTACTACTGCGCCACATCAATATGTCGCGCGTCAGATTTTCCATCCAACAGGACCTTTGGCATTTTTACCCATGGCGAGTTTAAAGCCTGAACAGGCTGAACACTGGGTTTCAATTGTGTGGACATTGCCTGATGATTATGCAGATGAATATGCAAGTTTAAATGACCAAGAATTTTGTCAATTGCTCACGCGTGAAAGTCATCACATGTTGGGTGAGGTTTTGGAATCCACGCCTCGTGCCAAATTTCCACTCAAAGCTCGTGCTGCACAGCGTTATGTGAAAAATGGTTTAGCATTAATTGGTGATGCTGCGCATGTGATCCATCCGCTTGCAGGGCAAGGTGTCAATATTGGTTGTTTAGATGCCGCCGTTTTGTGTGATGTGTTATTAAAAGACCGTGAACGTGGTGTTTGGGCACATGAACAAACCTTGAAGCGTTATGAACACCAACGTAAAGGACAAAATGATGCCATGATGCACGGCATGTCTGCGATTGGCTTCTTAGAAAGTGCTGAGCATTTTCCATTGGTATGGGCGAGAAATTTTGGCTTAAAACAAGTGGAAAATATCCCTGCATTAAAAGAACGCTTTATGGCACAAGCCAACGGTTTGGCAAACTTAAGCCATACACGTTATGCACTTTGAAACAAAAGTGATAATTTTTGGACAATCATTTAAAAAAAATGATGAATTTGAGTGAAAAAAATACGATTTTTGTGTATTTAGCACTAGGCGAATGCTTGAGAGATTGGTACATTTCTTCGTAATTAGAACCGACTTTGGTAAATGTATAGTCATTCATGGGGAGATCGTCAATGACGGACACAAATGATTACGATGAAAATACAGAAGACAGCGCTGTAGATGATGATGAAGCGAAAGCTGCCGAAAAAGGTGCGGCTGCGAGTGATTCAACGGTATCAGATGCGGACTTAGCAGAAGCTGAAACTTTAACGGTCACTGCTAAGCTGAAACAGCGTCAAGCATTGGAAGATGAAGTTGCTGCATTTTTAGCACGTGGTGGGAAAATTACTGAAGTGCCACCAGATGAGTCAAAAGACTAAACTGCTTCAGTAGAAATTGCCCAAAGATTTTAGGTAAATGCTTAAAATAGTTTGGGCTTTTTTATGTTTTGAATAAAATCATGATGAATATAAGTAAATGTCATGAAAATGTTGAACCAATTGATTCACATCATCCATCTGTAGCTGTTCTCGCATTTTCAAAAATTGCTTTTCATCGATTTCATACAGTTTAAGCGCAAGCAGTTTTTTAATCTCTTGTTCTGAAAAACGATATTTTATAATTTTTGCTGGAACACCACCCACAATGGCATAAGGTGGAACATCTTTGGTTACCACAGCACCTGTTGCCACCACAGCACCTGTTGCCACCACAGCACCTTCGCCAAGCGTTACCCCTTGCATAATCATGGCACGACTGCCAATCCAACAACCATCTGCAATGAATGTATCACCCGCAGGCAAAAAACTACGGGTATCAAAAGGAAAAGCTGAGATCCAATCGGTTCGATGTAGCTGATTACCACCCATCATGATGACGCATTCAGCACCAAAACAAACAAAATTACCGATATACAGCTGATCAATTGGCTTTTCAGGCGTAGACGGTTTGTCATGTAAATAACGTACCACACAACGCTCAAAACCCTGATCCCAATAAGCAGAGTAATAACTATAATTGCCTTTAATGTGAATATTGGGGTTTTTCACAGTTTTAGAAATAAACTCAAATTCACACCAATGTTTTACAGGTGAGTTTATGGAATCAGTCATATAAAATGTAGCAGGCACGTGGTCACACCATTCTATATGACTTTAGCACAAAGCGTAAGAAAATAGCCTAAGCAACTCTTAAATGAATTAACTGTGCAGCCTTTGTATGTTCAATATAATCCGCACGTTGATAAAAATAACGTGTTGTAATGTCAATACCTGACAAATCTTCAACAACCTCATAACCCATTTTTTCAACGGCTTGATGCAAATCAGATGGAATAAAAGTACCTAATAATGGTTCTTTTAAGAAATGGGTAAAATGTGTTAGTGCAAATGCACCATACCGCTCGATGCCTTGTAACTGCTTATAATCAATAGAATAATCCATGACTAACTCACTGCCTGAGGGTGCAATAGAGACAATATTTTGTAACGTCGTCAGTGTGGTTTCAGGTGTTAAATAATGAGTAGTGCCGAGCCATGAAAAAAATGCTGTTTCAGAGGGTTGATATTGACTACGAAGTAGGGCATCAGATAATTTTTCTTTTTCAAAATCGATGCTGACAAATTCGACATTGGCAGGGAATCGATTTGATTTAGAAATCTTCTTTAATTTTGCAATCTTGGTTTTTTGTGTATCAGGATGATCCAATTCAAAAATTTTTAATTGTGGATATTGACTGGCTAAACGTAAAACAAAGGAATCTAAGCCTGCACCCACTAAAACATATTGTTGAATGTTATGTTGCTCAATGGCTTGAATAAGCAAATCTTCAGCATAACGTGAGCGTCCGACCACTTGTCCTGTAAGTTTACCAAAAGTTTGGTTCATAAAACTTGAATTTAAGGTTTTACGAAATAAACCATTTTTCAGTAATAATCGCCAACGCGCATTGGTGAGATCAAAAGCGTATGGGTCGGAAAATATTGGGTCATTGGCATAGAGATGGTGATTGGCACGTAAGGCTGCTGCGGCTTCGGCGGTACGACTGACGCGTCCTGCTTTCATAATAGTTTCCGTCAATTTTTATTTTCTAATAATTTAAATGAATTTACAGATTTAACAATGGCGAAATGATTTTATGTTGTGAATTTTATTGCAAATACATAAGCTTTAGAGACTTGCCGATTTGTGATTTGAAATGATTAATTTATATTATGGTGATGTGGTTAAAATAAAAAGGGCTGATCAATCAGCCCTAAATTTTATCAAAAATCTTTCATTTAACGCTTATGAAAGATATTCAACTTTTACGATTTCATATTCAACTTCACCGTTTGGTGTTTGAATTTTCGCTTCATCACCCTCATTTTTACCCAAAAGACCACGGGCAATCGGTGAGTTTACTGAGATTTTATTGATTTTAAAATCAGCCTCATCATCACCCACGATCCGATAGGTTTTTTGCTCTTCAGTATCTAAGTTTTCAATGGTGACAGTCACACCAAAAACCACACGACCTGTTTGCTCAAGCTCCTTAACGTCGATCACTTGACATGCACCGAGTTTACCTTCGATGTCTTGAATACGACCTTCACAGAAACCTTGTTGCTCACGAGCAGCATGATATTCAGCATTCTCTTTTAAGTCCCCATGTTCACGTGCTTCTGCAATTGCAGCAGTAATACGTGGACGGTCAACAGATTTTAACTGTTGCAATTCTTTCTCTAAGGCAACTTTGCCTTCAGGCGTCATAGGATAACGTTGCATTGTTGTCCCTCAAATTTGTTAGTTTATAAAAATATAGGTTTAGAAATGAAAAAAGCCCGCCACCGAGAGGTGACGGGACTTCTCGGAAAACGAATTAACCTACAGTTTGTAAATCTTGCAAACGGTATACATCCATTGGCAATTTAATCGCTAAAGCTTGGCATACAGCCTCAGCACCGTTCAAAGTTGTCGTGTAGTACACTTTACCTTGAAGGGCAGAGCGACGAATCGAGAATGAATCTTGCTGAGCTTGTTTGCCTTCAGTTGTATTGATAATGAGGTGAATCTCGCCATTTTTCAAGCGGTCGACAATATTTGGACGACCTTCTGTAACTTTATTCACACGTTCACATTCAATTCCCGCAGCTTTGATGACATCATAAGTACCGCCAGTAGCGATCACTTTGAAACCAAGCTCAGTTAATTGTTTTGCAATACCGACTGCACGAGGTTTGTCTGAATCACGTACGGATAAGAATGCGTGTTTGATTTCACCTTCAGTTGGAAGACCAGGTAAGCGATCATTTGAACCAAGCACTGCTTTATAGAATGCTTCACCAAATGTTTTACCTACGCCCATCACTTCACCTGTAGATTTCATCTCAGGCCCAAGCACAGGGTCGACACCAGGGAATTTGTTGAATGGGAATACAGCTTCTTTTACTGCAAAGTGAGTCGGGATGATTTCTTTAGTAAATCCTTGAGATTCTAAAGATTGACCCGCCATACAACGTGCAGCAACTTTTGCTAAAGATTCACCAATACATTTAGAAACAAATGGCACAGTACGTGATGCACGTGGATTCACTTCTAAGATGTAAACGTCATTACCTTTGACAGCATATTGAACGTTCATCAAGCCAACAACGCCAAGTTCTTTTGCCATTGCAATTGTTTGACGACGCATTTCGTCCTGAATCTCTTGAGAGAGAGAATAAGGAGGAATCGAACATGCTGAGTCACCTGAGTGAATACCTGCTTGTTCAATATGCTGCATGATACCGCCAATCACAACGTCTTTACCGTCAGATACGCAGTCTACGTCAACTTCGATGGCATCATCTAAGAAGTGGTCAAGAAGTACTGGTGCTTCGTTAGATGCTTGAACCGCATCACGTAAGTAGCGTTTCAACTCTTCATCGTTGTACACGATTTCCATCGCACGACCACCAAGCACGTAAGAGGGACGTACCACAAGTGGATAGCCAACTTTAGCCGCTTCAGCCATACCTTCTTCAGCAGATTTTACAATGCTGTTGTTCGGTTGACGAAGTTGTAGACGTTGAATCATTTGTTGGAAACGTTCACGGTCTTCTGCACGGTCGATTGCATCTGGAGATGTACCGATAATTGGCGCACCTGCTTCTTCTAAAGCACGAGCCAATTTCAACGGAGTTTGACCACCGTACTGTACGATAATGCCTTTAGGCTTCTCGATACGCACGATTTCAAGTACATCTTCAAGTGTGATTGGTTCGAAGTACAAACGATCAGACGTGTCATAGTCGGTAGAAACAGTTTCAGGGTTACAGTTCACCATGATTGTTTCATAACCGTCATCACGCATTGCAAGCGCTGCGTGTACACAGCAGTAATCGAACTCGATCCCTTGACCAATACGGTTAGGACCACCACCGATCACCATGATTTTGTCACGGCTAGATGGATTCGCTTCACATTCTTCATCGTAAGTTGAGTACATGTAAGCTGTGTCAGATTCAAACTCAGCAGCACATGTATCCACACGTTTGTACACTGGTGTTACGCCCAAGTTCCAACGATGTTTACGGAATTGTTTTTGTGAAATACCCATCAAGTTCGCAATGCGAAGGTCAGATAAACCTTTACGTTTGAATGAACGGATGTTGTCCGCATTCAAATCACCAAAACCTAAAGTTTTGATTTGATTTTCTGTTTTGATGATGTCTTCGATTTGAATCAAGAACCAACGGTCAATTTTAGTCGCTTCAAATACTTCATCAAGGGTGAAACCGTGACGGAATGCATCGCCTACATACCAAATACGCTCTGGACCTGGAACTTTTAATTCAACAAGAATTTTCTCACGTGCACCTTCCGTACCCACAGCGATTTTTTCATCAAAACCACATGCGCCAACTTCAAGACCACGAAGTGCTTTAGAAACAGATTCTTGGAAGTTACGACCAATCGCCATGACTTCACCGACAGATTTCATCTGAGTCGTTAAAGTTGCATCAGCTTGTGGGAATTTCTCGAAGTTAAAACGAGGGATTTTCGTAACAACGTAGTCAATTGCAGGTTCGAATGATGCAGGAGTTGTACCGCCAGTAATGTCATTTTTCAATTCATCAAGGGTATAACCGACAGCCAATTTCGCCGCAATTTTTGCAATCGGGAAACCTGTTGCTTTAGATGCAAGGGCAGATGAACGAGAAACACGAGGGTTCATCTCGATCACAACCATACGACCGTCTTTCGGGTTGATACCGAATTGAACGTTCGAACCACCTGTTTCTACACCAATTTCACGAAGTACAGCTAAAGACGCATTACGAAGTAATTGGAATTCTTTGTCTGTCAATGTTTGTGCAGGTGCAACAGTGATTGAGTCACCAGTATGCACGCCCATTGGGTCAAAGTTTTCAATGGTACATACAATGATACAGTTGTCGTTTTTGTCACGAACAACTTCCATTTCGTATTCTTTCCAACCAATCAATGATTCATCGATCAATAATTGGTGAGTAGGAGAGAGGTCGAAACCACGTTCGCAGATTTCAATAAATTCTTCTTTGTTATATGCGATACCACCGCCTGAACCACCCATAGTGAATGATGGGCGGATAATCACAGGGAAACCGAAACGCGCTTGAATTTCAAGCGCATGTTCCATGTCTTCTGCAACGTCAGCACGTGGACATTCCAAACCGATTTTGCGCATCGCGATATCGAAAAGTTTACGGTCTTCCGCTTTTTCGATTGCTTCTTTGGTCGCACCAATCAATTCAACATTGTATTTTTCTAAAATACCGTTGGCATCCAGTGCAAGCGCACAGTTCAGTGCAGTTTGACCGCCCATGGTTGGAAGAACTGCATCAGGGCGTTCTTTCTCAATGATGGCTGCAACAGTTTGCCAAGTGATTGGTTCGATGTAAGTTGCGTCTGCCATTGCAGGGTCAGTCATAATGGTCGCTGGGTTAGAGTTGACCAAAATAACACGGTAGCCTTCTTCACGAAGGGCTTTACATGCTTGTGCACCTGAGTAGTCGAACTCACATGCTTGACCGATCACAATCGGACCTGCACCAATAATCAGGATGCTTTTAATGTCTGTACGTTTAGCCATGATCGCTCCTTAATTACTTCTTATATGCTTCGATAAGTTCGATGAAATGATCGAACAACGGTGCGCAGTCGTGTGGACCAGGACTTGCTTCAGGGTGACCTTGGAAACTGAACGCAGGCTTATCTGTGCGATGAATCCCTTGTAGGGTTTGGTCGAACAATGATTTGTGCGTTGCTTTCAAGTTTGCAGGAAGCGTTTCAGCATCTACTGCGAAGCCGTGGTTTTGAGAAGTAATCATCACTGTACCATTTTCAAGATTTTGTACAGGATGGTTTGCGCCATGGTGACCATGAGGCATTTTTACAGTTTTAGCGCCACTTGCTAAAGCAAGGATTTGGTGACCCAAACAGATCCCAAACACAGGCACATTACGTGCATCTTCAACAATGGTTTTTACTGCTTCAATTGCATAATCACATGCCGCTGGATCGCCAGGACCATTTGACAAGAATACGCCATCTGGATTTAACGCCAACACTTTTTCAGCAGGAGTTTGAGCAGGAACAACAGTCAGTTTACAACCACGGTCTGCGAGCATACGTAAGATGTTGGTTTTGACACCATAATCGTATGCAACAACATGGAACTGAGTTTCAGGTTGAGAGAAACCTTTGCCAAGTGTCCATGAGCCTTCAGTCCATTCGAAACCTTCAGGATCGCAACATTCTTTGGCAAGGTCTAAACCATTTAGACCACCAAAAGCACGTGCTTTTGCTAAAGCTTCTTCTTCAGTAATGTTTTCACCTGCAAGGATGCAACCATTTTGCGCACCTTTGTCACGTAAAATACGTGTGAGTTTTCGTGTATCAATATCTGCAATTGCAACAACATTGTGTTGTTGTAAATACTCAGCAAGAGATTGTTCTGCACGGAAATTGCTATGTAGTAAAGGAAGGTCACGAATGATTAAACCATTCGCCCAAACTTTATGAATACGACCAGATTCTGCATCTTCATTATTGCAACCTGTATTACCGATATGCGGGTAAGTTAAAGTTACAAGTTGTTGTGCATAACTCGGGTCAGTTAAAATTTCTTGATAGCCTGTCATGGCAGTGTTGAAAACGACTTCACCTGTCGTACTTCCCGTAGCGCCGATTGAAGTACCTTTAAAGATAGTACCGTCAGCGAGGGCTAAAATGGCGGGGATGCTCAAACCAAAGCTCCTGATCTAAAACCACAAAAATAGGGCTGTAAAAAAGCGAGTAGACGAAAAAAAAGGAAGGTTAATTAAATCCTACCCTCCTCATGTCTGCCCGCTTATAACTTAACACTGCATTATACGCACAAGTCGCCCCAAAGTCCATGTAAAAAACCATCAAAATGTGAGATATGCTGCTTGAATTTAGATAGATATTCTGCTTTAAAAAAAATGAATAATTCAGAACGATTTTGAAGAATTTATATATGAAATCAAAATTTAAAATTTATTGTTATAGTTTAGCTTGTTAGCGAATATTTTATCGTAAGTGTGGTGATAGATATAATTGAACGGTTGGTAAAAAATGATTTTTGCATTACTTAAAGTAGATAAAAAGTTAGCTTAAATATACATCATATTTTCCTCGATAGTTTGAATATTATTCTTATATGTGTGAATTTTTGCTATGAAAATAAAGAGGATAAGCCATAAATTTTGCATTGGAAAGTACATGTAAAATAAGCAAGAGATAAGAATCACTGCATCATCATCGTCGAATTTGGTATTGATTTTTAAATGAGTCGTGGAAAAAACATTCTAATTAGAACAAATAAATCTTCCAAAGACATGTATAGAAAAATAAGCGAAATTACACGATTTTGCCTGATCGCTGTGATTTTTTGTGATGATCTATGGCGAGGCTAAATTTTGTAGTGTGATGTGGTGCTGTATCTGTGAATATCTGAAGCGTAAATTAGAGGGAATTCTTTTAATTACAGCTTTATTTTTTTTAATGTTTAAGTCGTGAATACTGGGTATAAGAAGATAAAGCAAAAGGGAGTACCTTTTGCTGATATATCTTAAAATGTATGCAACCAATCACGTTTGTTATGAAAATCAGCATTTGGACTGCTGTGTTGCATGGCAAAAAAATGTTTACCTTGGGTGGTATTTAAAACTGCCGTTAAGCCAATAAATAGATCATCCCATTTTAATTTATGTTTGAGCATAAACTCGGTCAGATCAAGGCTAACATTTAAACCATAATGGGTACGTTTGAGTTGATTGAGTTCAATATCTTCCGCAGCAACAGGTGGCATCAGCTCAGGATAGCGATACTCTTCAAAAGCATACGCTTGCCATGCCTGAGATGGGGAGAGATTGATTTCGCGATAGAAATCTTCACCTTTAACCCCAATAAAGACTTCAAAACAGGTATTTTCCCATAAAAAGTCGATACGAGGATGAGACGCCACTAATTCAGGATATTGAATAAATTGGTTGGGATCACGTAACCAGTAGCCGACATTTAACGTAAATGGGCTGACTTGTTCAATTGCACCAACCAAGGAAATACTTTGAAAACGGCGATCAAAAGCATTTAGTTCATAACTTGCCATAAGTTTTGCCAGTAAAATGTAATTTTAGTTTGACAAATGTGCGTGGCGAACTAAGTTAGACAACTTTGGATTTTGTTTAGCTGCTTTTTTATAGATCAAAGCAATTTTACCAATGGTTTGTACAACTTCAGCACCTGTAACCTTTGCAATTTCAGTAATCGCAGCAGCACGTACTTCACGGTCTTCGCCAGAAACTTTAATTTTGATCAACTCATGATCATTTAAAGCACGGTTTGTTTCTTCGATGACATTTTCTGATAAGCCTTTATCTCCAATCATCACCACTGGATTTAATGCATGTCCGATTTGACGTAAACGCTTACGTTCTTGGATTGATAAAGCCGCCATAAAGATAACCTAATTTTAAAAACGACTTAGTATAGCAAAACTCAAATTTAAACGCTGCACATTCTCACGAAATAATCGATCAAACTTATTTAAAAAAACATGTCAATAACAATGCATTTAGATACAGTTGTCTACTGCAAAAGCTCAGTTTTTCACGTACAATCTAAAGTTAAATGTCAATTTTATTTAGAGAGTTATGGCTACACGCATTACCAACCAAAAGTTATCTAAAAGTAGTCGTGCGTGGATGAGAGAGCATTTGGATGATCCTTTTGTGAAAAAAGCACAAAAAGAGGGTTATCGTGCTCGAGCTGCGTACAAGCTTCTTGAAATTCAAGAAAAATATAAAATGATTAAACCCGGTATGACCGTTGTTGACTTAGGTGCTGCCCCTGGAAGTTGGTCGCAAATTGCAGGCAAATTGGTCGGTGACAAAGGTTTAGTGATTGCTTCAGATATTCTTGAAATGGATGCTTTACCCGATGTGACCTTTTTACAAGGTGACTTTCGAGAAGAAGAAGTTTTTGAAAAATTGTTAAATATTTTAAATGGACGTACCGTAGACGTTGTAATTTCGGATATGGCCCCCAATACATCAGGTAATAAGGCAGTAGATCAACCTCGCCAAATTTATCTGTGTGAGCTTGCACTTGATTTTGCCAATCGTGTTTTAGGACCAAAAGGGCAATTTGTAGTAAAAGTTTTCCAGGGTGATGGTTTTGATGAGTTTCGTAAGCAAGTCGTCAGTAGTTTTGAGGTATTGAAAACGGCTAAACCTGCTGCATCTCGGGCACGTTCAAAAGAGGTCTTCTTAATTGGACAGGGTCGTAAAAAGGGTTCGCAGCAAGTACAGATTGATGATTAAAATGTGAATTTTTTAAGAATTCTCAGATGCATGTGTTATGTTTGAAATTGTTTCTTAGGGCGTTTGTCGCTTGCGTAATGCGTTAACATTATGCAGTTAAATAACTTTCTTTGAAAAAATTTAAATGAAAAATGTAAATCATGTATGAATTGTCAATAAGTCCTCTTGCCAAGTTGTTAAAAATTGTGCATTTTGTACGTTTTTAAAATTTATTGCGAAATTCATTACTCGCTTTTTTGTTAGGATCACCCTCTAATAGGGCATGATCAAATTAGATTGATATGGGAATAAAGCTTTGAGCGATCTCTTCAAAAACGCCGTTTTGTGGCTTGTGATACTCGGTGTACTGATTTTAATTTTCAGTAACATCAGCGACCGCAATAAGCCTGCTGCGATGAACTATTCTGAGTTTGTTGCTGCGGTAAATGCTGGTCAGATTAAACAAGTCACTATTGATGGTGAAAGAATAAGTGGCGAAAAAACGAATGGTTCAGATTTTGAAAGTATCCGTCCTGCGGTTCAAGATCCTGACCTTATGCCTACTCTAATCAAAAATAACGTTGTTGTTGAAGGTACTGCACCTCAACGCCAAGGTTTGTTGATGCAACTTCTTATCGCAAGCTTCCCTGTACTTTTAATCATTTTGTTATTCATGTTCTTTATGCGCAACATGGGTGGTGGTGCAGGCGGTAAAAATGGTCCAATGAGTTTTGGTAAGTCTAAAGCAAAAATGCTGTCTGAAGACCAAATCAAAGTGACCTTTACCGATGTTGCAGGCTGTGATGAAGCTAAACAAGAAGTTGTTGAAATTGTTGATTTCTTAAAAGATCCTGCGAAATTCAAACGTCTCGGTGCAACCATTCCGAAAGGTGTGTTGATGGTTGGTCCTCCGGGTACAGGTAAAACTTTACTTGCAAAAGCAATTGCGGGTGAAGCGAAAGTACCATTCTTTAGTATTTCAGGTTCTGACTTCGTTGAAATGTTTGTGGGTGTTGGTGCTTCACGTGTACGTGATATGTTCGAACAAGCAAAACGCCATGCGCCATGTATCATCTTTATTGACGAGATTGATGCGGTTGGTCGTCATCGTGGTTCGGGCACAGGTGGTGGTCACGATGAACGTGAACAAACACTGAACCAAATGCTTGTGGAAATGGATGGTTTTGAAGGTAATGAAGGGATTATCGTCATTGCTGCAACCAACCGTGCGGATGTACTGGATAAAGCTTTACTTCGTCCGGGTCGTTTTGACCGTCAAGTGATGGTGGGTCTTCCTGACATTAAAGGTCGTGAACAAATCTTGAATGTTCACTTGAAGAAATTGCCTTCTGTAACTGGTGTAGACGTAAAAGTACTTGCACGTGGTACACCGGGCTTCTCAGGTGCACAATTGGCAAATCTTGTGAACGAAGCTGCATTATTCGCTGCGCGTCGTAACAAGAACACTGTCGATATGCACGACTTTGAAGACGCTAAAGATAAAATCTACATGGGTCCTGAACGTAAGTCGATGGTGATTCGTGAAGAAGAACGTCGTGCAACTGCTTACCATGAAGCAGGTCATGCGATTGTTGCTGAAATTCTTCCAGGTACAGACCCTGTGCATAAAGTAACGATTATGCCACGTGGTTGGGCTTTGGGAGTAACTTGGCAATTACCTGAACATGATCAAACTAGCCATTATAAAGATAAGATGTTGAATGAACTTTCGATTCTTTTTGGTGGTCGTATTGCTGAAGAAGTATTCATTAACCAAATGTCGACAGGTGCTTCAAACGACTTTGAACGTGCAACGAAAATGGCGCGTGCGATGGTGACCAAGTATGGTATGTCTGACAAAATGGGTGTGATGGTTTACGAAGACGAAAACCAAAATGGCTTCTTTGGTAATGTGGGTAGCCGCACAATTTCTGAAGCAACACAACAAATGGTTGACCAAGAAGTTCGCCGTATTTTGGATGAGCAGTATAAAGTTGCACGTGAGATTCTTGAAAATAACAAAGATATCGCACATGCAATGGTGAAAGCATTACTTGAGTGGGAAACCATTGATCGTGATCAAATCCGTGACATCATGGAAGGTCGTGAGCCACAACCACCAAAAGTATATGTTGCAGAAAATCCTGTGATTGATGTAACACCGACAGATGGTGCTGAAACACCACCGCCATTACCGTCATTGCCAAAAGTTTAAAATGATTTAAATCAAACCACCTTCGGGTGGTTTTTTTATATATGGGGAATTTTCAAGTTGAAAGCTCACCACAGATCGGCATTAAAAAGTTAAAATAACATTGGTTATGATGAGGACATGTGGTGATATGAAATTAGTCGCTTTACCGAAACGGATTTTACAATGTGGTGATCAACAACTTGATTTGTCACAACCACATGTGATGGGAATTTTGAATGTAACACCCGACTCATTTAGTGATGGTGGAAAGCATAATGAAGTTGAGCAGGCAATTGCATTTGCTCAGCAGATGATTGTGGATGGCGCAACTGTAATTGATGTGGGGGGAGAGTCAACAAGGCCTGGTGCTTCTCCTGTTTCTATTCAAGAAGAGCTACAGCGAGTGATTCCTGTCGTACAAGCATTGGCAAAATTAGATGTTGTGATTTCAATTGATACTTCTGAGCCTGAAGTGATTCAAGCAGCCGTGCGAGCAGGTGCGCATATTTGGAATGATGTGCGTGCATTGACACGACCTCATGCTTTACAAGTTGCAGCTGATTTGAATATTCCTGTGATTATTATGCATATGCGTGGTGAGCCAACGACAATGAATCATTTAGATCAATATCAAGATGTCACAACTGATGTCATTGATGAGCTAAAGCAACGTGTCGCTGCTGCTTTAGATGCAGGGGTCAAGCCTGAAAATATTATGATTGATCCTGGTTTTGGTTTTGCAAAGAATGCTCAGCAAAATTTAAAACTATTGAATGAGTTATATAAGCTGAATGAAATGGGGTATCCCATACTGTCTGCGCTTTCACGTAAGCGCTTTATTGGTGAGGCATTGGGTGGGGCGGATGCACAAAATCGTGCAGTGGGTAGTGTGACAGCACATCTCATGAGTATTCAGCAAGGTGCATGTATGGTGCGTGCGCATGATGTTAAAGCGATGCATGACGCTATTTTAGTGTGGCAAGCAACTTTAGCAACAGTGTCTTAACTTTTTGAATCTTGTTTAAAAAGCACGATAAAATTTCACACAATGAGAACATTGTTCTTGTTGTGTTTTTTATTTTGAAGTGAATTTATTAGATTTAGATGTATTTATTTTATTAAATATTTGAAAAATATTAATTTTAATAATATTACAAAAACACTATAAAATCGTGTCAACCTAAATGACATCGCATATTGCGAAAAAAATGTATTGTTATAATATAACAATTGAAATGTATCGATATAAATCAAAACAAATATGAAGAATGATGAATTGAGGGTTGAGTGATGAAAATGAAATATACAATTTTAGTGGCATCAATGCTGACGATATTACTTTCAGGTTGTTCTAAAAAAACCGAAGAAGCCGCAAGTGATCTAGCAGCTACAGAAGCGGTTGCGGCAGATACAAGTGTAGAAGCAGAAGCCTATGGTTCTGAGGGTAATACTGAAAACTATCAGAAAAATGAACAAAATACAGTGAAAAGTGTTGCAAAAGAGCCTGTGTCAACATTTAGTGCTGATGTGGATACAGGAAGTTATGCCAATGTACGACGCTTCCTGACACAAGACAAAACCTTGCCACCTGTAGATGCAGTGCGTGTAGAGGAGATGATCAACTATTTTAACTATCATTATCCGCAGCCTATAGGTCAACATCCATTTTCGGTCAATACTGAAACTGTAGATTCACCTTGGCAAGCCAATGCAAAAGTGATTCGTATCGGGATTCAGGCTAAAAATATTGATCAAAAACAACTTCCCCCTGCAAATTTGGTATTTTTAGTGGATGTTTCAGGCAGTATGGATGAGGAGAAAAAGTTACCTTTAGTGAAAAAAACCTTAACAATTTTAACTGAGCAGCTTCGTCCTCAGGATAAAGTGACTTTAATTACGTATTCTGGGCATGAGGAGATTGTGCTTGAGCCAACTTCGGGCAATGAAAAAAGCAAAATTTTAAATGCCATTAATGAACTTTCAGCAAGTGGTTCGACTTCAGGTGAAAGTGCGATTCAAATGGCATATCAAGAAGCACAAAAAACTTTTATCAAAAATGGAATTAACCGTATTTTAATTGCCACAGATGGGGATTTTAATGTCGGTATTACAGATTTTGATACCTTAAAAAATATGATTGCTGAGAAGCGTAAAACAGGTATTTCATTTACCACTTTAGGGTTTGGTCGTGGTAATTATGATGAGCAGCTTATGGAGCAATTGGCGGATGCGGGTGATGGGAACTATAGCTATATTGATAATGAAAATGAAGCGAAGAAAGTCTTAAAGCAACAGCTGAGTTCAACACTCGCAACAGTAGCGCAAGATGTAAAAATTCAAGTGGAATTTAATCCTGCTACAGTCAAAGAATATCGCTTGATTGGTTATGAAAATCGGATGTTGCAGCAAGAAGATTTTAATAATGATCAGGTTGATGCGGGTGATATCGGGGCTGGGCATACAGTGACTGCTTTATATGAAATTATTCCAACAGGTCAAAAAGGTTGGTTGGCTGATTCTCGTTATCAGAATGAGGCGAAAGCACAAGCGAGTAAGGCAGAGTATGCTCATTTAAATTTACGTTATAAATTGCCAAATACAGCAAAAAGTATTTTGTTAACTCAGCCTATTGCTGCTTCATCTATGCCATTAACACAAGCCAGTGCGGATACACGTTTTGCACTTGCTGTTGCAAGTTATGGGCAGCGATTAAAAGGTGGTAAATATAATGGTGCGATGGGGTGGGATGATATTGTGCAATTGGCGCAATCTGCGAAACAACCTGATGAATTTGGTTTAAAAGATGAATTTATTGGTTTGTTGAAAAAGGCAAAAAGCTTAAGTTCTGATAAACCTACAGTGCAACAGGTGAATAGAGCCTCTTAATTTATGAGGGAGAAGTTTGTTGTTTTGTATGCATTATGTTATATAGATGCGCTTATCGAATGCTAAATATTAGGTTCATATGTTTAACGATTTACTTCTCCCAATGTTTGACGATGACTACTACCCAGATATTTTGGTTGCCGAAGTCAAACAAATGATTGAAAAATTTGCAAAAAATATTGCAAAATCAAGTTTAAGTGATGATGAGCTTTATCATGTAGCACACAGTACTGTGGTGGAAATTAATAAAATGAAGCCACAGTTTGAAGATCTTGATTCATCTTTGGATGATACGGCGGCGGACTATATTGCGGAAGCGATGATGATGGTGGCGCAAGATCAGGGTTATATGGATGTTGAAATGGAAGAATTGATTTCAAATAGAGAGTGGTAATCCGCTCTTTATTTTTGCTTAATTAAATTTATTTAATGTTAAACATAAATTTTAGATATAAAAAAACCTGCATATTGCAGGATTCTTTATTGCACCATTTTAAGAAGTATTAAAATGGTGCCCGAGGCCAGACTCGAACTGGCACGCTTTGTGGGCGGGGGATTTTAAATCCCCTGTGTCTACCGATTTCACCACTCGGGCATGAGCGCAATAATAAAGAACAAAATAAATCTTGGCAACCGCATTTGCGATTATTTGCTTTCTTTTCAATCAATTCGATCATGCTTGCTATAAAAAGCAGCATTTTGTTCTAAAAAATGCAAAATATCGTGGAAAATTGAGTTGTATACCTTTGGTTTGAATGGAGTGATTTATCGAATTGCTTGGATGGTTAGTAGATTGCGTGAAGGTGTAAGACTTGTTTGGGTTACATTAAACTATCCATATATTCATCTAAGTCGATAAATTTATAGCTTTTACACAATTCATTTTCATATTTTAATAGCTTGATGTGTAATTCAAGGTATTCGGTCAGTTGGGCTTGTGATTTTTGTGCTTCAGGTGAGTCTTTTTTAGCAAGCTTTAATTTTGATTTCGCTTTTAAGACTTGTTTATATGACCAAAAACAGGCACGGCGCATTTGTTGTAATTGGTAATAATCAATATCACAGGTATTTTCCCTAAACATATTTTCCTTATAAAACTTTACAAAGCCAAAACTTAGAGCGAAAAAGAACAGTACACCTTGTAAAAACATACTTTGCATAAAGGCGATATTGAGCGTTTGTAAAATAATAATAGCAGCAAGTTTTAGGGGGATATTTTTAAATTGCAGATATAAATGTGTGGAGCTGTGTTTAATTTGTTTGATAATGATCGGCACAATCAGCATGAAAAATAACATGATGATTAATATGGCAATACCTTTGGCTTGTGTGGCATCAAATTGTTGAAAATGAGTCTCTATGTAATGTCCAAGTACAAAATCAATGCTCACAAAAATCATTGCCGCAAGCACCCAAGGGATGAATTCCCGTAATTCATCCAAAATTCCTTTGGTTTTAATTTGACTATAAAATAAATAGTTGCGTTTAAACGCTTGCGGGTATTTTTTTTCTAATTGCTGTAAATAGAGAGTGGTTTGCTGGGTTTTGCTCATATTGCTCATGAGAAGTTAAATCGGGTAGAAATAGCTTCTTATCAAATTAGAAAGTTTAGTCGGTGAATATTGTACGTGTTGAATAGAAAAGAGGGCAAGAGATTATCAAGCATTACTGATTTTAAAAAATTGATGATGCGGAAAATTTAAATCATGATTTGCATAGATGGATCTGCTGATTTGGTTTTAATCGCTTAAGAGATGTTTTATTGTGATTGGGTTGAGAATGATGGCTGTTGATAAATTTTAGGCATAAAAAAACCTGCATATTGCAGGATTCTTTATTACACCATTTTAAGAAGTATTAAAATGGTGCCCGAGGCCAGACTCGAACTGGCACGCTTTGTGGGCGGGGGATTTTAAATCCCCTGTGTCTACCGATTTCACCACTCGGGCTTAACAAGATGTGGAGGTAGGAGCCGGAATCGAACCGGCATTTACGGAGTTGCAGTCCGCTGCATCGCCATTCTGCCATCCCACCATCTCTTGGTGATGCACATATTAGCAATGTTTTAAAAAAAAACAATACTTATGTGAATGTGGATGCACATAATTTCGGCATATAGAATAAAATAGTCAAAATAATCATGTATTATGTGCGAAATTGATTCAGATCAACATTGGAGATGTGCCGTGGCATTAGTTTTAGATGGTCGTGCATTGGCAAAAAAAATTGAAGCTGACTTGTTAACACGTGTAGAAGCGTTAAAAGCAAAAACAGGTCGTACCCCAATTCTAGCAACAATTTTAGTTGGGGATGATGGCGCATCTGCAACGTATGTGCGTATGAAAGGAAATGCATGTCGTCGTGTCGGTATGGATTCTTTAAAAGTTGAATTGCCGAGTGAAACGACAACTGAGCAATTATTGGCTGAAATTGAAAAATTAAATGCCAATCCAGATGTACACGGTATTCTTTTACAACATCCTGTGCCTGCACAAATTGATGAGCGTGCATGTTTTGATGCAATTTCATTGGCAAAAGACGTAGACGGTGTAACTTGTCTTGGTTTCGGTCGTATGGCAATGGGTGAGGCTGCTTATGGTTCAGCAACGCCTGCCGGTATCATGACGATTTTAAAAGAAAACAACATTGAAATCGCAGGTAAGCATGCGGTGGTTGTAGGTCGTTCTGCGATTTTGGGTAAACCGATGGCAGCGATGTTGCTTGAAGCAAATGCAACAGTCACTATTTGTCATTCACGTACTCAAAACCTTGCTGAGTTTGTGAAGCAAGCTGACATTATTGTGGGTGCTGTAGGTAAAGCTGAACTTATTCAAAAAGATTGGATCAAACAAGGTGCTGTTGTGGTTGATGCGGGCTTTCATCCACGTGATGGTGGTGGTGTTGGTGATATCCAACTTGTTGGGATTGAGGAAATTGCATCGGCTTATACGCCTGTTCCAGGTGGTGTAGGTCCAATGACCATTACGACTTTAATTCGTCAAACTGTAGAAGCTGCTGAGAAAGCATTAGGTTAATAAAATACCTTACCCTAACCCTCTCCTAGTAGGAGGGGGACTTTCAAGATTAAAATGAATTAAAAGAAATCTCATGAGCTGTACTTTCCAATTGCCAAAAGCCCCGCAACATTTACTTGATGCTTTGCATGAAGTGATTCCACACTGTGAATTACTTGCACAGCAGTTGCCTGAAACACCGATTTCTTTATGGTTGATTCCGCCTGTATTTCCAACCGATCGTTTAGATGATGAAGTAATTCGTCGTATTTGGAATGATACGCCGTATTGGATCTTCTGTTGGGCTTCAGGTTTGGCAATGGCGCAATGGTTACTTGCAGAGCCCCATCATGTCAAAGATAAAGTCGTGTTGGATTTTGGTGCTGGTTCAGGCGTCGTTGCGATTGCTGCGAAAATGGCAGGTGCAAAGCGTGTGATCTGTTGTGATATTGACCAAGTTAGTCTAGATGCATGTCGTGAAAATGCCTTGCTGAATGATGTAGAACTGGAATATTTAGATGATTTATATCGAGCAGAGCAGGTTGATGTATTGCTTGCAGCGGATGTTTTATACGATCAATGTAATCGTTTTTTCTTGGATGAATTTTTAAAATTTGCCCCAGAAGTCTGGGTGGCGGACAGTCGCGTGAAAAATTTTAGTCATCCTCATTATCAAAAGTTGGATGAACGTAGTGCCACGACTTGGCCAGATCTAGATGAAGCCAAAGAGTTTCGCAATGTAAGTTTTTACAAGACGCTATAAAAAGCGTCTTTTTTATGACAAGAATTCTTGTTAGATTGCTCAAGCTCACCGTATTGTGATGCAGTTATACCTTTTAAACGATCAATAATTTTAAGCTTACATACGAAGAATTTGAAAATGCTCGAACAAAGAAAATTAGAATTGCGTGAATATCGAGAGATTTTACAGCACATGTTGAATCTATTTCAAAATGCACAATTTACTCAATTAAATCATTTTTATGATGCGATTTATCCCATCAGTTTACAGGCTAAAGTAAAGTCTAATTTACCCATTCAACAGCAGTTTTTTGAATGGTGTGAGGTGGAAAAGTTTCAAAATATAGCCCATTGGGATCAGCAGCAGCTTGCTGCGCAGTTCAATCTATGGCATCAGCAAGCACCCAGTTTATATAGTGCTTATTTGTTAGGGCAGCTTTGGAGCAATATTGCTTCAGCAGAACGTGGCTCAGACTATGCGCATACTGTTAGCCAAGCAGCATGGGATCGGGCAGAAATTGCCAAAGATATGTCTTTTTATTGGTGCATGCAAGCGATTGAAATTGATGATAAATGTCCTTGGGTGTATTTAAGCTTATTACAATTAACCGGTTTTTTGCGTTTGCCGTATTGGTTTTGGAATAGCACTCATGTTGTTTCTGCACAAGAGCATTACAGTGCTGAAAGTTTGGCATTTTTACACAGTTTAGGGCAGGCTATTCCACAAAATCTGCGTGTGCCGAGTCAACTGCCTGCACCTAGTGATGAAGAAAAAGAATATCCTGTGTTGTATTGGTTAAATCGAGCTTTGGCATGCGATGCAGCGTTTAGTCCAATCTTGAGAAATTATGTTTATTATTTATACCCACGTTGGTATGGTCATGAACATGACAGCATAGATGCATTTTTACAAAGTCCAATTTGTCAAAATTTGCCACAAGAAAAATTTAATGAGTTATTAATTACCAAATATTATGATTGGTTGGAATGTGAATATCCTAATATTTCAGATCAAGCACGTGTGTTGCAATATGAAAAATTATTTGAAGACATTATTCAGTTTGACTTAAATAATTTTCGCCATACAGAGGTGCTACTGCAATATACACGCTTTTTAGAGTGGAATATAACCAATGATGAGCAGCAACTTTATGGGCGAAGTTCGCATTTTGCGCAACGTTTGGTTGAAGTGGTCGATTTTTTACTGAAAGAGCATGAGTATGATTTATTTTGGGCAGTAGATGCACATGAACGTTTGGTGAGCAATCTGTGTTGGTTATTTGTCAAATTTCCTGAAATTATTCAAGATCATCTGCATTTACGTTATCGTCTATTGAGTTTGGTGCAGCCTTTTGAAGATAGTGCATTTATCATGACGATTGTCGCAGCAGCTTCTGAGGCAGGTATTTGGGGATTCCGTAAAGGCGAATACGTTTTAGACCCTGAAAAAGTCATTGCACATGATGATGCAAACAGTACCTATACGGCTGAATATGCTTTGCGACTGTTTTATGTTGATCGTCAATATGTGACGGTACATAAAATTTTGTGTGCATTGGCCGTGCAGGGACATGCACATAGTGCCTATGAGCTCAGTCTATTGTTAAAAGGTCAAGGTTTTGGTGAACATAGTGAAATGGCACACTACCGTGATGAGGACTTGTCTCGACAATGGTTAGAACAAGCAGTTGCTTTGGGGCATCCAGAAGCAATTGCTGAGCAGGCTTTACAGCAATATAACACGTTGATGGCGCAAGACAGCAAGCCGCAAACACAAGTACAAGCTATTTTGCAGCAATTAGAGCAGGCAGCACAATTAAAACAAAGTCAGGTATTTAGTTCTTATATTCACCTCATGAATAATGAAGGTACATTCGAACAGCAACAGCGCCTTTTACAAGAGATTATTCCTGAGATCATGTTGCATCAAGATTATGAGCAACATGCATGGTTGGCATATTTATATGCTTTTAGTTGTGAAGATGGTATGGGAATTGAAAAAAATCGCTATTTGGCATTGTTTTGGATCGATCAAGCTTTGCAACTTGCACCAGATGAAGAGGAATATCGGGAATTATTTGAAAAATGGCATAAGCCATCGGGGATATTTTTTGCCAAATCTCGCTTTGAAGAAAAATTAAAGCAGGGCAAAGAACATATTCCTGACTGGATGCTGCATATTGCTGCGCAATTTATGCAATTAAAAGATACAGAAACGGTATATTTTGAATAATGAGAAGATGTGGTGAGTGTTTGTAAAAATAAAAGCGCAAATCAGTTTGCGCTTTTATGTCTAGCAGCAAGAAATTTATGAACAGGTATAGCGCACGACATGTAAGGTACTTGGGCGTGTTTCAAGTGCCTGACGTGTGGCATAATTTTCACTGCTATTCATGCTTTGGGTGTTGGATAAGCCAACAGATGTACGTGAATGCCCCAATTGTACGCCGTACTGTTCTTCTGGAATTGCAGCAGGATTTGCGATTTCATTGGCACTGAGTACTGAAATTTTATAGGTTTTATGCATTCCCAAAACTTTTTGGCAAGCACGTTGTAATTTATTGGCATCAAGTTGTTGGTTTGCTCGACCTGCTAATGTATAGGCAATTGTTGCTGAAGTTGTGGTTTGATTTTCAATTTGATAACCCGTGACACCGTTATATTGGCGTGGGGTAGTTTGACAAGCGCTTAACCCTAAAATAACGAATCCTAAACCTAATAATCCAATTTTTTTCATCTTTAGTCAGTTCCACACTATTATTGTTTTAAGTATGCCATAGCTCTACAGATTTAACGATGACTGATTTGCTTATTCAAAGCATATGACTTTTTAGCAATACGCTTTAAAAAGTCATATGTTTGATTTTAAATTAATCGATATCTATGTGAATATTCAATTAATTATCAGTGATTAAACTGTGTTTCTTGGTGTCACGCATAAAGATATATGTGATGAGAGATAAGCCAATCATAAATGTAATGTAATAAAAGAAATAATTTTCATGTCCTGCATTTTTGAAACTTAAGGCCACAAGTTCGGCTGTTCCCCCAAATAAAGTATTGGCAATTGCATAAGGCAATGCGACACCTAAAGCACGAATATGGGGTGGAAATAATTCAGCTTTTACAACGGCATTGATTGCGGTATAACCTGTCACAATGATCATGCCGCTCATACATAACAAGAACGCAGTGGTTGCATCTGTTGTTGAACCTAAGTGGTTGAAAATCGGTACAGTAAATATTACACCGAGTACCCCAAAGGCGATCATAATTGGTTTACGGCCGATTTTATCTGACAATGCACCAACAGCAGGTTGAATAAGCATAAAAATAAAAATAGCGGCAGTGGTGATTTCAGTGGCTGTGGTTTTTTCAAAACCTGATGTATTGACTAAATATTTTTGTAAATAGGTGGTAAAGGTATTAAATGCTAAAGTTCCCCCAGCGGTGAGCATAATCACAGTGAAAGCTTGTTTAGGATATTTGGTAAATAAAGCCAAAGCACCTGATTTTTCACCACCATTTTTAGCTTGTTCTTGGGCTTTTTTTGAAGACTCGGTTTCAACTAAACCACGACGAATCCAGAATACGACAATGGCAAGTAATGCACCGATAAGGAACGGAATACGCCAGCCCCAAGCATACAATGCTTCTTCACTTAAAGTACGTTGTAATAAGATCAGCACACATAATGCTAAAAGTTGACCTGAAATTAAGGTGACATATTGGAAACTTGAGAAGAAACCACGATGATTTTTTCCTGCCATTTCGGTCAAATATGTTGCACTTGAGCCATATTCACCACCTACACTTAAGCCTTGAATAAGACGTGCAAACAATAAAATGGCAGGTGCTAGCATCCCAACAGAATCATAGGTTGGAGCACAGGCAATCAGAAGGGAGCCGACACACATGAGCGAAACAGAGAGAGTTAAACCTGCTTTACGGCCCTTGCGATCTGCATAAATTCCCATAATCCATGCGCCAATAGGACGCATTAAAAAACCTAAAGCAAAAACAGCCGCTGCCTGTAAGAGCTTGACTGTATTATTACCGTCTGGAAAAAATTGTGATGCAAAATAAAGGGTAAACGCAGCATATACGTACCAATCATACCATTCAACAAGGTTACCTGCTGAACCACCAAGGATTGATTTAAAACGTGTTTTATTATCAAGTGGCGCAGTTGCAACTTGAGTGGAAGATTCTGACACAACAATTCTCCAAGAAATGTTGGCAAAATACATCCTTTTAAATTCTCTAAAGGAAAACTCAAAAAAATATATTTTGTGGGAAAGGGAGATTTACAAAGATCGTTATACGCCGATGTTTTTGAGAAGTCATTCGACTTTAGTTGTAAATTTGCTTTGTAATTGAGCATGTGTATTGATCTAAAATAAATATCAATCAGAGAATAAAAACGGAGGATGCTGATGGAAAATCAGGTATTAAAAAATTGCATGCTATAACAGAAAAATGTTGAAACTGTGTTAGATTGAATCAGATATTAAAATATAAACAATAAAACTATTTCACGATCACGGTTAAAAGGGGAAGGCAATGCAAGAACATTTAACAACATATGATGTCTGTGTGATCGGTGGTGGAATTAATGGCGTTGGAATTGCAAATGATGCTGCTGGGCGCGGGCTTTCAGTATTTTTATGTGAAAAAGACGATTTGGCGAGTCATACCTCTTCAGCGAGCAGTAAACTCATTCATGGTGGCTTACGTTATTTAGAGCATAAAGAATTTCGTTTAGTGCGTGAAGCATTGCTTGAACGTGAAGTGCTGCTGGCGAAAGCACCGCATATTATTCGTCCACTACGTTTTATCATGCCACATCAACCACATTTAAGACCTGCATGGTTGATTCGGACAGGCTTGTTTTTCTATGATCATTTAGGCAAAAGAGAGCAATTAGCAGGCTCAAAACATGTGAAATTTCACACAGAGAATAGCCCACTTAAAAATGAAATTAGCCAAGGTTTTGAATATTCAGATTGTGCAGTAGATGACAGTCGTTTAGTGATATTAAATGCATTACAAGCCAAAGAAAAAGGCGCAAAAATTGTAACACGTTCACGCTGTTCGGCTGTAAAAAGAGAAAATGGACTATGGAAAATAGACATTGAAAACGCAAAAGGGAGTTATAGCATCCAAGCTAAAGTTTTAGTTAATGCAACGGGGGCTTGGGTCACGCAATTTTTAGAACATATCGTCCAAGTCCAGTCTGAATATGCAATTCGTATGATTCAAGGTAGTCACATCATCGTGCCTAAAATGTACCCTGAAGATAAAGCTTTTATCATGCAAAATGATGATCAGCGCATCGTATTTGCGATTCCATATTTAGAAAAATTTACTTTAATTGGTACGACAGATCAGGAATATCATGCAGATCCGAATCGGGTTGAGATTACCCAAGATGAAATCGACTACCTGCTCAATGTCTGTAATGATCACTTTAAAAAACAACTGACACAAGCTGATATTTTGCATACATTTTCTGGTGTGCGAGCGCTCTGTGATGATGAGTCTGACCAAGCTGCCGCAGTTACACGAGACTATACCTTAACGTTAGATGATGATGTCAATCAGGCACCACTCTTGGTGATTTTTGGTGGGAAAATTACCACCTATCGTAAGTTGGCAGAAGCTGCTTTAGCAAAAATTCAACCATTTTTTAATGCGGTTGGTCAAGCATGGACTGAAAAAGCTTTGCTTCCTGGTGCTGAAAATTTACATTCAGTTGATACATTGGTGGAGCAGATTTTAGTCAAAGTTAAAGCACTTGCAAAAGAAACAGCAATGCGTTGGGCACATGCTTATGGTACACGTGTCTGGAATTTTTTAGCGCATATTAATCATGCTCAAGAATTAGGACAGGATTTTGGCTTTGGTTTATATGCGCAAGAAGTTAATTATTTGGTTGAACATGAATGGGCAATGACGAGTGAAGATATTTTAAAGCGTAGAACTAAGCTATATTTGGAGTTCAATGGCGAACAAATTCAAGCATTGGATACATATTTGATTGAACTACATGAAAGAAGGCTGCAAAAAGATGTTGCATAAGAAGAGCTTTATATTTTATTAAGTGGTTTTATTGTGAGGTGAAGGGGCGTTGTTAACACCCCTGAATTGACATTAAATTTCTGTTCCACCAAGGGCTTTACAATTAAATGCAGTATTAATTTTTACCATTGTTCCCATACCAACAGGACGTACAATGCGCCAAGGCCAAAAGCCAAAACGTTGACTTGCTGTGTAGTTAATTACAGCATTGGCTTGGTATTTGTCAGCAATTTGGTGTAAGCGTGGATACAAGTCGGTAAAGCCACCATAAGTACCTTTGCCAACTTTAATTTTTTTAATGGTTTTAAATTCTACAGACGGTGTGCCACTGAATAAGCAAAGTGATGACTGTATTGCTGATGATGTATCTTCATTTGCAAAGGCGAAGCCAGAACAAAGTGCTAGGCTGAGACTGATGAATACAACTTTTTTCATTGTGATCCCCATTAAAAATGTTGTTTGAATAATTTATAGGTGTTTCATCTATAATAAAAAAGACCGCACTTGGCGGTCTTTTATAACTTAATTGTCTAAATTAAGCAGATTTTTTAACAGCTTCTAAAAGTTCGTCTTGGCGAGCTTTAAGTGCTTTAGGTAAACGATCACCCAATTTATTGAACAATTCAGTGTGGCTTTCAAGTTCTTTGATCCATTGATCTTTGTCTTGAGAGGTTACAAGTTCAAATTGCTCTTTAGTGAAGTCAGAACCTGTCCAGTTTAATTGTTCAAATGTTGGAACACGCCCAATTGGTGTATCAACAGCAGTCGCACGACCTTCACAACGGTCAATGATCCACTCAAGAACACGCATGTTTTGACCGAAACCAGGCCATACGAAGTTACCTTCAGCATCACGGCGGAACCAGTTTACATTGTAGATCCCTGGAAGTTTGTTACCCGCAGCTTTCGCTTTAGCAGCAACTTGTTCACCAAGCTCTAACCAATGAGAGAAATAGTCAGCCATGTTGTAACCAGCAAATGGAAGCATTGCAAACGGGTCACGACGAACAATACCTTGTTGACCCACTGCAGCAGCAGTCGTTTCAGAGCCCATAGTCGCAGCTTTATAAACACCGTCAACCCAGTCAAATGCTTCTGAAATTAAAGGAACAGTGTCTGCACGACGACCGCCGAAGATGAACGCAGAAATTGGAACACCTGCTGGATTTTCCCAGTCAGCATCAATAGAAGGACATTGACCTGCTGAAACTGTGAAGCGTGCATTTGGATGAGCTGCTTTTTCTTCACCTGTATGAGGTTGACCTTTCCAGTTTGTAAGGTTTGCAGGTACTTCTTTAGAAAGACCTTCCCACCATACTTCACCGTTGTCAGTGACAGCAACGTTGGTATAAATCACATCTTTATGAAGTGTTGCCATACAGTTTGGGTTGGTTTTGGTATTTGTACCTGGTGCTACACCAAAGAAACCAGCTTCAGGGTTGATTGCATATAGACGACCGTCTTCACCTGGTTTGATCCAAGCAATGTCATCACCTACAGTTTCAATTTTCCAACCTTCATAACCTGCAGGTGGAATCAACATTGCAAAGTTGGTTTTACCACAAGCAGATGGGAATGCAGCTGCGATGTAATGTTTTTCACCTTGAGGGTTTGTTACACCCAAGATTAACATGTGTTCAGCTAACCAACCTTGTTGACGACCCATAGAAGATGCAATACGTAATGCTAAGCATTTTTTACCGAGCAATGCGTTACCGCCATAACCTGAACCAAAAGACCAGATTTCACGCGTTTCTGGGTAATGCACGATATATTTTTCAGGGTTGCAAGGCCAAGCAACATCTTTTTGACCTTCAGCAAGTGGTGCACCAACAGTGTGTACACAAGGGATGTACTCACCATCTGTACCTAGAACGTCATAAACAGCTTTGCCCATACGAGCCATTTTACGCATACTTACTGCAACATAAGGAGAGTCGGTAAGTTCAATACCGATATGCGCAATATGAGAACCTAAAGGTCCCATAGAGAAAGGAACAACGTACATCGTACGACCTTCCATTGCGCCATCAAACAAACCGTTAAGACGAGCACGCATTTCTGCAGGAGCTTCCCAGTTGTTTGTCGCACCAGCATCTTCTTGTTTTTCAGAGCAGATGTATGTACGACCTTCAACACGCGCTACGTCGGACGGATCAGAATTCGCTAAATACGAACCAGGATGTTTTTCTTGGTTCAAAGCTTGCATAGTGCCGTTCGCGATCATCAAGTCGATATAACGTTGATTTTCTTCTTCGCTTCCGTCACACCATTCAATTTTTGCAGGTTTAGTTAATTTAGCAATCTCTTCAACCCATGCAATCAGCTTGGGATGACGAACGAATTCTGGTGCGTTCACTTGGGTCATGGTGAGGCCTATCTCAAAAGTGTACAATTGTGCTGTACAAAATAAAACCTAAATGAAGGGTGCTTCATCTAGATTTAAGTATGAAAAAAAGTGGGCGTATTAAACCATATATTCATAAAAAAAATAAGACTAAAGGCGTAAAAGATACTAAATGTAATATTTTTGATAAACTAATGATTATTAATTAAATAGTGGTTTTTTTGTTGTGAAAATAATCATATCAATAAAAATAATGTATATTATTTTTTTTAGAAATGTTTTTAATTATCAATGCTTATTTATTGAAACATGATTAAGGATAATTATTGATTAAATAAATGGTGTTAATTCAAATTTTACATAAAGGTACTTTTAAACGCTTAAAAAAACATCAAAAATAAACAAGTTACTCTAAAAATAAATGAATTATGAACATTCAGTTAAGACCCCTCTCACTTATTTATAATGAAAAGTCGGGATTTCATGCTCGACATAAAGAACACTTCTATGAAGAAATGATGACGATTTGGACATTGCATGGTTTTGAAATTCAAGTTTTCGAAATTTCATCTCAACCCAATATTCAAAGTTTGATGAAGGAGGTCTTTCAGCGCCATCATCAATATGCACATCAAGGGATTATCGTTGCAGCAGGTGGCGATGGTACCTTGAATGCGGTGGCATCTCAGTTGATGCATCACGATATTCCCATGGGAATTTTACCTTTGGGAACATTTAACTATGTTGCACGGGTGTTAAATATTCCCTTAGACCTTTTAAAGGCAGCACAAGTCATTGCTACAGGGCAACCCCGTGCAGTGCATGTTGCGTGTATTAATGATCAGATTTATTTAAATAATGCCAGTTTAGGTTTATATCCGCTCTTTATTAAAAAACGCGAAATTTATAATAAAAAATGGGGGAGATTCCCTCTAAATGCTTATACTTCAGGTTTAGATGTCTTAATTCGAGATCGTAAAGAATTAAAGTTAGAAGTACAAGTGGATGGACAAAAGTATCCTGTTAAAACACCCTTAATTTTCTTTGGAAATAATCAGTTGCAATTACAAGAAATGAAATTAAAAATTGCCAAATGTGCTGAGGTTGGTTTGATTGCAGGGGTCGTGATTGCCAAAGGAGACAAAGCCACTTTATTTAAAACGTTGTTTCAAACCATACGTGGGAAATTGGAAAATGCTTCAGATGTGTATAGTTTTGGTGCACAAAAAGTCATTGTCTATTCAAAAAAGCCTAAACTTACCGTTGCATTAGATGGTGAAATTGTTGAAATGACGACGCCTTTAAAATTACATGTTGAAAAAAATGCGTTAAATATTATGGTGCCACATGTTACTTCATCTGTCTGACTTGCATTTTGGAACGGAGAGGCAAGTGTGTATTGAGGCCATACAAACATTTTGTGCCCAACATCGACCAGAAGTTATTGTGGTGAGTGGTGATCTGACTCAGCGTGCCAAGTTAAGCCAATTTTATCGTTGTAAACAATTTTTAGAATCATTAAATACGCCTTATGTAGTGATTCCAGGCAATCACGATATTCCGCTTTATCAGCTTTGGAAAAGAACTTTTCGTCCATTTACCTTGTATCAACTGTTTTTTGGCAGTTTAGAAAAAACCTTGATGACCCAGCATTTTTATATTGTGGGGCAAAATAGTATTCGTCGACGTTATCACACACGGGGACATATTTCTTTACAGCAGATTCAGAAAGTCTCTCAGTTGTTGAGTATTGCTCCACAAGATAAATTAAAAATTGTGACGACACATCAACCATTTTTTATTGAACCTACCAGTAAACATGTCAAAGACCGTCCTATTTTGGCAAGGTTGGCAGCAAAAGCATGGGGTGAGAAAGATGCTTATGCGATTTTGCATGGACATTTACATCAAGTCGCCGTACATGATTTAAATCAGATTTTTCATTTAGGACTTTCTCATCCTTTATATGATGTCATTGCGGCAACAGCAACTTCTGACCGTTTACATGGCGCACAACCCAATGGTTTTAATGTGCTACATATTGATGGCAGTTTTATGCATTATGTTTTTGATGAACGCTCAAAAAGTTTTGTCATAAAAGAAATTTAACTGCCTGTTTTGTTGTGTTTGTTTAAAAAATAAACAAAATACTTGAAATATTTTTGCATTTCCCCTTGAAGCGTTTTTTTCCATCCCCACAACAGTGTCATATCAAAATTTTGTTGATGACCTAGGAATAAGAAGTCATCTTTTCCCTACAATCAATGGCATTTTTTAAATGTCTATGGAGTTTAAAATGAGCAATATTCGTCCTTTACATGACAATGTCGTTATTCGCCGTGTTGAAAAAGAAACAAAGACTGCGGGTGGGTTAATTCTTAGTACTTCAGCAGCAGAGCAACCAGCACAAGGTGAAATCCTTGCTGTTGGTAACGGCAAAATTACAGACAATGGTGTACGTGCATTAGATGTAAAAGTAGGCGATAACGTATTGTTTGGTGCATATGCGGGTACAAAAGTAAAAGTTGATGGTGAAGAACTTCTAGTGATGAAAGAATCTGATATTTTAGCCGTATTAGAAGGTTAATTTAAATTTTTTTCTCTCTCATTCTTGATTGTAAAAAACTAACAATATTTGGAGTTAAATATGTCAGCTAAAGACGTAAAATTCGGTGATTCAGCACGTTCAAAAATGATTGCAGGTGTTAATACACTTGCTGATGCAGTAAAAGTTACTCTAGGTCCTAAAGGTCGTAATGTTGTAATTGATCGTTCTTTTGGGGCACCGCACATTACTAAAGATGGTGTCACTGTTGCTAAAGAAATTGCGTTGAAAGACAAATTTGAAAATATGGGCGCGCAATTGGTACGTGAAGTATCAAGCAAAACCAATGATATCGCAGGCGATGGTACAACAACTGCAACTGTGCTTGCGCAAGCAATTTTGAATGAAGGGATCAAGTCTGTAACTGCAGGTATGAACCCAATGGATCTTAAGCGTGGTATCGACCTTGCTGTAAAAGCTCTCGTTACCGAAATCAAAGCAACTGCTAAACCTGCTTCAGATACGAAAGCTATTGAACAAGTGGGTTCGATTTCTGCTAACTCAGATGAAACAGTAGGTAAGTTAATTGCACAAGCAATGGAACGTGTAGGTAAAGAAGGTGTCATCACTGTTGAAGAAGGTTCAGGCTTTGAAGATGCACTTGACGTTGTAGAAGGTATGCAGTTTGACCGTGGTTATATCAGCCCATACTTTGCCAACAAACAGGATACCTTAACAGCAGAACTTGAAAACCCATTCATTCTTCTTGTTGATAAAAAAGTTAGTAATATCCGTGAATTGATTACAGTTTTAGAAGCTGTTGCGAAAACAGGTAAGCCGCTTTTAATCATCGCTGAAGATGTTGAAGGCGAAGCTTTGGCAACACTTGTTGTGAATAATATGCGTGGTATTATTAAAGTATGTGCGGTTAAAGCGCCTGGTTTTGGTGATCGTCGTAAAGCAATGCTTCAAGATATCGCGATCTTAACAGGTGCGACTGTAATTTCTGAAGAAGTAGGCATGACTTTAGAACAAGCTACACTTCAAGATTTAGGTACTGCACATAAAGTTACAGTGTCTAAAGAAAATACAGTGATTGTGGATGGTGCGGGTGATGCAAATCAAATTGCTGAACGTGTGACTCAAATCCGTGCGCAAATCGAAGAATCTACTTCAGAATACGACAAAGAAAAACTTCAAGAACGTGTTGCTAAATTAGCAGGCGGTGTTGCAGTGATTAAAATTGGTGCTGCAACTGAAGTTGAAATGAAAGAGAAGAAAGACCGTGTTGACGATGCGCTTCATGCAACTCGTGCTGCGGTTGAAGAAGGTGTTGTTGCTGGTGGTGGTGTTGCACTTGTTCGCGCTGCAAAAGCCCTTGATGGTGTTACTGGTGCAAACGATGATCAAAATGTTGGGGTCAATATTTTACGCCGTGCAATTGAAGCACCTTTACGTCAAATTGTTGCAAACGCAGGTGATGAACCTTCAGTTGTGATTAATGCTGTGAAAAATGGCGAAGGTAACTTCGGTTATAATGCGGCAACTTCTGAGTATGGTGACATGCTAGAAATGGGTATTCTTGACCCCGCTAAAGTGACTCGTTCTGCGCTTGAACATGCTGCATCTGTGGCAGGTTTAATGTTGACCACTGAATGTATGATTACTGATATTCCAGAAGACAAACCAGCAATGCCTGATATGGGTGGTATGGGCGGTATGGGCGGTATGATGTAAGCTGCTCTGCGTCTGTAATGTCGAGAATCTAATTTTTAGTAGCGTAAGCTTTTGCACTTAATTCTACTTAAAATAATTTTCTTTTTAAAGAAAAAGCCTGATGTCAATCATCAGGCTTTTTTAATTGATATATTTATATTAATTTTAGATATACAAAAAACTGTATATTGTGATAAATTATTTTGAATAAATGAGAACTATATTGCTTATTTGGGTTTGTTTTTTGATTATAAGATGATATTAAGTTACTTGTTTAATGTAAAAAACTTAAACAGGTCTGACTAAACTTTTGTTATATTTAAATATATGAATTTATGAAAATATTTATAATGCTAGATAGGATTTTTTTGATGAATAGCTTGTATTTTTATCAAAATATGGTTTAAAATTGTATCAATGCAAATTTTCTTGACTAAAAATGAAAATTCAAAATAACGAAGATCACATAAGCAATGTACAACCTAGACTATTAGAGTTAGAGAAAGTTGTGATCCCCAAACAAGAGCTTCAATATTTATACTCAAAAATTAGAGAGTACGAAGTTTTAGTTAAAAACTATGAGGATCAGTTGAAAATTTTTATGGAAGGTAAAATTCATCAATCAAGTCTTTAATGATTCTTTTTTGATTTATTTTTAAACTTTTAAATTTGATGAAATAATCCAAATCTGCTGGATCAATAGCATCGGAAATATTTGATATTGGTGAATTATCTCCAAATCTAAGCCATTGACTGGATACTTTTAGCCAAATTGCTAAAAGAGCAAGTTTATCTTGGTTAGGAATAGCCTTACCTAATAACCAATTATTCGCTGATTGGACGCTAATGGGTTGTCCACTATAGCGATTATTAAATTCGTTGGCTAGAAAAGTAGGACTAATAGGATGGTTAGATTCATTTAAGGCTTGCTTTAAACGATGTGAAAATAACAGTTTTTCCTGTTGGTTGCTCATGACAATTTCGAAAATGGGAGATAGTTTAATTTTATACTTTTTTAAAGTAATGTGTTTATATATTTGTATATGTTTTGCTTGTATAAAGAATATCTTAGCAGAATTGAACATAGAAAAAATTGTTAAAAGTGTTATTAAAAACTTATATAAATAGGCTTATATATTCATGATTTTTGTTTTTTTATTATAATTATCAGCTTCTTATATCTTATTTTTTATTTGCTTAAACATTTTAAGCTAAATCAAAATCACTTGTAAGTTATGTGTAACATTCAACAACCTTATTCTTGAATTTAAATATATAAATTTTCCATGAGATTGTTTTGGTCTAGAGTCACCAATTGAATGTTTCATCTAATTAATAAATTCTTCAATGAGATGTCTACTTAAGTAAATTCTATAAAGCGTATTTGTGCCATATATTTGTTGTTATTCATTATTAACTTTATCTTAATTTTTTTCATATTATTTAATAAAAAATTAATAAAAAGACGAAAAAATCCATTTTTAAACTAACAGTTGAAAAATATAAGGTTTTTTTATACAAAATGTACATATTTTGTTTTTTTAAGTTATTGATTAATAGTTTTATTTTAAAAAAATATAGAAATAAGTATTAATTGTATTTAATTTTAATCAAATTTTGATTGATATTGTAAGTGAATTTTTTTATGATGAGCGAGTTGTCGCTAATAGCGGCTGGGTAAGACGGCGAACTTCCCGAATAACCAAGCATTCGTCTCAGTTTTGCTGGTTTACATCATCCTAGGGTAAGCCAGTCTTTTTATAAAAATTGAAGGAAATTGTATGAACTTTCAAAAAACGTTTTTAGCAGCAAGTCTTACATTAGCAGCAGTAGCAGCAAATGCTCAATGGGTTAATCCAGCTCAAAATGTATCTGGTCTTGCTAATTCGAATGGATTTGTTAATGCTCCAGTATTAGGCCAAGAGCATTTAAAACTTACTAGTACTGGCCACACAAATATTGATTTAGGTTCTGGTAAAGTCAGTGGCACAAATAATTCAAATGGTACCACTACTCGCTATGAAATTTTTAACTATAAAACTACTTCGGGTAAAGAAGTTATTAGTGTTAAAGAAGTAGGTACTGGAAAAGATTTAGGCTTTTTCTTACGTCCACAACAAAATGGTGCTGCTTTAGTTGCATATACAGGTAACGATGTTGATTTATCTACACTATCTAAAGGTGGGCAATTATCTACTGCTGATGGCAGTTCATTAACTACTGGTGATGAACTAAAAGTAGTTAATGGTGAGCATGTGATTTATGGTTATCAGGGTACAACCAATGTAGGCGGTCAAACTTTACAAGGTGACTTGATTACTCCAGATGGCACTCAATCTCCATTTAAAGGCACTTTACCTGGTAGTACGGTTAATGATACTAAATATGTGCAAACAGGTATTATAGGGAATACTGGTCCTAAAGATATTCATGGTCATGCTACAGATGCATCTAAAAATATTTATGGGGTTAGTGCTAAAGATGGTAATAATATTACTGTATTGACAGGAAATGGTATTGCTCTTGGTAATTTGGCAAATGGTGGTCAATTAAATCATGATGGTAGTGTTGTAACTGCTAATGGCGTATTAGTTGGTAAGCCGATAGCAAGTTCCACCTTAAAAAGTCGTGAATATCAAGTAGGCGGAACAACTTACCTCGAAACATTTAATGATGATAAAGGTAATGAGGTAGCATCATCTTATTATCGTGTTCAAAATGGACAATTGGTTGGTGTCGCTGCTGCTGAGGCTCAAGCCGCTATTCAAGGTGCAGCTCCAAACCGTAGCGGTACAGCAACTTCCGTAACAGGTAATTATCAAACAGCTTTAACTAAAAATACGATTACAAATCAAAATGTAACGTATAGTGAACAAACTACCATTGCTAAATCAACAAAGACAAATGCTGGTATTACAAATTCTAATGCAAATGGTACTACAGTTTTGACTAACCAATCAGCTCCAGAAATTATTTCTAGCCAAAAGCAATCTGTTTCTACAGGTGTAATTGGTAAAGAAGGTGATGATAATGTATATGGTTTAACAGTTCAGAAAGAAACTACCGAAAATGGTAAAGTTACTTCAACTGAGAAAACAACAATCACAGCTGGTGGTATTACAACAACTGGTACAATTGATGCAAAAGATTATAAAATCAACGGTGTAAGTATTGTTGATAATATTAAAACTTCGGTGGATGGTGCTGTTGCTGGTGCAACTGAAGCAATCGATAAAAAAGTTGCTCAAGTTGACGAAAAAATTGTTGAAGTTGATAAGCGTTTAACTGAATTTAATACAACTGCTAGTAATTTAAATAGCCGTGTTGATCAGTTAAATGGTCGTATCGATGATGTTGAAGAAACTGCTTACCGTGGTATTGCAATTGCGTTAGCTGCTCAACAAGCAATTCCTAATATTGGTGCAGGTCAAACTGCAGTATTTGGTGGTGTAGGTCACTATGAAGGTGAATCTGCTGGTGCACTTGGTGTAGCTACTGTATTTGCTGATGGTCGTACATCTGTAAGTGGTGCACTTGGTGTTGCTGGTGGTGGTGAAGTTGGTGGCCGTGTAGGTGTTGCTTACGTATTCGGTGGAAAATAATATTTTCTAATCGAATGAAATATAAAAAATCCTCGCTTTATGCGAGGATTTTTTATATTAATATTTAAAATATTGTTTTATAAAAATAAAATAATACACCAAGTACTAAAAATAATGGTTAGAGCAACGAATTGTGCTGCACTGCCCATGTCTTTGGCATTTTTAGACAACTCATGACGTTCTAATGAGATTCGGTCGACCACTGCTTCTAAAGCTGAATTAAATAATTCAACAATGATTGCAAGTAAGCACACCGCAACCATGACAGCTTGTTCAGCGGCATTGACTTCTAAGAAAAACGTGATCGGAATTAAAATAATATTTAACAAAAGGATTTGTCGAAAAGCAGCTTCGTGTTGAAAAGCAGCTTTGAAGCCCGCAAGTGAATAGCCTGTTGCATTTAAAATACGTTTAAAGCCTTTTGTACCTTTAAGAGGGGAATAGTCACTCATATTCTTTGTTGCGATTGGAGATTGAACGCGATTTTATAATTTTAAACTTAAAAGTGAATTAATTTTCTGAAGTTATTTGAAAAATATGGAATAAAAACTGCCCAATAGATCTATTTGGTCTATTGAGCAACTTATAAATCTGCGGTCTAAAAGCCCCCTAAGTGACTTAAACTGTCATTATGTACAGGTGCTTTATATTCTTTATTTTATTGATGGATTTTCTTTTAAATAGGCATTCAAGCTTTTACGACCTAAACCTGGATCATCAGTAAACACACCATCAACACCTGCTTTAAAGTACATTTCAAATTCTTTTGCTGCACCTGATTCACAGCGCTGTGCTGCATCTATTTCTTTTTGACTACATTTGAAGTCTTTGGCTAAGAAATGATTCTCAGGACGGAATGTATATGGATGAACTTTTAAACCAACGGCATGTGCATTTTTGACAAAGTCTGATAGTGCGGTAAATGTCTCATTGAAAATATAAGGTTTCCAAGGTCCAACGCCGTCAGCATATTCTGCCACCATTTTTAAACCTTGAGCTGTCGCCATGTCTGCATACTTGGTTTTATTGTTCTGTTCAACGAAGTCAGCAGGTTGTGTCTCTTTGTCATCATAAAGTTGAATGATTTTCGCATGTTTTAAGGTTTTATGGAGTGTAAGTTGATCTTTTAAATATTTTAAATTGCTGACTTCAAAGGATTGTAAGTAAATAGGTGCAATATCACGGGTATATTTATATTTTGCCAAAGTTTTCAGTAAAGTATCTTCCATGGCTAAATTTTGTTTTTGGAAATAAGTTGGATGTTTGGTTTCGATATATAAACCAATAATTTTTCCTGTTTTTTTATAATGAGCATCAGCTAGTTCAATAATTTGTTCTAAGGTTGGAATCGCAAATTGATCATTATATTGGGTATTTTCAGGTCGTTGTTTGGGAATACGTTCACGGGCTTTGACTTGATTAAGTTCAGCCAAAGTAAAGTCTTCGGTAAACCAACCTGTATGAGGTGTGCCATCAATCACTTTGGTTTTCTGACGATCGGCAAATTGTGCTAGGGCACTGACATTTGATGTGCCGCCTATTTCATTTTCATGGCGGGCAACCAATACACCGTCTTGGGTTGAAACTAAATCTGGTTCAATAAAATCTGCGCCATCATCAATGGCTTTTTGATAGGCTGCTAAGGTATGTTCTGGACGTAGGGCACTTGCGCCACGATGTCCCACAATAATAATTTTAGGTTCGCTATATTCGGGCTTTATTGGTGCAGATGTAGAATCATCATTGTTATCATCATTACAAGCAGTCAATGCAGCCAATAGGCTCAAACTCAGCATTGTTTTTTTAAGCATCGTATCCTCTATTTTAAAATCAGTTTAGTTCATTCAATGTGAGGTAATTTTCTTGCAAATTTATGAATTAGATTATTTTACTTACAAAAAATCATTTTTAAGCTTCTTCATATTTCCTACTTATTTGATTTTCTACACAGTTTTTCTGTTATTTATTCTTGTGTTTTTTATATAAGTCACAGAATATCCATATAGATGGAGTTAATGATCAAGACATTGCTACTTTATACAGATCTGACAAAGAACCACACTGATGCTCTCAAAATTTTTTATTCAACGACCTATTTTTGCTGGTGTACTTGCGATTATCGTGATTGCGGTAGGTATTTTTTCTGTCATAAATTTACCTGTAGAGCGCTATCCTGATATTGCGCCGCCTCGCATTACGATTTCGGCAACGTATACGGGTGCAGATGCTGAAACCGTTGAAGAAAGTGTGACTCAAGTACTTGAGCAACAGATTAAAGGAATCGACCATCTGCTGTATTTTAGTTCGAGTAGCGATTCTTCAGGGCGTGCTCGAGTTAGTCTAAGTTTTGAAAATGGCACGGATCCCGATACAGCACAAGTCCAAGTACAAAATAGCATTAATAGTGTCCTGAATCGACTTCCTGAAGAAGTGCAAAGGCAGGGGGTGAGTGTCTATAAATCACTCGGTGACACTTTTATGGTGGTCGGTCTTTATGACGCCAATCATAAAAGTAACAATATTGAACTCGGAGATTATGCTTCCAATCACATTGAACAAGAAATTGCTCGAATTGAGGGGGTGGGGGAAGTTGATGTTTTCGGTTCGTCGTATGCCATGCGTATTTGGTTAAATCCAAATTTATTACAACAATATCAACTGATGCCGAGTGATATACGCTCTGCGATTGAGGCACAAAATACGCAAGTGGCAGCAGGGGGCATTGGTGATTTACCTGTCGTGGCAGACCAATATTTAAATGCTAAAGTCACCGCAGGTTCTCGTTTAAGAACAGTCGAAGAATTTCAAAATATTGTCGTTAAATCTAATGCAAATGGCAGTTATGTCTATTTAAAAGATGTAGCACGGGTTGAGTTAGGCGCAGAAAATTACCAATCTTTTAATACCATTAATGGTTATCCCTCTTCAGGAATGGGAATTTCTTTGTCTTCGGGGGCAAATGCTTTAGCAACGTCGGCACTGATTAAGGCAGAGTTAGCAAAAATTTCTGAAAATTTACCTGATGGCTATAAGATTGTTTATCCAAGAGATAACACACCATTTGTAAAAGAATCGATTAAAGAAGTGGTTAAAACTTTGCTTGAAGCAATCGTTTTAGTCGTGATTGTAATGTTCTTATTTCTACAAAGTTGGCGAGCGACTTTGATTCCAACCATTACTGTGCCTGTGGTGGTTTTGGGTACTTTTACTGTGTTGTATTTACTTGGGATGAGTATCAATACGCTGACGCTTTTTGCCTTGGTCCTTGCCATTGGTTTGTTGGTTGATGATGCGATCGTGGTGGTTGAAAATGTCGAACGTCTAATGCATGAACAAGGCTTAGATGCCAAACAAGCCTCGATTGAATCTATGCAGGAAATTACAGGGGCTTTGATCGGGATTACCGTTGTACTAACCGCTGTTTTTATTCCAATGGCATTTTTTAGTGGTTCTACAGGAGTAATTTACCGACAATTTTCCATTACTTTGGTGGCTGCGATGAGTATTTCACTTATGGTGGCACTGATTTTAACGCCAGCCTTGTGTGCCATTATTTTAAAACCCAATGTGCAACCAGCGAAATGGGCGGTGTGGGTCAACCAAAAACTTGATCAGCTGAAGCATGTTTATATTAAATTGGTCAATAAAACCTTACAACTAAAAGCATTTATTTTGGTTATTTTTGTGGGTTTGGTTGCTGCATTTGGCTTAATTTATACACAGTTACCGACCAGTTTTATTCCAAGTGAAGACCAAGGCATCATTAGTGTCAATTTTCGACTTGCTGATGGTACACCGATGAGTCGTAGCCAAGTGGTGGGAGAAAATATTCGTCAATATTTCCTTGAACAAGAAAAGCAAAATGTCGATATTGTTTTAATGCGTTATGGTCGAAATTTTTCAGGTACAGGACAAAATTTAGGGACAGGTTTTATTGCACTTAAACATTGGGATGAACGTTCGGGAGCGGAAAATTCAGCGCAAGCCATTCGTGAACGTGCCATGAAACATTTTAAGAAAGATCCCAATGCGATTATTAATGTGAATTTACCTTCATCTGTCAGTGGTTTAGGAGATAGTGATAGTTTAGAGTTTTGGCTGCAAGATGTGGATGGTCAAGGGCGAAAATTTTTAGATCAGAAATTTGATGTGTTAAAACAAAATGCAGAACAATTTAGCAGTTTTGAAAATCTAGATAAAAAATCTAATCCTGATAAAGCAAAGTTGAAAGTCCATATAGATCAAAAATTAGCGATGGCAAATGGTCTCACTCAAACAGCCATTAATAGTACATTGGCTACGGCTTGGGGCGGTTCTTATGTTAATGATTTTATTGATCGTGGACGAATTAAACGTGTCATGATGCAAGGTGATGCCGAGTTTCGTTCAAAACCTGAAGATTTAAATAGGTGGACGGTACGAAATGCTCAAAATCAAATGATTCCATTTGGTAATTTTGCGACTATTGATTGGGAGGGAGGACCCGATGTGGTCAATCGTTTTCAAGGCTATACAGCATTACAAATGGAAGCCAATACTGCGGCAAATATCAGCTCAGGTCAGGCGATGCAAGATGTGCAAAAAATGATTGCAGCAGAAAAGGGTATTGGCATTGCATGGAGTGGTTTGTCCTATCAAGAGCAACAATCAAGCAGTCAAGCAATTTGGTTGTATCTGATTTCAATTGGTTTTATTTTCCTTTGTTTGGCTGCTTTATATGAAAGTTGGTCGATTCCAACCGCAGTCCTTGCGGCAATTCCGCTTGGGATTGGGGGAAATATTATTTTCAGTACTTTGGCGGGTTTTCCAAATGATATCTATTTCCAAATCGCATTGCTCACCACCATTGGTTTGTCATGTAAAAATGCAATTTTGATTGTGGAATTTGCAGCCTTGGCACAGGAGAAAGGCAAAAGTATTGTTGAGGCCGCAATAGAAGGCGCAGGGTTACGGTTACGCCCGATTTTAATGACTTCTTTGGCTTTTGGTGCAGGGGTCATTCCTTTGGTCTTGGCGTTTGGAGCGGGCGCTGCTAGCCGTCAAGAAATTGGTGTAAGTGTTTTAGGTGGTGTAATTTTTGGGACAGTTTTGGTGCTGATCTTTATTCCCTTTATGTATGTCATGGTGCGCTCAATGTTTAAACCAAAGTCACAATTCTAGGCTTTGGCATGAGTGTAAAAATCGCAAGTTAAAACTTTTATATTTTTAACCTAAAAATCGTCATTCATGTGGCGATTTTTGAGTTTGCTGCACTAAAAATGAGCTAAATTTGCTTTATGGAAACTGCTCATTTTATGATGTAGTAAAAAACGGGTGTGATATTGATGCAATTATCTTCTCAACTTATTTTAGACTTAGAACAAGCCATTCAAAATCACCAAATTGAGGAGATTAAGCGTTTAATTACCCAAGTTAATCGTGCCGATTTGGCAGATTTATTGGCAAATTTAACATTAGATAAGCAATTAAAATTAATTGAATATTTACCGCATGCCGCTTATGTTTTTGAGTTTTTAAGCTTAACAGAACAACTTGAAATTGCACTGCGGTTACCTAAAGTCCAATTGGTACAACTGATTACAGAGATGCATTCAGATGACAGTACTGATTTATTTAAAATCTTGCCGCTAAAGTTACAACATGACGTCTATGCACAATTAACGACTGAAAAACAAAAACAAATTAAACAGCTTGCTCAATATGCTGAGGAATCAGCAGGGGCAATCATGAGTTCAGATTTTGTGATGTTATCATCTGATTTGACCATGACTGAAGCCATTGTACAACTGAGGTTGCAAGCGGCTGACCGTGAAACTTTATATTTAATTTATATTGTCGATCATGACTTGAAATTATTGGGCGTGGTGTCTTTACGTGAAATTATTTTAGCCGATCCTCATCAGATACTTGGTGAAATGATGACCACAGATTTGGTGGTGGGCTATGTAGATGAAGACCAAGAAAGCATTGCACAAAAACTCAGCCATTATGATTTTATTGCTTTACCTATTATTGATGCAGAACAGCATTTATTAGGCATTGTCACTTATGATGATGCAATGGACATCGTACAAGAAGAAATGACGGAGGACTTTTTGAAGTCGAGTGCTGTCAGTAGTACACCAAATTTCAGCTTAAAAACTGCACCGATTTTATTTCTTTATAAAAAACGTGTGTTTTGGTTGGTCATTTTGGTTTTTGGTAGTCTATTGTCTGGCATTGGTATTGCACATTTTGAAGATATTATTGCTGCAAATATTGTTTTGGTGTTCTTTTTACCTTTATTGGTCGGCAGTGGCGGGAATGCAGGTTCTCAGTCAGCGACACTGATGGTGCGTGCTTTGGCAATGGGAGATGTGCAGTTAAAAGACTGGCTCCAGTTGATTGGTCGGGAAAGCTTAGTGGCACTGTGCTTAGGGGGCACTATGGCATGTGCCGTATCGATTTTAGGGTATTTTCGTGGTGATGCCATGGTTGCTTTGGTCTTGGCACTGAGTATGATGGGCATTGTATTATTGGGCTGCCTCATTGGTATGAGTTTGCCTTTTATTCTAAATCGTTTGAAGCTTGACCCAGCAAGTGCTTCTGCACCTTTGGTGACTTCCATTTGTGATGCAACAGGTGTGATTGTGTATTTATTTATTGCTTCAATTTTTTTAGGTCAAGTTGCGGCGTAAATTTTAAAACACACCTCATATCGAATATAAATCTATACACAACATGCTGAATTTATTGGCTATCATACTTTTAATAAAAGTCTAAATTGGATTATTTCCCAAGATGAGTACACAAAAAAAATTATCGACTCAAGAAGTGATTCGACTAGAGCGTGACTTGGCAAAATTTGCCAATATGATGGATTCGGTGGTTCGAATTCCATTTACCAAACAAGGCGTTGGTGCAGATGCTGCATTAAGCACAATTCCTGTGGCGGGCGATGTCGCAGGTTTTGTTTTAACTTGTTATGCTGTGTATAAAGCTAAACAACTAGGTGTACCACAGTCAAAACTTAATGGCGTGATGAAGCTGGCCGTCATGGATGCAGTGGTTGGTTTTGTGCCTGTCGTGGGTACTGTGTTTGATATTTTTATTCGCCCAAGTCGTAAAGCTTTAGATGTGGTTCATGAACATATTCAAACAGAATATCAAATAAAAACTGAAGATCATGTGATTCATCCATTTTTACATGAACGTTTAGAGCAAAAACAACAGCATTCAGCTTTTTGGCGTAATCCTGTGGTGGCATGGTTGTGGCTGCATATTCCAGACCTTTTAGGTGCAATCGTTTTAGTTATGATTGGTATGGCAATGTGGTTGGGGCTGATGTGGTTATGGGATGTGTATCAAACTTGGTAAAATGATCTCCAAATACATCCTTGGTGTGAGTTACAAATGTCTTTGATTCTAAAATAAATATTTTGGATGTGATCAATAAATGTGGTTAATATACAGCATTTATTTTAAAGGGACTTTTTGATGAAAAATAAGCTATTCACTCTGTCATTATTTGCATGTATGGGATTACAAGGCGTTTATGCTGTTGACGAAGTAAATCAAAAAAATTCGATGATTGGTGAAGGTGAAAAAGTGATTCACTCTAATACAATGGGTTATATTGCAGGGAAAGCATACAATTATCATGATCATACATGGGAAAATGAGCAATATCGTATCGTTAGGAAAAATAATGAAATGCTTGGTGCTTATATTATTGATCAAGTCGGAGGGAATGGTGAAAGATTAGGTATTTTGTATATGAGTAAATATTTAAAGGATATTCAATTGGCAAAAAGCATAATTAAAAAAGGTACCATTGAATATACGCATTTTTATTTGCTGTGTAATAAAGAATTTAAGAAAAATAATCAATTAAAAAACAAATATTATGAAAATGAAAACTTTAAAAGTGCTATTTTTGATGAGACTATGTCTACAGAAATTACGCCAAGCTATGCACAATATCGAGATTTTAATTTAATTTGTAAACATACGTATATAGATAAAACCAATCAGATTTAAAACCTAAAGAAGGTCTTTTAAAAAGACCTTCTTTATGAATAGAAAATAAAAAATTAAGGCAAGTTGAGTTGGCGTAAAGCAGCAACACGTTGCTCAATACTCGGATGCGTTTGGAACAATGCAGCTAAACTGAAACCTTGTTCCTTACCTTCCGCAATCGCAAAAGCTTTCATTTCTTTTGGCATTTGGTCAGGCATTTCTGATTCAGCTTGTAAACGTAACAACGCAGAAATCATCGCTTCTTTACCTGCTAAACGTGCACCTGCTTCATCAGCACGATATTCACGATGACGAGAGAACCACATCACGATGGCAGAAGCTAAAATACCAAACACAATATCTAATACAATAGAAATAATGAAATATGCCATACCCGGTGCTTCACCATCTTCACGACCAAAGACATTACGGTCAATAAAGTCACCGACCACACGTGCAAAGAACATGACGAACGCATTCACAACACCTTGAATCAGCGATAAGGTGACCATGTCACCATTGGCAACGTGACCAATCTCATGAGCAAGTACTGCACGTAGCTCATCTTTATTCATGCGTTCAAGCAAACCTGTCGATACAGAAACGAGCGCATCGTTTTTGTTCCAACCTGTTGCAAAGGCATTCGATTGATAAGATGGGAAGATCCCGACATCAGGCATTTTAATACCCGCGTGTTGAGAAAGTTGAGCAACCTCTTGGACTAACCATGCTTCAGCTTGGTTACGAGGTGCATTAGGATCAATTAATTCTGTACCTGTTGTTTTTAACGCCATCCATTTAGACATGAACAGTGAGATGAGAGAGCCCACCATACCAAAGACAAAACAGATGACCAATAGGTTACCTAAGTTGAGGCCGCCAGCGCCGTGGTAACTGCCAACACCTAAAACTGATAGGATAATGCCAGCTACAACCAGTACCGCGAGGTTGGTAAGCAGAAACAAACCAATCCGCATCATCGAAAAAATCCTCTTAATAATAAAATAGTTTGATCTATAAATGATAAATCTATCAAGGAATATGAGGATAATTATGTGAAAATTCAAGAAGAATTGAAAAAAACCATGTTGATAATTTTATATTGATTTTGTTATGGGTAGAGTCAAGCCAAAAAAATAGCCAAAATAAATCGACTATTTTTATGCATTCTCTTGATGAGAGAATGGGGTTTATTTTTAGATTATTTATTTAAGACATCACTTTAGAATATTTTTTTAATTGGAAATGTAGATTTTAGCCGTTGCACTGGCATTGTTGGTGGTATACGTGCCAGCTGGTGCATCTGTAAAACTATTACCACTTGCGACAATAATTTGCCGCTGTGAATATTGAGGTTTAGTCACTGTAGTATTTTCATTTGACGTATTGTAGTTATTTGACTGGGCAATGACTTGGGGTTGTGATGTACTTGTCGTACTGTTCGTTGTATTGCTTGAGCTTAAACCTACGCCATTCGCATATAAATTACTGTAACGGCTTGATACACGTCTTACATAATCTTGGGTTTCACGAAACGGTGGGACATCGCCATATTTTTGCACATTGCCTTCACCTGCATTGTAGCCTGCCAACGCCAAACGAGTACTATTATTAAAACGTTTGAGTAGCCATGCCAGATATTTGGCACCTGCCATAATGTTTTGCTGTGGATCATAAGGATTATTCACATTAAAACGGCGTGCTGTAGCAGGCATCAGTTGCATTAAGCCTTGAGCACCCACAGGGGAGCGTGCGTAAGGATTAAAACCTGATTCAGTATGAATAACCGCTTTAATTAATCCTTCAGAAACGCCATGGGTTGCTGCTGCTTGTCGAATGATATGGTCATAGGTATTTTTGTTGCGGCTGTAACTTGGTAATACCGATGCTTCAGATTTGCCCCAATTGCTATAACTATGAATATTACTGTCTGGATAATAGGTCACTTTTACTTTTTGTAGTGAGCGATCTGAGCTTTGTTTATTGGTGAGTAAGGTGCTGCCTTGTTCATCTTTATAGATATACATTTGCCCTGCAAAACTCGGCGTAGTCCAGAGTGTAACATTTAAGCAAGCGACATAGCATAAAACCGATGTACGGATAAAATTATTCATTTTAATATTATATTTGTCCCCAATATGCTTGGAGTGTAGCAAAATTCGATACAGAGTAAAACTGTGAATTGTTTTTTATCAATACAAATAGAAAAAATCAAGCACTAACTGTTGTGCATTTGAACAAAAAAAAATTTAATTTTTTTTTAATTCAGATTGCTTGACTATCATAAACAGTTGAAAAATATAAATAAAAAACATTGGTTAAAAAATAACCAATCTAAAGAGAACGCCCATCACCGCGGTCATATCGTGTGTCAAGCCCTGAACAATCCACAATTTTATCCACAGCTTTTGTGGAAAACTGTGGAAAAGTTTAAAAGATAAACACTTAGTCGATTATTTATACGCAACAGGCTATTTTAAATGCTGCTATGCGACAACAAAATGACAAATACACATCAGGACAAAAAAACAAAAATCTTTAGATGTCATATGTCGACAAATCAGCTAAAATTGCGCAGTATTTTTTTATGGGTAATTTGCCTCTATGTACTCGCCAGTTGAGTCCGAACAAGGATTTAATTTCAAACCAGAACTTCCTACAAGTTCAGCGTATTATCGTTTGTTAAAAAAACTTCGTCGTCAGGTTGGTCACGCCATTCGTGATTTTAAAATGATCGAAGAAGGTGACAAAGTGATGGTCTGTGTCTCTGGCGGTAAGGACAGTTACACATTACTTGATATTTTGTTGCAGTTTAAACGCATCGCACCGATTAATTTTGATGTCGTTGCCGTAAACCTTGATCAAAAGCAACCAGGTTTCCCTGAAGACGTGTTGCCACGTTATATGGAAGAAAACAACATTCCATATTATATTTTGGAAAAAGATACCTATAGCATTACTAAACGTTTAACGCCTGAAGGTAAAACGTACTGTGCAGTATGTTCACGTTTGCGCCGTGGTTCATTATATGGTTTTGCACAAGAAATTGGTGCAACCAAGGTGGCTTTGGGGCATCATCGTGATGATATTTTAGCCACTTTCTTTTTAAACTTATTTCATGGTGGTAGCTTAAAAGCAATGCCACCTAAATTATTGTCTTCAGATAAAAAGAATATCTTAATTCGTCCACTTGCGTACGTGGAAGAAAAAGACATTATTAAATATGCTGAAATGCGTAAGTTCCCAATTATTCCATGTAACTTATGTGGTTCACAGGAAAACTTACAACGTGCGATTTTAAATGATATGTTGCGTGATTGGGACAAACAGTATCCGAAACGTTTACATAGTATTTTTGGTGCTTTACAGAATGTTTCACCATCGCAATTGGCAGATCGTGATTTATTTGATTTTGAAAAATTAGATGAAGAACGTGAGTTTGATCTGAAATGCGATACTGAAGAAGCGAAAAAACGTTTAGATGTTGTAAATTTAAGTTTCGCAGCTGATTGAGCATTTTTACTATTTAAATGAACAAATCAGACATTTATATTGATATGAGTGTCTGATTCTTAAATATAAAACGATAAAATCAATCAAAATAGAATAACCAGTACAAAAAACTTTAGCCTAAATTGAAATTATCGTGTTATAACCTTTAGCAAGCGAAAAGCTTCATGATGTTGTTCGGATAGACAACACAATAAATGAATAAATATTTTTGAGGAATGAACATGCCTGCATTTTTAACTGATGATTGGTTTGCAACTGTAGAAAAACTAACTGCTGAAGCGGGTGATCTTAATTTACCACCAGCATTGTCTGGTTTGGCAATTAACCTCGTAGTTGCAGATGCAGCTGGAAATACTGAGCTTGCACTTGATGGCGGTAAGATCGTAAAAGGAACTTCGCCAAATGCAAAAACAACTTTGAATATGGATGCAGAAACCTTACGTAAAGTATTCCTAGAATTTGATATGGCTGCTGCAATGCAAGCATTCATGACAGGTAAAATTAAAGTAACAGGTGATATGTCGCAATTGATGGCATTACAAACTGCTAAGCCAAGCCAAGAGCAAAAAGATTTATTTAAGAAAGTACTTGAGCAAACCGTTTAAGTGCATTTTTGAAAAAAGAGCTTACATCAATGTAAGCTCTTTTTTTCTGCGTTATTACCCAGCTCAGATCGTCATTAAAGCAGGGGTATTTTTAATATGTTCTAAATAGGCACGAATACGTGTGACATATTGAACAGCTTGTTTGTAGCGACTATTACGTGTTTGATTCTTATTTAAAAATTCATACATATTGATCCAATCATTTGGGTCTTTACCTTGAGATTTTAAACGTTTCTGAATCGAATCCACAGCACCTGGCCCCATATTATAGGCGACCAACGCATACCAGTGACGATCAGGGTTCTGGATATAGTGATAACGCGTTAACATTTGATTAAAGTACTTCGCACCACCTTGAATACTTTGAGTGGGGTCTGTACGGTTAGATACCCCCATAGCACGTGCAGTTGAATTGGTTAACATCATTAAACCACGGACACCTGTGGGAGAAACAGAGTCTGGTTTTAGGTAAGATTCTTGATAACCAATGGCAGCGAGTAAATGCCAATCCATATCGTATTGCTGTGCAGTTTTTTTGAAACTGGCTTTATAAATCGGTAAGCGTTGCTTTAAATCACGCTGAATGACATTCCAATCATTTTGCTTCACCACATTGCGGTTATAAAAAGAAGCCAAATGTTGAATAGCACCATTTTGTTTGCTTTGACAGACGAAACCACTTGCAGCTTCAGTAAGTGGGTCATCTGCGTGTTTAAATACCCAATTAATTTCAGGATTTAACCCATTTTTTTGCAAACTGTTCAAATCACCACAGGTGGCAGAAAATGAAGTCAATTTCTTGGCTTCAATACGTTCCAATGTTGCAGTCGTAATAGCGAAATTCGCTTTACCTTGTGCAACTATTTTCAATGCTGTTGCATTGTCTGAAACAGTTTTAAAATTGAGTTTTACATTTAAATTTTGCGCATAGTTATGTGCTAAATCATAGCCAAAACCGTGTTGGTATGGACCTTCGTTAAAGACAATTGTTGGTGTAGATACGGCGACAACAGTTAGAGTGTTGGTATTGACAACAGCATTGTATTGATTGGTTTTTGTTGCATTAATGGTATGAAATGGAACAAAAACACTTGCGAGTACTAAAGCTTTCAGTGGGAGTGTGGAAAAAAAAGAATCGAAGTTTAACCTCGACCCAGATGTTGAATTACTGTGCATGTTGTCTCCGCTACAAGCAATTTATGCCCAAAAAGCCGTAGCAAAAAGCTACTCAAACTTTTTAAAGTTGATAAATTCGATAAGGGTGGGCAGGCATGGACGTCATTCAAAAAATGACATTTGGGAAATAAAAAACTTTATGGAAAAACCATAAAGTATAAAAAATAGACAATCTAAAACATGTGCGAATAATAAAGTTGAAAATTTGAAATGTCAAATTTTGTACTAAAAATATTTATTTTATGTGACATAATCTACTGATTTAATTGGTAAAAAAGTTTTATAATATTTTTATGTGTAGAAAATGTGCATTTTTCATTTAAAAATGTTGAGATTATCAGCTGAAATAATAGGGCGAAATCATGAAATCAAACCTAATTACACGCGCTGGACACGATCAATTGGTGGCTGAATTGCAGCATTTATGGCACGAAGAACGTCCAGAAATTACCAAAAAAGTGAATTGGGCTGCAAGTCTCGGTGATCGTAGTGAAAATGCAGATTATCAATATAATAAACAAATACTTAGGAAAATTGATCGGCGTGTACGATATTTAGGTAAGCGTTTGGAAGAACTACGCATTATTGATTTTTCTCCTGAGCAAGAAGGTAAGGTTTATTTTGGTGCATGGGTCGAAATTGAAAATGAGGCAGGGGAACAAAAAAAAATTAGAATTGTTGGTGTTGATGAAATTTACGATCATCATCCACAAAATATTTCTGTTGATTCACCGATGGCACGTGCTTTGTTGTCGAAAGAAGTAGATGATGAGATCGAAGTACTGACACCATTGGGTAAAAAAACTTGGTTTATTAATAAAATTGAATATGAAAAGCCTGAAAATTCATCAAATTAATGATTTTTGATTTTATTTTGTACATTTAAATGCATTTTGATAGAAAAACATTTGCCAAAATTAATTTTTATTTATATGATAGCCGCCATTGGAAGCGTGGCAGAGCGGTTTAATGCACCGGTCTTGAAAACCGACGAGGGTGTGAGTCCTCCGTGAGTTCGAATCTCACCGCTTCCGCCAAATATCTAAATAAGCCCTTGTTTTTACAAGGGCTTATTTTTTGTCTGTAGTTTTACCCCACAACCTACCCCTCATCAAATTTTGGATTGGATTGGCTATTTTTAGCTGTATTTAGAAGACTAAGGAATGCAGTTTAAAAAACTGTATTTAAATCTAACTATATTCTTATTCAAACGATTCTTAATTCTAAATATTTTCACTATCCATTTGCTTAGCTTGCTTGACGCTCTATAACGTGCAGATTATCCTTAGCCTGCTGACCTACATCGTCAGCGGGTTTTGGCAGACCCATTAACAAAGACAATATGCGAAATCTCATTTTGCATGTTGTGGACCCGTTCGTCCCCCTTTCTTTGCGGTAGGGCGGAGGGGGGACGCGCTTGCGCGTGCTGGTTTCTTTGTTACCAGTCTGTCAACCCTCCTTCGTTCTGCCACCATCAATTGACAGTGATTTGGCAGAATGATGTGTGCTGATAAAAACGGAGACTTTAACTTGGTAAACTAAACTTACTCAACAGGAGTTTACCATGAGTAAAAAGCAAAAAATTTATACAACAGAATTTAAAGCTGAAGCAATAAAAGCCATTGAAGAAAATAAAGGTAATGTTTCCGAAACAGCACGACAACTCGGTATTTCCATGCAAACGCTATCGAATTGGCATAAAAAAGCAAAGGCAGGAACATTAGCTGGCACACAACAATATTCGCCTGATCTCGTTGCTCTACTCGAAGAAAATAAGAAGCTGAAACAACAACTTAAAACTTCCGAAATGGAAAGAGAATTTCTAAAAAAAGCAGCGGCGTACTTTGCCAAGGAAAATCAGTGAAGTACGCTTATATGAAAGAGCATAAAAACACATATCCAACAATAATGATGGCTAGGTTGCTAAAAATTTCAATATCAAGGTTTTATGATTGGTTAAAGCGGGGCTTAAGTAAACGAGTTATTCAAAGAAACCAACAGACCATCTTGGTCAAAATTGCCCATCAAGAAACTAAAGAAAGTTATGGACATATTCGCTTAACAAGGTATTTACAGTCACAAGGCATTCAAATTAGCGAGTATGCAGTACGTTGCATTAAACAGCAGAATCATCTGTATTGTAAGCGTCATAAGCGTTTCAAAAGGACAACAAATAGCGATCACAATCGTTCTGTTTACAATAATTTGTTAGAGCAAAACTTTATAGAGACTACCCCAAACATTGCGTGGGTAAGTGACATTACATATATATGGACAGCTGAAGGCTGGCTGTATTTAGCTGTGTTAAAAGACCTTTGCACTAAACAAGTAGTTGGGTATAGCTTGAGTGCAAGGATGACAACACAACTTGTTTGTAATGCACTGAGTATGGCTATTCGCAATCATAAACCACCTCGAAACTTAATTATTCATTCGGACAGAGGCAGTCAATATTGTAGTCATGAATATCGGAATATGCTTGAAAAATATAGTTTTCAAGGTTCGATGAGTAAAAAGGGTGACTGTTTTGATAATGCACCAATTGAAAGTTTCTGGGGAATATTAAAGAACGAACTTGTACATCATCGGAACTATAAAACGAGGGAAGAAGCTAAGGCAGATATTACAAAATACATAGAGCTCTTCTATAATCAGCAGAGAATTCAGAAAGGACTGAATTTTAAGACACCAAATCAAATGGCAGAGGACTTTTACAAGTTAGTTGCCTAGAATCTCCCAAGTGGAAGTGTCCTGTTATTTCAGCACACATCACTAGGTACAGAGTACAAAAACAAGAAAAAGAAAATTACAGAAGAAATGTTTCAAATAGTATTTTTGTGACCAAATTTAGTCACAATTTATAGGGGATTTTACCTATATGAATAAGAGCAAATTGATATTTTATTTATAGTAAATATTTATGCATTTAAGCAAAATTAAATATTTCTACAAGAAAAATTCTTAACTCAACATAGATTCATCCTTATATTTCCATGCCACCTTTCACGACTAAATTAAGTCATGCGCTAGACGATCTTACACAGCGTCAACAAGGACTTGAGCAATAAAAAGGGTGTGGTAAATGATAGGGAAATATCTAATATCTGTGGCGATGACCACATTTCTATACAGTGGAGCAACTTTAGCGATTGCAGCTGAGAATGGTGGAAGTGCTTATCCTGATGGAACAGAAAGCTTTTTTGGGGGGGCAATGCCTCCACCAGGTATGTATCTCGTAAGTTATAACCAATATTACAACGCAGACAAATTTAAAAATGATCATCCTGTTTTTGATGATTTTAAAATCGATACTTTTGCAACGGTGGCACGTGGTGTTTATGTCAGTGACAAAACATTTTTAGGTGCCACGTGGGGGATGCACGCTTTTCTTGTTTATGCCAACGCAGATTTAACCCTAGGGGGTCATCAAGATGACCACATAGCGATGGGCGATGTGATTATCGATCCATTTTTATTGGGTTGGCATAAAGGAGATTGGCATGTTGCTACAGGTGTTGATTTCTATATTCCTGTGGGTTCTTACAACAAGGATCGTCTCGCGAACATTGGACGAAACTACTACACCATTCAACCGATTGTTTCGACAACCTACCTCAACAAGCAAGGTATAGAAGTCAGTACCAAATGGATGTACGACATTAATTTTGAAAATAAAGACACCAACTATACGTCTGGTAATGCCTTGCATGTGGACTACTTAGTTGCAAAACACATGGGGCCTTTGGCTGTAGGTGTTGGTGGTTATGTTCATCGTCAGCTAGAGGGTGACTCAGGAGAAGGTGCAATTTTAGGTGATTTTAAAGCCAAAGCAGCGAGTGTTGGTCCCCAAGTTCGCTATCAGTTCCCACAAGGTTATGCCATCGCAGCGAAATATCAAAAAGAGTTTGACGTTGAAAACCGACCTGAAGGTCAGAAGTTTGCAATAGATATCACCATTCCTTTTTAAATGATTTTGAACACATTGAAATCCAAATATAAGCGCAAGCATACAGAGGTGAATTTATGAAAATAGAACATCAAGAATATGCAACTGGCAGTGTAAGTGCTGTTGATTATTTAGTTGTGAATGAATATTCAGGCGGGATTGTGGGTCCAAGTCAACGCATGCTTGGTCCTTTAAAAAATGGCGGGACTTTAAAAACAGGTACACCGCCAGGCTGTTGGGGTCCAATGATTACACCTGCATTTCAAGGCGGGCATGAAGTCACGCTTCCTGTGGCGATTGAAGGTGCAGAAGTGGGCGATGCCGTTGCCCTAAAAATTAAACAGATGAAAGTCACATCCATTGCAACCTCTTCAGGGGTCATGCAATTTGTGGAAGGGCGTTATAAGGGTGACCCCTTTGTTGCGAAATACTGCGAAGCATGCGGTACAGAACAACCAGCAAGTTATGTAGAAGGCATTGGTGATGATGCTATTCACTGTAAAAATTGTGGTGCGGAAGTCAGCGCATTTCGTTTCTCACATGGTTATGTGATTGTTCTTGATGAAGAAAATAAAGTGAGTTTGACGGTTAATCAAGAGATTGCCAACAAACTTGCAGGCAATGCCAATGAACTTGCAGCACTGCCTGAACATGCAGCACAACATTCTATTTTATCGCTTGCACGTGCAGATATGCCTGGTGTTGCAGCCCATATGCGCCCATTCCTTGGCAATATTGGGACTACGCCATCTCGTGACTTGCCTGACTCTCATAACTGTCATGACTTTGGTCAGTATCTGATTGATGCACCACACAAATTTGGCATGACGGAAGAAGAGCTGATTGCTGCAAAAACCGATGGTCACATGGACACCAATTCGATTCGTCCTGGCTGTATTTTGATTTGTCCTGTCAAAGTCCCGGGTGCAGGTGTGTACATGGGAGATATGCATGCTCAACAAGGCAATGGTGAAATTGCAGGTCATGCAACCGATGTTTCAGGTGAAACCGAGCTGCAAGTTGAAGTGATTAAAGGTTTAAGCATTGATGGTCCGATTCTTTTACAAGCTTGGGATGACTTACCGCCTATGGCACGTCCTTTTAGCAAAGAACAACGTGAAAAAGTCAAAGCGCTTGGTGAACGTTGGGGGCAAACCGAGATTGAAGAAAGTGGCCCAATTACCTTTATGGGTACTGGGAAAAACTTGAACGATGCCACTGAGAATGCCCTAAACCGCGCTGCAAAAACCACAGGTTTAAGTTATGACGAAGTCATGAACCGCTGCACGATCACAGGATCGATCGAAATCAGCCGTTTACCTGGCATGGTGCGCGCAACTTTTCTTTGCCCAATGCCTATTTTAGCCAAACTCGGCATCGCAGATTTAGTCCGCGAACATTATCAACTTTAACGTAATGCATACCTTGGGCTGTGTGCAGGATCGTGATCATTGCAGCAGCTTGAGGAAATAGAACCGTCACATCTATGTGTCTAAAAAACTTGAACAGGAATGTCATATGAACAGTAATGCAAAGCTTCGTTGGGGCGATTTATATCCAGAACTTGGGATTGAGCCTATTCCAACAGAACCGTGTATTTCACCAGAAATATATCAAGAAGAAATTGAAAAAGTTTTTTCGAAAGTGTGGTTAAAAGTGGGTCGTGTGGAAGAAATTCCGAAAAAAGGCGACTACAAAGTCAAGCGTTTAGACTTTGCTAAAACCTCAGTGATTTTAATGCACGGCAAAGATGATGAAATTCGTGGTTTTCACAATATTTGTTCGCACCGCGGTAACAAAGTGGTTGTTGAAACAGACAATGAAACTTTTGGTTCAAATAAAGCCGCAGTCGTAACCTGCCGTTTTCATGGTTGGGTGTACGATGCCAAAGGTGATCTGGTTAATGTGCCTGAAGAAGAGAAATTTACCTCTTGTTTTGACAAAGGTCATAACGGTTTAGCACCTGTGCGTACCCAAGTATGGGAAGGGTTTATTTTCGTTAACCTTGATAACGAAGGCACTCAGTCTGTAGAAGAGTTCTTGGGTGATATGGGCAAACACTTAGGCAGTTATCCATTCCATGAAATGGAAGAATGTTTTGCCTATAATACTTTATTGAACTGTAACTGGAAAGTGGCACACGATGCTTTTGCTGAGGCATATCACGTTGCAACGATTCATGCAGGTTCATTCCCAAATGTCTTTGCTTCTGGTTTGCAAGAAGTTCAGTTGTTTGGCGATCACCGTACATGTGCGGTGTGTTTAACCAAAAATGCCAATCCAAAACCTGCTGCGGCACTTTCGGGTGAAATTTCGGGTGCATCGTTGGTGAATCATTATGAACGTGTGCAATTACCTAAATCTGTCAATCCAAATGACCGTGATGACTTCTCATTTGAACTGTCTGTGATTTTCCCAAATATTTTGGTGCATGTGACTGAAGGCGTGTGGTTTACCCATCAATTTTGGCCTGTGGGTCACAATCAAACGCGTTGGGAAGGGCGTTATTACATTCCTAAAGCGAAAACCTATTCTGAGCGTTGGGCACAAGAATTTGCACAAATCTTACAGCGCAATGCATGGTTAGAAGACACAGCGACGATGGAAGATACGCAAGAAGCGCTTGAGTCTAAAGCCAAAAAAGTCATGCATTTACAAGATGAAGAAATCTTGATTCGTCATGGTTATCACGTTCTTGAACAATATCTGAATCGCGCATAAGGAGCATGCACATGTCAAACATCATTTCACAATTGCCCGCTGACTTTGCCACCCTAGAACCCTTTGTGGCGAAATGGGCATTAGGTACAGGAAAGCAACGTCACGAAGCGCGGTTAGATTCGACTAAAGCTGAGTTACAAACATTCTATGATGCAATTTTACCTGAAATGCGCAAATTGCTTGCAGCGCTTGACCAATATGCATTGGGGACCTTGCCTGAAGAATTGCACAAGTTGTATTGGCTAAGTCTGAGTTTTGCAGAAGTTGCACCACATATTGAGCTGTATAAAGGTTCAGTCGGTGTGCCCTATGCCTTTGCAGAAAAGCGTTTCATTTATGAAACAGGCAACGTAGTCAACGTTTAAAAGGATCTCAAGATGAGCCAACACAATCTAGAACAGCGTTTAAATGCTCTGGAGGCCTGTGAGGCGATTCGTAGCCTGATCGGCCGTTATGCGACAGCGGCCGATCAACGCAACAATCCAGCCATTTTGCAGCATCTTTTTCATGATGATGCGGTGTGGTGTGCCAATGGCTTTGGAGCATATCAAGGGCGGGACAATATTTTAAAAGGATTGTCGAGTATTGCAGAAGCACAAGTGCTGTGGAGTCTGCATATTATGGCAATGCCCGATATTGCAGTACTTGATCAACATCATGCTGAAGCAACTTGGATGCTATGGGAAGTCTGTCACTTGGCGACAACGGGTCAGACAGCCAAAACCAGTTGTTTAGGTGGATTTTATAAAACTGAAATACGGCGTAATGATGAAGGTGAATGGAAGTTTGAACGTGTTGAATTGAATTTAACCTTCAATCAACCCTTTCCAAAAACAGACATATAGACATGGCATCAGTACAGCCAAAAGGGAATTTAAAATGAGAAAAATTGCAATTATTGGTGGTGGACAAGCAGGTTTATTATTGGCGTTTTCGTTACTTGAAAACAAATATGATGTCACTTTATATGTAGATCGTCCTGCGGATGAACTTTTACATGGTCGTATGGTCAGTACCACGATGTTCTTTGCAAACACCTTGGAATTTGAACGCAAACTTGGGTTGAATTTTTGGGATGGTAAAGCACATCACGGTCAAGCGATTCATGTCGATTTTCGTGCTCCAAATGGTGCTATTGCACTGCCATTAACAGGGTTCTTACATGAGAACAAAGGCATAGCCATGGATCAACGGACCAAATATTACCGTTGGTTAGAAGAATATCCACGCCGTGGTGGCAAGTTGGTGCTACAAAATGTCAGTCCTGAAGATTTAGAGCAGATTGCAGCAGACAATGATCTCACGATTTTAGCGGCAGGCAAGGGCAATATCACCAGTTTGTTTAAACGGAATGAGTCACGTTCAGTGCATCAAACACCGCCACGTAAATTGGCTGCGGCTTTGGTGGTGGGTGATGACTTGTGTGGTCCACAGAGTTGGCAAGGTCAACCTGCTCAAACGCTACACTTTAACTTTGTTGCGGGTGCGGGCGAATATTTCAGTATGCCGTTCTATAGCCATACGCATGGTCCATGTCGTAGCTTTTTGTTTGAATGTGTGCCGAATGGTCCAATGGATATTTTTGATGATGTCAGCAATGGCGAAGAAATGCTGCAACGCATGAAAGAAGCTGTTGCAAAAGTAACACCTGATCAAAGTTTCCGTATGGTCGATAACATGGAGCTGAGTGATCCAAATGCGTGGTTAAAAGGCGCATTCCGTCCTGAAGTGCGTGATCCTGTTGCGACCTTAGCAAATGGCGCGAAAATTTGGGGCATTGGTGACACTGTGATCGTCAATGATCCGATTGCAGGACAAGGTGCGAACAATGCAACACGTATGGTTGAGCATTATCTTCAAGCGATTTTAGCGCATGCTGATCAGGCATTTAGTGCAGATTGGATGCAAAACGTGTTTGAACAATTTTGGAATGAATCAGGTCGATATACCACTGATTTTACAAATTTATTGCTCAATCCACCGAGTGAAAGTCTTCTACAAGTGTTAGGTGCGGCAACACAAAATCAAGTGATTGCAGATGATTTTATGGGGCACTTTAACAATCCGCGTGGTTTTTGGCCTGCAGTTGATAGTGAAGCAGGTGCGAAAGAATATCTCTCTCGCAAGGAGTTCCAACATGCAGCTGCTTGAACGATTATGGCAGGACGTTGATTTGGCTGAGGCAAAATCGCTGCGTCAAGCTTTCGGTAGATTTGCCACAGGGGTCGCGATTGTGACCTGTCTAGACCAAAACCAACAGCCTATAGGCTTAACCATTAACTCATTTAGTTCGGTGTCTTTAGATCCAGCTTTGGTGTTATGGAGTTTGGTGAACCATTCACCAAGCCGTGAAGTATTTGAATCGGCTGAATATTTTGCCATAAACATATTAGCGTCACAGCAACAAGAGATTGGTTTGAACTTTGCGAAACCCATTGCGGATAAATTTCAGCATGGCACTTGGAAGCTCCATGACCACAAGGCACCTGTTTTAGAAGATTGTGTGGTGCAATTTATCTGTAAGCGTGAGCAACAAATTGCCGCTGGGGATCATCAAATTTTTATCGGTAAAATTGAACACTGTCGCCACAGTAACCACCGTCCACTGTTGTTTTGCAAGGGTCAGTTCAATGAATGGCCTGAGTATAAGGAGGTTTCATGACAGACTTAAAGCAAAAAGTGGTCTTGGTGACGGGTGGAGCAACACATATTGGGCAAGCCGTTGTACAAGAGCTGAAAAGTTTGGGTGCAGAAGTCATTATTGCTGACATTAACCAAACGCAAGGTCAGCTTGTTGCACAAGCCACTCAAGCGCGCTACGAATATCTTGATCTTGCCAATGATGACAGTATTCGTGCATTGAGCCAAAAGTTGACGCAGTTGGATATAGTAATAAATTTGGCATGTTTATATGAAGATCACGGTTCTCAATCGACCCGTCAAGATTGGCAAAATACCTTTAATGTGACGGTGTTTGGTCATGCTGCTTTGGTTCAGGCGTGTCGTTCTCTGCTGCAAAGCAGTGAGGATGGTGCAGTCATTAACATCAGCAGTGTCAGTGCACGTATTGCGCAAAAAGAGCGTTGGGTCTATCCCGCTTCAAAAGCGACCTTAGAGCAACTGACAAAGAGTATGGCATTAGATTTGGCTCAAGATGGAATTCGAGTACATGCTTTATCTTTAGGATGGACTTGGTCTGTGCCCATGCAAATGATCGCGGGAGGCGATCGTGCCAAAACTGATCGTGTGGCAGGACGTTTTCATGTATTGGGTCGTATTGCAGATGCTGAGGAAGTGGCTCAGGCTTTGAGTTTACTGTGCAGCCCGAAAGCTAAGTTGTTGACGGGCAGTGTGATTCATGCAGATGGCGGCTATCACATTTTAGGTCCTGAAGCGACAGAGTCACCGATTGAGGAGTTAAGCCAATGAATATCAAAATGAGCAATGTGGCAGAAAAATTCTTATGCTTAACTTCTGATGTGGCACAAGGTGAGGGTTTACAGGTCATTATTGAGGGTTATCCGCCCTTGGCGGTTTTCCATTTAGACGATGGTGAGTTTTATGTGACAGATGACACCTGTACCCATGGTGATGCTTCGTTGGCTGATGGTGAGATTGATGGTTGTGAAGTGGAATGTCCTTTCCATGCAGGCGCTTTTGATATTAAAACAGGCGAGCCTTGCGGCGCGCCGTGTACGATTGCACTGAAAACCTATCCATCCATTGTACGTGAAGATCAAGTTTACTTAGTGGAGTAAGGCCAATGTATAACATTCAAATTGATGGTCAAAGTGATTTTCATTGTGCGCCAGATGATGTCTTACTCAGAGCAGGTTTGCGAGAAGGGTTGGGTATTCCGTATGAGTGCAATGCAGGCGGATGTGGGACGTGTAAAATTGAAGTTTTGTCGGGTGAGGTGGAAAACTTGTGGGAAGATGCCCCAGGTTTAAGCGACCGTGACAAACGTAAAGGACGGCTGTTGGCATGCCAATGTCGTCCCAAATCTGACTGTGTCATCAAAGTTCGTTTAGATGAACAGTGCGTGCCGAAAGTGTTGCCAAAGAAGAAAAAGGTGACGTTAAAGCATGTGCAATTTGTCACACATGATATTTTAGAAGTGCATTTACAGTCAGATGAACCTGCACAGTTTATTCCTGGTCAATACGCCTTAATTTGGGTAAATCAAACCTTATTACGTGCTTATTCCATGTCAAATTTGCCCAATGATGAGGGTGTTTGGGTATTTCAAATACGCCGTGTACCTGAGGGTAAAATGACCAATTTGCTGTTTGATGAGCAATCGCGTCAGCAAGCTGAAATTCAGATGGATGGACCTTATGGTTTAGCACATTTACAAGAGCAGCCACGCCCGATTGTTTGTGTAGCAGGCGGTTCAGGGCTTGCGCCTATGCTTGCGATTGCACGAGGTGTGGCTGTAAATCCACATTTACAACATCATAAAGTGTGGTTTTTTCATGGCGGGCGTGAACAACGTGACTTATTTACAGAAAACCAACTTCGTGAATGGACGGAGCTGGGTGATCGGCTGAATTATGTGCCTGCGACATCTTTGGAGCTGATAGACGGTATTCGTTCAGGATTTATCCATGATGTTATCAATGAAGTCTTAGGTGAGCAGCTGATTCAACATGAAATATATTGCGCTGGACCGCCGCCGATGGTGCAATCGATTGAGCAGATGGCGCATCGGGCAGGGATTCCGCAACAACAAATACATTTCGATCGTTTCTTCTAAAAACAATCATGATCCTGCTGAAAATTTTCAATCTAGCGATGGTTAACCCATCGCTGGTATAGATTTTTCCCGACACAACAACACCATATTAATAATTTGCGCTATCGACTCAGTCCCTAATTTTTGACGGATATGCGTGCGATGAATCTCTACCGTTTTATGACTGATATTGAGCATCTGCGCGATGTGTTTACTTGATAATCCATCGACCATCAAATTGATAATTTCGGTTTCACGCGGAGACAATGAGTTCAGTTTGACCATTTGTTGTTGGCGTTTTTCTTCTTTAATGAAGCTTTGTTCTGCAAGTTGCAATGATGCTTGAATTTGATTCAGCATATGTTGTGGGTTAAATGGCTTCTCCAGAAAATCAAAAGCACCTGCTTTCATGGCATTGACAGACATTGGAATATCGCCATGACCCGTCATAAAGATGATGGGCATACGGATTTTCTGCTGATTTAATTGTTGCTGTAGTTGTAAACCGCTCATGCCCCGCATACGAATATCTAGAATCAAACAGGCGGGGGTATGCGGGCGTTGATAATTTAAAAATTCAGTGGCGCTGTTAAAGGTTTTATTTTCCAATTGTACCGATTCGAGTAACCATGTTAATGAATTACAAATATCTTGATCATCATCAATAATATAGACAATGGGCTCTAAAATTTCAGAATTGGCTACATACATTTTGCACGCTCCTTTGCTGCCAAAGAAATATTAAAGATTGCACCGGTATCACCTTCACAGACCCAAAGATAACCTTGGTGACTTTCTATAATGCTGCGCGATAAGGTTAAACCAATGCCCATACTGTCACTTTTACTTGAATAAAAAGATTCAAATAGTTGTTCTGGATTTTGTCCTTGTAAACCAGGACCATTATCTGCAATCGCAATGCGGGCGTATTGATTGTATTGCCATGTGCGAATGTAAACATCGCGCTGACTGACAGGGTTTTTTTGTAAGGCATCGACTGCATTAAAAACGAGATTAATGATGACTTGGCTAAATAGCGTTTCATCAGCCTGAATATAAAGAGGGTGTACATTTAGTTCGTAATGAACTTTACAGTCACCTTGTTCTGCTTTTAACCGAATTAATGGATGTAAATCTTGGATCAGGCTGTTGAGTGAGTGATGTTGGAAATTGGCTTCACCTTTACGTAAAAAGCTCCGCATACTATGAATAATGCGATTTACTCGTTGAGTTTGATCCAAGGCTGAATTTAATGCTGCAATGGTTTCAGGGGTATTCGCTAGACCATTTTGAATACGAATAATACTGCCGCCCACATAGTTGTTGAGCGCGGCAAGGGGTTGGTTTAGCTCATGTGCTAGAGCTGTTGCAAGCTCGCCCATAGTTTTACAGCGTGACATATGTCCCAGTTGTTTTTCTCGGGTACGGGCAATCTGCTCTGCCTGAATACGTTCCGTAATATCACGATAATTGATTAAAATTCCTTGAATATTAGGATGATTTAGTAAATTTTTAAAACTAGCTTCATGGTGATGCCATTCGCCATTGTGGTGCAAAATACGATAATGCAGTACACCATCGTAAATTTGCGTTGGATGTTTAAACAAAGTCTGGCGTATTGCGGTTCTGTCATTTGGGTGAATAACGCTCAACACATTTTTGTTTAAAACAAAGCGATCACGATACCCCAAAATGCGCTGTAAAGAGGCACTTGCATATAATAATTTGCCTTGAGGGTCTAGAATAGCAATACCATCAGCAGAATTTTCTAATAAAATTTTAAAGTATTGGTCTTTAGACTGAAGTGCGTACTGATATTTTTTGATTTCACTAATATTACGAACTAAAGCCAAAAGTTTAGGCTGTTGCTCTATTTCAACTGTCTTTAAACAGACTTCAACTGGTATTTTTTGCTTATCTTTTGACTCAATGAGCCATTCAAAAGTAATAGCCTCATCTGTAGACGCTGCTACTTGTTGAACTTTTTTAAGTGCATGATGTAAATCGAAACCTTGATGAAAAGCACTGATCTTTTCAACGTTCATGTGAGTCAGTTCAGACTTACTATATCCTGTAAGCACAACAGCGGCCTCGTTCACATCCATGAATTGTACACTGCCAATATCATGTACAAAAATGGCATCGCCTGCTTTATCAAAAATGGTTTGATAATAATTTAAACTGGTCATTCTATGTCCTTACCTGAGATGGCTTCCTGCGATCGGGTAGAGGTGATGGATTATCGTGACTGATAAAACATTGTTGTTATATGATATTATATTGCATGAATGAGGTGTATGATGCAATGACATGAAAGGTTAGATTATATACTTTAAACATATGTAATAAAGCATGTGAAATATTGAATAGTGATTGCAAAATTCGAGGTTATTCAGGTTTCTATTACATCTAAATTGTTACTTAAATTTGCGTAGATAAGCGGGATTACTTTAAATGATTGAACTTCTCATTAAATAAGTTTAATCCCTCATAAAATTCGAAGGAGATATTTTTTAATCTATATCACTAATGGGATTAATTTTATGCCATTTATGTTTTATTTTCACAAAATTCAGCCCAATCCCCCATTAAGCCTTTACGTTTTTCAAGATAAGCTCCACGTAAATATGCAGCCTCAACTTCGTCAGGCAGTTTATGTGCAAGGACATGTTCACAGACTTCACGAGGGTAATCAGTTTTGTCTGCTGACCAATCACGGAAAGTAGACCGAAAACCATGTGTTGTAATCACTCGATTTTGTTTAGGATCAATATAGCCTAAGCCATTTTCTTTAAACTTCTGTTCATGCATACGTTTAATTAATGTGGTTAATGACATATCAGACAGCATTTCACCACTACGCGGTGCAGGGAATATAAACTCTTGTGGCTGACTATAAGGTTGAATTGATTTAAGCAAATTAATGGCTTCTTTAGATAGGGGAACTCGATGTTCCTTTTCCGCTTTCATTCGTTCTTTAGGAATAATCCAAACCTTATTCTTGAAATCAATTTCCTGCCATTTAGCTCCAAAAATTTCACCAGAACGACAGGCTGTTAAAATTGCAAATTCTAGAGCTTTAGGTGAAATTCCTATTTTCTGTCTCAGATGTTGAATGAATTCATAAACCTGTTCATAAGGTAACGATGGATGAGGGCGTGATTCCTGCTTTACATTCCCCAAGATTGGCTCAAGATTACCTTTCCATTCAGCAGGATTATCACCAACAAAATATCCCATGGCCTTAGCATAATCAAAAATGGTTTCTATACGACCACGAATACGTTTAGCTGTTTCGTTCTTCTCAGTCCAGATAGGTCTAAGAACTTCAGCAATATCAACTTTAGTAATTGTACCAATACTAATATTACCTAGAGTTGGATAGATATAGGTTTCTAATGTAGATGTCCATTGTCCGATATGTTTTTCATTTTTGAGTTCACGGGTTTTATTAGTAATAACAACTTCTGCGCATTCACGGAATGTTTTATCGCGCATTTTTTGAATATGAAACTTCTCAAGTTGTTCTTGTTTATACGCAATTGGATCAATACCATTTCGTATTTGTAATCTTAATTCAGTGGCTTTAGCACGAGCTTCAGCTAAAGAAACTTCAGGGTAGGGGCCAATCCCAATATCACGGCGATGAGGTCTTAGCTTCCCATCTTTATCTAACCGTTTGCCTACCACAGCACGTAAAATCCAGACACGGGAATTACCTTCGACGTTCAGGCATAAACCATCAACGCCTCCTACAGAGTGTCGACCTGTTGCTTTAATTTTTGCTACACTGAGTGCAGAGAGTTCCTTTGATTTTTTGGCATGTCTTTATTTACCCCACAACTTACCCCTCATAAAATACTGGAATTAATAGGGTTAGACAAGACAGGTTAGGATGGTGAATTATTTAAGTATATGTAAAATATGTGTTTATAATATTTCATTGGACTGGTTGGGATAGTTGTTATACGGACACCGCTTCCGCCAAATATTTAAAGAAGCCCTTGTTTTTACAAGGGCTTTTTTATTGCTTATATATTTACCCCACATTAAGTATTGGATTCATTTAGCTTTGATCAAATTGCTTTGTATTGAATTAGATTTTAGTTACAGATGGCTTTGTTGCATAAACCTACTCTTAAAGGCTTATTCAACATTATAATTCTTAAATGAATAAGCTCACACCTAAAATCTATCGTACAACCCATTGGTCTTCTTATAACAGAGCATTAATAAATCGAGGAAATATTTCTATTTGGTTTGATCCCAAAACTCAATGGTACGCTCAACCAAACGGCAAACATGGTCGAAATCAAACCTATTCTGATGTTGCTATCCAATGCTGTCTGATGATTAAATCTCTATTCCGTCTGTCTTTACGTATGGTCACAGGCTTTGTTCAAGGTCTGATTAAACTTTGTGGATTAGATTGGACAGCCCCGAATATCAGCGATATTCGTATTCCACTATTTGTAGAAGACAAAAGCATATTGATATTGCGATTAACTATCAAAAAAGCAGTAATGGTCTCCATCTACTTGTTGATTCTACTGGCTTAAAGTTTTTAGGTGAAGGCAAATGGAAACGTAAAAAACATCAGCCTGAATATCGTCGCCAATGGCGTAAATTACATATTAGTATCCATGCTGAAGCCCTTCAAATACGAGCTATTCAGCTCACAACCAACAATGTGAGTGATTCACAGGTGCTTGGTGATTTACTGAATCAGATTCCACAAGAAGAACAGATTGAATCCGTCTATACTGATGGGGCTTATGACACCAAGCAATGCCGTCAGGTCATTGCAGAGCGACAAGCGCATGCGGTGATTCTACCAAGAAAAAATACGAAACTTTGGAAAGATACAAAGACCAGCTCGCTAGAGCGAAATGAATCACTTCGAACAGTTAAACGTTTAGGGAGAACACTATGGAAAAAATGGTCAGGCTATCATCGCCGAAGTTTGGTCGAAACCAAAATGCATTGCATCAAATCTTACGAAACAGTGTTTCTCGGGCGATAAACTCAGTGCAAGAAATTTCCAAAGCCAAGTCGATGAGATGCATACACGTGTGGCAGTATTAAATAAATTTACGGCATTGAGTCGACCTCATACCCGAGTTGTCACTTAAATTTGGATAACTTGGGGGGGAGTTTAGCTTTTGAATGTTTGTGTAACAAAGTTAATTTGAATCATAATAATCATTGATATTAATTTTTGAGCCATTCAAGAATAATTTTATAGCCAATAATACAAATCATATGTGAAGGTTTTAAATCGATATTTTTAAGACTTCGAAAGTTTTTAATACGTATTTTTGAAATTTTCATCATTAAATATCTGATTAATTTTAATAGATATATTTATAAATCATAAAGCAAAAAAAGCCACCTAAAGGTGGCTTTCTAAGATCAAACTACAGCATCAAAGCGCTGCAATCTGCTCCATATTCGCTTTAATCTTCGCTAACTGGTCAGCAAATTCAGCAAGTTTCACTTTCTCGCCTTCAACCACAGCAGCAGGTGCTTTCGCGACAAAACCTTCATTGGCCAGTTTAGTGGCAATTTGGTCATGTTGCTTTTGAACCTTGTCGAAGTCTTTTTGTAGACGACCCAATTCCGCTTTCGGATCAATTAAACCCTTCATAGGAACGAATACAGACACATGACCGACTACAGAAGACGATGACAATGGCGGTTGCTCGCTATCCGCAAGGAAAGTAATGCTTTCAACTTTTGCCAACGCTTTAAACAACGGTTCAATACGAGCAATCTGTGCTTTTTCAGCTTCAGTGGTATTTTGTAGAAGTACAGGTAACAAACGCGCATTACCTAAGCCCATTTCACCACGAATATTACGCACAGCACCAATCAAACCTTGAAGCCATTGCATATCTGCTTCAGCTTGTTCATTGATTTTCGCTGCATCGGCAACAGGGTATTGCGCCAACATGATGCTTTCACCTTGAAGACCGATCATAGGTGCAAGCGTTTGCCAGATTTCTTCAGTCAAGAACGGCATGATTGGATGAGCAAGACGTAAAGAAGCTTCCATCACTGCAAGAAGAACACGACGAACTTCTGCTTTACGCTCAGTCGACACATTTTCATCATTCAGAACAGGCTTAGTCAGCTCTACATACCAGTCACAGTATTCATTCCAAATGAACTCATAAATCGCTTGCGCAGCCAAGTCCAAACGATAAGTCGCAAAGGCTTGCTGAACCGCTTGTTCCGCTTTTTGTAAACGGCTCACGATCCATTGTTCAGGCAGTTCCCAAAGGTCTTGACGAACGTCTTGACCAATGGTTTGACCTTCAACATTCATCAGAACGAAACGTGTTGCATTCCAAATCTTGTTGGCAAAGTTACGGTAACCTTCAACACGTTTCATGTCGAATTTGATGTCACGCCCCGTATTTGCAAGCGCACAGAACGTGAAACGAACCGCATCTGTACCATAAGCTTGAATACCTTCAGGGAATTCTTTACGAGTCGATTTCTCAATTTTCCCAGCTTGTTTCGGGTTCATCAAACCTGTAGTACGTTTTTGTACCAAAGTTTCAAGGTCAACACCGTCAATTAAGTCTAATGGGTCAAGCACGTTACCCTTAGACTTCGACATTTTTTGACCTTCGCCATCACGAACTAGACCATGCACATACACGGTTTTAAACGGAACTTGTGGCGTACCATCTTCATTTTTCATGAAGTGCAACGTAAACATAATCATACGTGCAACCCAGAAGAAAATGATGTCAAAACCAGTCACCAATACATCCGTCGGGTGGAAAGTATTTAAGAAATAGTTTTCTTTATCTTTCTCAGCATCGCCTGTCCAACCAAGTGTTGAGAATGTCCAAAGCGCAGAAGAGAACCATGTATCCAGTACATCTTCATCTTGGCTCAGTGCAAGATCAGCAGGCAGATTGTGTTTTGCACGAACTTCGGCTTCATCACGACCGACATAGATGTTGCCATCAACATCATACCAAGCAGGGATACGATGACCCCACCACAATTGACGAGAAATACACCAATCTTGAATGTTGTTCATCCACGCCATATACATATTGCTGTATTGCTCAGGCACAAATTTAATGTCACCGTCTTTAACCGCTTTAATCGCAGGCTCAGCAAGTGGTGCAATTTTCACATACCATTGGTCTGTGAGTAGAGGTTCAACAATCACGCCTGAACGGTCACCACGAGGTGGTTTCAATGTATAAGGTTGAATTTGATCTAACCAGCCTTCAGCTTCAGCTTGTTCAACCAATTTTTTACGTGCAGCAAAACGTTCTAAACCTACGTATTCCGCAGGCGCAGGAATAGTTTTAGAAATTTGTTCGCCCGCTTTTGCGATATATTCAAACTCAGCCAATACTTCAGCATTTTTGTTGAAAATGTTGATGATCGCGAGTTCACAACGTTTACCCACTTCATAGTCATTGAAGTCATGCGCAGGAGTGATTTTTACACAGCCTGTACCAAACTCTTTATCAACATATTCATCTTTAACAATGGCAACCGCACGACCTGTAATTGGGAGGATAATGTTTTTACCCACAAGGTGTGCATAACGCTCATCATCAGGTGCAACTGCAACTGCTGTATCGCCAAGTAATGTTTCAGGACGAGTGGTTGCCACCACGATGTAATCTTTACCATCGTGTGTGCGTAGTGACTTATCTTCAAAGAAATATTTGAAGTGCCACAATGAACCTTGTTCTTCTTTATCAGACTCAACTTCTAAGTCAGACAACGCAGTTTGTAGTTTTGGATCCCAGTTTACAAGGCGTTTACCACGGTAGATTAAGCCGTCTTCGTGCAGTTTTACGAAAACTTCTTTGACTGCATTAGATAAACCTTCATCCATAGTGAAGCGTTCACGTGACCAATCTACAGATGAACCCAAACGACGAATTTGACGCGTGATGTTACCACCAGATTGTTCTTTCCATTCCCAAACTTTTTCAATGAACTTTTCACGACCTAAGTCATGACGGCTAATATTTTGTGCGCCCAATTGACGTTCAACCACCATTTGCGTTGCAATACCCGCATGGTCTGTACCCGGTTGCCATAAGGTATTTTTACCAGACATACGGTTATAACGTGTCAAGGCATCCATGATGGCATTGTTAAAACCATGACCCATGTGCAAGTTGCCTGTGACGTTTGGTGGCGGAATCATGATACAGAATGAGTCGCCTTTACGAGAAGGTTGGAAATAACCATTCTCTTCCCAAGTCTTGTACCATTTTCTCTCGATCTCAGTCGGATCGTAGGTTGTAGCAATATTTTGCGCTGAATCAGTCATAGTAAAAACAGATCAAAAGTGAGTGAAAAATTAGATTCATTGTAGCAAATAAATTTCCTAAGTGGGGGATTCTCATCAAGTGTATAGAACGTGCTGGTTGGGGAGTAAGCTTCACTGAGCGAGTATCAAAGTTTGCGCAACAAAATTCTATCGATGAATACAGTCATCACAACAGTCATTCAAGTTGAAAAATGACATGAAAAGTTGGTCAGTATTACAATAAATATTTTTAAAAAATAGATAAATCAGTGACTTAATGTATTTTTAAAATGTAAAAACAATGAAGAAAAGCCAATGCATATCATGATAAGCTTTGCTAATATTTTGTCACCATTGATTGCCCCATAATATTAACAAAAAGGAAAATTCGTATGACTTATAAAATTAACTTAGCAATTGAAACTTCAACTTATCAAGCACTGCAAAATGTCACTGAACGTTTAAATCAGGGCGATAAAGAAAATTTATCTAAACAATTAGGCACGATTTTTACAGATATGTCTTGTCAGGTTTTAGATCAGGTTTTTGGGCGTTTGATCGAAGAAAAACGGGGCAAAAACTTAGATGCGAAAGCCCAAAAAAGTTTAAAAGAAGCCGAACAAATTTTTGAGCAAATTGAAAGTGCATTACGAAAATATATGCCATGGTCGATTTCATTTTTTGGAAATGATCGGCTAAAGCCTGTGGCAAATCATATTTTGCAGAAATTTGACCCCTCTAATTCTGAACAGATTTATATGTACTATATGTTAGACCGTCATTTAGGTGAGCAAGCGAGTCAAAATATTCAACAGGTTTTAGACGGGAATCTTCAAGCGCTCCCCGCTACTTTAAAAAATTTAATCAAAATTATTGATTTGGGCATTTCTGAGTTTATTCGAGATCCAAAAACCTTATTAAAATTTAATTTTGTGGTCGATAAAACTTTAAATGGTGTCATTAATATGATTACCAGTACAGGGTATAAACGCCTAGAAAAGGTAGGGGATGAATATAAAACAGGTGATGCTGAAAAAGCACAGCATTATGCAAAACATTTTAACAGCTTCTTGGTACGTGTATAGTTGAGTGGATGCTAACATTTTATAAATGACTTTGCTGGTCATATTTTTCATGGCATATTTAAAATCAAAGCTTTAGAGAGTAGTTTCATGGAAGGAAAAGTAGTTTGGATTACGGGTGCTTCATCAGGTTTAGGTAAAGCATTAGCTAAAGAATGTGCTTTACAAGGGGCACAAGTTGTGCTGAGCGCACGCCGTTTAGACGAGTTGGAAAATGTTCGTGTGAGTTTGCTCAATCCAGATCGTCATATTTCAGTTGCCATGGACATCACCAATGAATCACAAGTTAGACATGCTTATGAGCAAGTGCTCAAAGAAACGGGTCGAATTGATTGGTTGATTAATAATGCGGGTCTCAGTCAACGGGCATTGATTGCAGATACGACTATGCAAACTGAACGTGCTATTATGGAAATTGATTATTTTTCACAAGTCTTTTTAACGAAAACGGTATTACCGACCTTTTTAAAACAGAAATCAGGTCGAATTGCATATGTGTCGAGTATTGCGGGTTTACTTGGTACGCAATATCGTGCGTCATATTCGGCAGCAAAAGCCGCGATTCATATGTGGGCAAATAGTTTACGTGCTGAAGTTGCCAAAGACGGTGTGAATGTTTCGGTGATTTTTCCAGGTTTTGTCAAAACCAATGTATCTTTTAATGCATTGAATGGTGAAGGTAAGCCGCAAGGTCATCAGGATGAAGCCATTGAAAATGGTTTAGATGCAGATGAGTTTGCACAACAAACAGTAGAGGCTTTACAAAAAGGTGAGGAGTTTATTGTGGTTGGGGGACGCAAAGAAAAACTGGGTGTATTGGTATCGCGCATTTCACCGAAAATTTTATATAAAATGATTCGGAAAATGAAAGTGAAATAAATTTATTGATTGAAACAGGGTGGTAGAAATTTACACGAATATTGTTCTAAAAATAATGTGTGAATTTCTCTTTCACACTTGTCATCGCAACAAAAAATGATCCTAAAGTTTGATGGTCAGCAGTATCAAGTACTTGCATTATATAAACACGATTATGTTTATTCGATATAAGACGCAGTGGTTAGAGCTTTGTATTGTAAAGTTATTCTTATATGATAAAAATTGAATTAAGTGAAAAATGGTAATATGTTAAATAGTGAAATGACCTTAGCACAACTTAATCAATTTTTGGCCAGTAAAGCGCAGCAGATCCAAAAGGCATTTAAAAATCGTGATTATTTGAGTGCTAATCAACAACTTTTAGAGCTGATAGAAGTTGTTCCTTCACATCAAAATGTTTTGTGTGATTTAGCGATCACAGAAATGCGATTAGGAAATTATCAAATCGCATATGATTATTTGCAACAAGCGATACAATACCATCCTCATACTGTAGAAATTAATACTTACGATGCAATGAGTGAAGTATGTTATTTTTTAAATGACAGAAAGCAACAAAAATATTATGGACGTTTAGCAAATCAAGCAAAAAAAGATGCAGTGCAGCATGAAAAAAGATTAAGCCTTCCTCAGACTGCACCACCACAATTCAACCCACAAGAACCATCTGAAAATATTATTAGTTACTCTCTATATGGTGATTTACCACGTTATTGTGAAGGGGCAGTATTAAATACTCAATTTGCGAAGGACATTTTTCCTGAATGGACATGTCGTTTTTATATTGATGAAAGTGTACCGCTCAAAATTGTAGAACGATTAAAAGCATTAGGTGCACAAATTATTTATGTGAATGAAGAGCAAAAACAGCTTTCAGGTTTATATTGGCGCTTTTTTGTCATGCATGATCCACAAGTAAAACGTTTTTTAGTCCGTGATGCTGACTCATTTTTATCTTATAAAGAGCGTGCGGCGGTTCAAGCATGGATTGAGTCAGATTGTTATTTTCACTGTATGCATGATTCATATGATCATGTAGAGTTATTATTAGCAGGAATGTTTGCCGGTTGTTCAGGTATTTTCCCTGATATTGAGCAAGATATACGCCAATTTTTAGCTCGGGATCGACATCTGATTGAACGGGTAATGGATCAGCACTATCTACGATATTGTATTTGGCCTACAGCCGCACAAAGTATTTTGATTCATGATAGTCAAGAGTATGATGCTACAGCGTTAGATTTTCCATTACAAACAAATGAATATGATGAAAATTTTCATATTGGTCGTATTGAAGCTAGGTGGAAGGTACAAGTAGAACATTCATTTGAGCCAAATACATGGTTAATTTGGTCTTTAAAAGATGAAAATCAACACACAATTTGTGAATATGATGTTTATGTTGAAAGTAACGTATTTAATATTATGCTTCCTAAAATTTATACCGATCATTTGAATCGTGGTGAATGGTATATTGAAACTCAACCTAAGAAAATAAATAGTTACTGATGTAAGATAAATATACATAAGTCCATTGTTATTCAAACTTATGTGGCTTTATGTTCAAATAGGCATAACTTGAAAAGTTATTCATAGGGAAACTAGATGTCACAAACAAGCATGCAACAGATTATTATTACTGAGCCGGGCGGCGTAGAAAAACTTGCCTATGAAACAGTTACAGTGCCACCAGCACAAGTAGATGAGGTCTTGGTTAAAGTACATGCTTTTGGGATTAATCGCCCTGATATTTTGCAGCGTCAAGGTTTATACCCAATGCCAAAAGGTGTTACACCTGTGCCAGGTTTGGAAGTTGCAGGCGAGGTTGTGGCTGTAGGCAGCGATGTCACTAAGTTTAAAGTGGGTGACAAGGTCTGTGGTCTAACCAATGGTGGAGGCTATGCTGAATATTGTGTTGTACCTGAAAGTCAAACGATTCAAATTCCACAAGGTGTTAGTTTTGTACAAGCAGCAGCGATTCCTGAAACATTTTTTACCGTATGGGCAAATGTATTTCAAATGGGCAATGCCAAAGCAGGTGAAACAGTGCTTGTACATGGTGGTGCAAGTGGGATTGGTACAACTGCATTGATGTTATGTAAATCTTTGGGTCTAAAAAGTTTTGCTACAGTAGGTTCGGATGAAAAAGTCCAAGCCATTTCAGACTTAACAGATGCAATTAATTATAAAACGCAAGATTTTGAGCAAGTCATTAATGAAAAAAATGGCAACAGTGGGGTGGATATAATTTTAGATATGGTGGGTGCGCCATATTTAGAAAAAAATCTCAATTTGTTACGCCGTGATGGGCGTTTGGTCTATATTGCATTTTTAGGTGGAGCCAAAGCCAAAGATGTGAAATTAGGTCAAATTATGATGAAGCGTCTGACGATAACAGGTTCAACGATGCGTGCCCGCAATACCGCTGAAAAAGCTGAAATTGCCAAAGGATTGATGGAGCATGTCGCTCCACTTTGGGCGAAAGGTGAATGTCTACCGATGATTTATCGCACCTTTAAATTTGACCAAATTCAAGCTGCACATGCCTGTATGGACACAGGCGAGCATATTGGTAAAGTTGTGGTTGAAGTGCTTTAAAACTTAAAGCATTTCAACGTGAAAAGTGTCTAAATGTGTTCTGTGTAGGGGAATGTAATCTACACAGACTAGACCAACGCTATAACAATGCTGTGATGGGCGGATACTACAATTTTCAAATTTTAACTCTGATTTAATTTTAAAATTATGCGAAAATAGCCATTCAAATTTTTTGTATTTTTAGGACTCCCATGACAGATTCTTCTGCTGCACTCAGCGATATTGAAATTTTAGATATTTTACAGTCAATGAAATCTGACCAATTAAATATTGAAGCACAAAAAATCATTCGTGAAGGCGGAAAAGCAGGACGTCAAGAAGCACATAAACAGGCATTGGTAGCCCTTCATCAAAGTTTTGAAGATAAATTCGTTGAAGCAGTTACAATGGCTTTGCATTTAAATGATGCGCAAGCTAAAAAAATTCGTTATAAAAAAGACCGTATTCGTATTTTAAAAGCCAAAGGTATTGATTACTTAGCGATTGATGGTGCCGAAACAGCACAAGTATTAGGACAAGTTGCACAAGCAATTTTACGTGAAGATGCAACAGTCACTCATGATTTACATAATATTTTTCCCTTCTGGAAAGAAGGTTGGCCAATGGTGCAATTTGACAGCGCATTCAAAATTTTAGATGAAGATATTAATATTCACTATCAAGCGGTGTTAGATCGTTTAATTGAAAAACATTAAAAAAGACAAATGAAAAAAGCGCCATTAGATGGTGCTTTTTTTTAGACATTGGCGTTATGCGAAAAATCTCGTTATGCACTTGTCTCAGGCGGTTCGACTTCACTTCTTTCTAGTAAGCGTGTGACGAGTAATTGGTCAATTTTAAAATGATCGACATCGACAACTTCAAATTTATACCCATCAAAAATAACTGTATCGGCAGGGCGTGGGATTTTACGTAGTTTATACATCATAAAACCTGCGAGAGTTTCATAATTTTCTTCGTCAGGCATTTCATCAAGTGCGAGTGCATGTTTTAAATCTTCAATCGGGGTGCTGCCATCGATCAACCAAGAATTATTATCGCGCTTAATGATTTGTTGGTCTGCTTCAATCGGTGTTACCCAGTCTCCCATCACCGTGATCATAATGTCTGAAAGTGTGATGACACCGACAACAAGCGCATATTCATTAATCACCACAGCAAATTTTTCTTTGGTTGAACGAAAACGGTCAAGTAATTCAGATAAAGTTAATGTGTCGGGAATGGTTAAAACGTTACGAATAGTATTTTCATTCAGTTGTAATAAAGACTGATTATTTAAAATACGAACCAAAATATCTTTAGCATCGACATAGCCAATGACATCATCAATGTTGTTATTACACACCAAAAACTTAGAATAAGGATATTCGGCAAGTTTTTGACGAATACTTTCTTCTGATTCTTTTAATGTAAAAAATACAACATTTTCACGTGTGGTCATACTTGATGGAACATTACGTTCTTCAAGCTCGAATACATTTTCAATAAAATGGTGTTCCTGTTTTTGCAAGACACCTGCTTGTGCACCAGCATCCATCACAGCTGAGATATCATCAAAAGTGATATTGTCATCTCGAGTCGTATTGATCTTAAATAAACGAAATAATAAATTCGCAATCATGTTAATAAACCAAGCTAAGGGTTTACAAATCACGATAAAAATTTGAATCGATTCAATCACTGAGACGGCAATTTTTTCAGGTGCAATCATCGCCAAACGTTTCGGCATCAGATCTGCAAATAAAATAAATAATGACGTCACCAAAGTGAATGATAGTGAAAAACTGATGGTGTCAGCCCAAGGACCTGTATAAAAATGAGATACAAACTCAAGGAAGTAAGGTCGGAAAGCACCTTCACCTAAAATACCACCTAAGATGGCAACGGCATTTAAACCAATCTGAGATGCTGCAAAAAAATCTGCTGAATTTTCTTGTAAATCTAGAACCTTTTGTGCTCGTTCATCTCCAGCTTCAGCAAGAATTTTGAGTTTAACTTTACGTGCACCCGCAAGTGCAATCTCAGTTAAAGAGAGAAATCCTGCACCTGTAATGAGGAGTGCCATAATGACAATATTTTGAAATAGGCTCACGAATCCACCTGTGGATCTTGATTATTATGAATATTTTTAACACAAAAGCACCCAAGAGCATAAATTATTTATCCTCTTGGGTGCTTAGTATAAGCTGAAAATGAAGAATCGTAATAATTAGATCATTAATAATGTGAAAATTGTGAGTTATTCAACATAAATTCACGATTTTCTTCTTCGATCATTTGACGTGCAACATATAAAATAAGTTGGCGTAACCAACGATGTGCAGGATGATGGTGAAGTAAAGGACACCAAGCCATTTTTAACTCAAACTCTGGAATATAAAACGGTGGATCTTTGATTAATAAGTTTTGGCTTTTGGCTTGTAAACGTGCAATACGAGTCGGGAGAGTGGCAACTAAGTCAACATTAGATGCCAATAACGCAGGCATTTGATAATGACGGGTAAATACCGAAATTTTACGTTTTTGACCAATCCGCTCAAGTGCTTGATCAATCCAACCTAAGCCTGCTTGTTTCTCAGGATTCACGCCAAAGCCAACGCCCATACCTGTTTTAGATACCCAAATATGTTGTGCATCTAAATAACTTTTTAAGTTTAAATTATTGGCAGCAGGGTGTTTCCCATTTAAAAGACAAGAGAAGCTATCACGCCATACTAAAACTTGGTGAAAACTTTGTGGAATTTCATTAAAACGGTTAATGGCTAAATCAACTTTTCCTTGTTCCATATCACGATAGGACACATCACTCGGTGTTAAAAAGTCGAGTACCACATTCGGTGCTTCAGAACGTAAGGCTTTGACAAGGCGAGGCACTAAAGTTGCTTCAGCATAGTCAGAGGTCATGATACGAAAAACACGATTAGATGTATAAGGTCGGAACTCGGTACGGGGTTCCAAAATCATGGATAAATCTGAGAGCGCATCTCGAATACGAGGCTGTAATTCTAAAGCACGTTCTGTCGGAGTCATCCCTTCAGAAGAACGAATCAAAAGTGGATCATTAAACAAATTACGTAAACGACGTAAAATATTACTCATTGCCGGTTGAGTGACACCCAATTGCTCTGCTGCACGTGTAACATTTTTTTCACGTAACAACACATCAAGATAAATTAAGAGATTGAGATCAACCCGCTCAAGATTCATATAAAAAATACCGAAAATAAATTTTTAAAATCACGAGGATTATGCCATAAGCAAATAGTTTTGTGTTAAATCGAGATAAAAAAACTCAGCTTTGACTTTATTCTAGATTCTAGTGTGGTCAATCTACTTGAAGTGATCGCCTAATAAAGCAATCGCTCATTTCTAATGATTTTAATCTCTATAAAGTTAATTTACATTGAACCATAGTATTTTATTGCTCTATATATGGTGTGAAAAATATGTATTTTTTGCAGTCGAAATTATCGGCTGTGAATAAATAGGTATTTAAAAGACAATTTCAACAATTTTTTGCCGCCCCAAGACTTAAGTATAATGCGGTTTAAAATTTAAAAATGCATGAAAATTACACAAAATTAAAAAGTTGTTTAATTTTTAATTTTAATAAAAACAATGAATTAATATTTTGTAATATAATTATAATACGACTTTGATCTACATATTTTTTAAATAAATACTGAGAATTAACGCAAAATATTGGATTAATTTTAGAAGTCACTCTAAGCTAAGTCCATAACAACGAAGCGTACTAAATCTGAACAAATAGATAGTACTAGATTTAGCGATTCGATGGGATGAAATCCTAATATTAAGACAGGAAAAAATCATGACTACATACCAAACAGCGATTGATGCAATCCGCGAATTAAAAGCAAAATTCGGCAACACTTGGGCAGACATCAGTCCTGAAGATGCTGCACGTATGCAAATGCAAAACCGTTTCAAAACTGGTTTAGACATTGCGAAATACACAGCTGCGATTATGCGTCGTGATATGGCTGAGTATGATGCTGATTCTAGCAAATACACTCAATCATTAGGTTGCTGGCACGGTTTCATCGCACAACAAAAAATGATTGCGAACAAAAAATACTTCGGTACTACAAACAAACGTTATATCTATCTTTCAGGCTGGATGGTAGCTGCGCTTCGTTCAGAGTTTGGTCCACTTCCTGACCAATCTATGCATGAAAAAACTTCAGTTCCTGCATTGATCGAAGAAATCTATACTTTCCTTCGTCAAGCTGACGCAAAAGAATTAAACGATTTATTCCGTGCGCTTAAAAAAGCACAAGATGCTGGTGATACTGCAAAAGCTGCTGAAATCACTGCACAAATCGATAACTTTGAAACTCACGTTGTGCCAATTATTGCGGACATCGACGCTGGTTTCGGTAACGAAGAAGCAACTTACTTACTTGCTAAGAAAATGATTGAAGCTGGTGCTTGTGCGCTTCAAATTGAAAACCAAGTATCTGATGCAAAACAATGTGGTCACCAAGCTGGTAAAGTAACTGTTCCACACGAAGACTTCATCGCTAAAATCCACGCATTACGTTATGCATTCTTAGAAATGGGTCTTGACGACGGTATCATCGTTGCACGTACTGACTCTGAAGGCGCTGACTTGACTCAAAAAATCCCAGTGGTTAAAGAGCCAGGTGACATTGCTTCTCAATACATCAGCTACTTAGACACTGTTGAAATTGATATTGCTGATGCTCAAGAAGATGAAATCTTGATCAAACGTAATGGTAAATTACACCGTCCTAAGCGTTTAGCTTCTGGTTTATATCAATTCCGTGAAGGTACTCAAATTGACCGTGTTGTACTTGACTGTGTAACTAGCTTACAAAACGGTGCTGACCTTCTTTGGATCGAAACTGCAACGCCTAACGTTGAAGAAATCGCTCATATGGTGAACCGTGTTAAAGAAACAGTTCCAAATGCGAAACTTGTTTATAACAACTCGCCTTCATTCAACTGGACTTTAAACTTCCGTCAACAAGCTTACGACCGTTGGGTTGCTGAAGGTAAAGACGTTTCTGCTTACGACCGTGCTAAATTAATGAGCGCTGAGTACGATAACACTGAATTAGCTGCTGATGCTGATGAAAAAGTACGTACATTCCAAGCGGATGCTTCTCGTGAAGCGGGTGTGTTCCATCACTTGATCACACTTCCGACTTACCACACAGCTGCTCTTTCTACGCATGAGCTTGCTCAAGGTTACTTCGGTTCTGAAGGTATGTTGGCTTATGTTGCTGGCGTACAACGTAAAGAAATCCGTGGCGGTATCGCTTGTGTTAAACACCAAGCAATGGCTGGTTCGGACATCGGTGATGATCACAAAGAAATCTTCTCTGGTGACAATGCTCTTAAAGCGCATGACGATGCTAAAAACACAATGAACCAATTCGCTGCTCACTAAGTCGCGAACTGATTCGAAAAAACCCAGCGAAAGCTGGGTTTTTTATTGTGATCTCATCATTGTAAATAAGTTGTAATGAATTAGACCAAGATGAATTAATTTAATTCTTTTGCTAATTTATAATGTTCAGCGATAGGACCTTCAATTTTTGTACCTGTTTCACGATTGCGCGCCTCAAGAAAATTTTCTCCTACAAAGAATTTTCGTTCATCTGCATTTTTATCTAAAGTAATGATTGAGCCTGTTGAATCAAAAGTAAATTTGCCTTTAGATTCAAATTTTTTCTCGTCACCTTTGCTGCCTTTGTATTCTTCTTCTAATTCATAGGTTTTATCTGCATTTAATGTTAATTCCGTTTCTATGCCTTCACAGTCAGCACAAGGGAGTAAACCTTTATATTTTCCTGCCCAGTCCAAACTATTTTCTGCTTGATGAGCAGAGTCCGCTGCAGTTGTTGTTTGAGTCTGGGTTGTAGTAGCTTGTGTTTTATTTTCGACTTGGTCTGTATTTTTTTCAGTAGATTTGGAACAAGCTGTCAAAACAAGACCTGATAATATTAAAATAAGTACTGTTTTTTTCATACTATTTACTCACTATAAAGATATTCCAAAATTTAAAAGTTTTCTTTTTGGGAAAATAGACAATAAATGTAAGCACTTTGGTGATTTTGTATAAGTATGATTGGTAAGTAGAACTAAAATAAGTCAGATTTAAAATGATTTATTACAAAAAAGAGATGATGGATTTTTATAGATTAATTCTCAATATACGCAAAATTTACATCTAGAATATGTTGGATTAAATCAAAACTTTAAGATAAAAATCATTTGGAAAAATATAATGTACAAATGTGATTTAATTGTTTGAAAAATAATCAAATTTAAGTTTTATATTATGATGATATTGTTACAATCCGCGAAATTTTTATCTTTATAAGTGCGGAATTGTCATGTTCGAAAAATTGGCAGAACAAAGTCTTGGGGCAATGGGGTGGGAAATTGATAATCATTGGGATTTAACCATTGATCAATGTGTCATGATTGCAGCGCCACATACCAGTAATTGGGATGCTTTATATGCACGTTTAGCACTGAAAGCTTTAGGCGTGAATGTACGTATTACCATTAAAGATAGCTATATGAAATTTCCATTTGGACCATTTGTCCGGGCAATGGGAGGAATTGGTATCGATCGTCGACCTAAAAAAGAGGGGGAAGCACGCCCAAGTATGGTTGAGCTTATGACGGATTTATTTAAAACGCATCCTAAATTAGTGATGTTGGTGACACCTGAAGGGACACGTTCAAAACAAGAAAAATGGAAAACAGGTTTTTATCATGTTGCTGTCAATGCAGGTGTGCCGATTGCATTGGCTTACATGGACTATGACAAGAAAAAAACAGGTATTGGAAAGATTGTTTATCCATCAGGAGATTATGAAAAAGATATGGCAGAAATCATGGCATTTTATGCACAAATCAATCCAAAATTCCCTGAATTATTTAGTGTTGATACACGTTATTATACTGATAAATAAATAGTCAAGTAAAAATAAAAGACAGGGTTTATTCTGTCTTTTTTCTCATTATTCTATAAATAATTTTTGATCTGCTGTTAGGTGTGTTTACGTCGGTAATAGCATGTGCTGTAAACGAAGTTGTAATTTTTGTTTGATGACTTTGGTGGTTTTTTAGAACGCCACAGCACAGAGATTTAAATGAGGAATAACCACAGCTTTTTATGAAATTGGTCTTTTATTCCTTTTCAAGATTTTCATTTATTTGTGTAGATATTTTTTCACTTTGCACGCCACCTAAAGCCTCACAAGAAGATTTATATACATCATATTGTTGTTGTACAACATGATCTAATGGAATTTGAAATAAAACATCACCTGATTTATAGCTATCAATATATGACATGGCTTTTTCACGGCTTACTGCAAGAGAACGCTCATGGTAAGAGGTGATGGGACTATGTGCCAGTTCTGCGCTTTCGATATTTTTACATTCAAATTGACTGAGTAATTTTTCTGCTGATTTTATTTCGCTAGATGTGCCGATAGCACAACCTGTTAAGATGACAGCTAAACTTAACAAAAATGAGGATTTCATCACATTAGTAGTATAAAAATGAGGATTGAAATTATATGCGTAATATTTTGAATTAAATAGCTAAATTTGATTAAAAATTGACATATTGATCATCTTTTGTCTTAGGGTTTATTTAAAATTGTAAGTAAATATTTATAACAGTGTAGAAGTGCTTAAAAATAGACCAGACATAAATAATAAACTAAGCACAATTCGTTTAAATTGTTGTTCAGAAATTTTATAAAACAATTGTGCACCTAAAATTGCAGGGATGCTGACGGTAATCATCAAAACAATAATATAAGAAAGATGACTGCTATTGAGCGTGCCATGCCAAAGATAAACCAATAAGGTGAATAATTGAATGGCAAAATTAAAGTGTCGCAGGATATAACGTTGTTGCTCTTTAGAGAGTTGTTTGAGCATGACCCACGCGGAAGGTAGTGCGCCACAGAAACCGCCTAAGCCGCCCAAAATCCCGCCGAGAAATCCGACGATACGGTCAGCAGTTTTGCCCATTTTTTTGAGTCGTGGTAAGGCGGGTGCAAAATAGATGATTGGGCACCAAAAAATGAGAAATACACCTAACACAATTTTAAAAATATCTTGGTGAATATAATGTAAAAGTGCTGTACCAAGCGGAACGCCAATTAAACCAGCAAAGATATACGGCTTTACCAAAGAAAAGGGTAATGTGTGTTTTTGTTCTTTGCCAAGTGAAATGCAATGACTCCAAAGAGATGCAAAGACTAATAATGGTGCAGCAACTTGTGCGGGAAGCACCCAGATCCAACATGACATAGCGATCAAGGCGAAAGCAAAACCTGTTAAACCTTGTACAAAACCAGCAAGCATGGCACCGATACAAAAAATGACCCAAATCATGTGTTATGCCAAGCAATGAAGACATAAAATCGTAGAGATAGAAATTTAGACATGCAACTTCATCGATTTAAATAGACTTTTATTTTAAATGATTTTGATCATTGAACGTATTTTTCATCAAATAACAGGTGATCTATTTGTACTTTATGAAAAATTGAATCTTGATATAAAACTGAACTTATTCTTCACATAAGTTACATAGTTCTAACAGGTCTATTTCAATAAATTATGCTACAAAGAAAGCATATTTTATTGGAATTTGATCTATGTCACAGTTTGTTTTTTCTCATTTAAATCAAACAATTTTACATTATGCAAAATCTGCGTTATTGGTTGGTACTTTATTGGGAACGACTCAATTTGCAGTTGCAGGAGAGGCAGTAGATCAACTGAGTGAGTGTTTAGTGAAATCAACGACTGCCGCCGATAAAACGACCGTTTTGCAATGGACATTTACTGCATTGGCACAGCATCCCGATTTAAAAGCTTTTGCGCATGTCACAGATGAACAAAAAACGGCTTTAGATAAAAACTTAGCACAAACCTTACAACGCATTTTAACGGAGCAATGTTCTACGCAAGCACAAGCGGTGATTAAGGCCGAAGGTTTGCAAGCTGTGGGGGAGAGTTTTCAAGAGCTGGGGAGTATTACAGGTGAGGAAATTTTAAAAACCCCTGAAATTAAACAGCAGTTAAATGGTGTGTTGAAATATATCGATTTAAATAAATTGGTGATGACATTTTTAACCCCTGATATTTGGAATAAATTGGGTGTGGTGAGAGATAAATGATGAAAAAATTACTCATAGCAAGTTCATTACTCATGCTTGGCATGCAAGCAAGCTATGCTGATTCTAAAATCAGTCAGCAATACACAGCGTGTATGAATAAAGCAAGCAGTACCATTGGTATGGTGCAGTGTACTTCGGCTGAAATTGCTCGTCAGGATGCGCGTTTAAACAAAGCCTATAACGCTTTAATGTCAAAGCAGAGTAAAACCCGTAAGCAAGAGTTACAAACAGCGCAGCGTTTATGGATCAAGTATCGTGATGCAAATTGTAAATTTTATGTAGACCCGAATGGTGGCTCGATTGCTCAAGTAAAAAGTGCCAATTGTGTGATGAATGAAACGGCAAATAGAGCGACTGAGTTGGAGAATTTGGCTGCGCTTTGATCTGAAATAAGCGTAAAAGACCTGAATTTCTCAGGTCTTTTTATAGAAAAATCAATTGTGAAAGTGCTTGTGTATTTAGTTGCGAATAATACTGTTTGTAATGGGGCGAGCATACATCTTAAATCAGATCAGGATAAAACTTTTCATATTCAGGATTCGGTTCAGGAGTAACTTTTAAATTGCCTTTATAGCCTGTAATAAAACTATAAATTTCCTTTCTCGGTTGCTCATGCCAAGATAAATTAAAGGCACAGAAGGTGTCTTTACGTTTAAAAAATTGCATATGGCTATAGGGTAAATGGTTATGGATCCAATAAGCGATTTGTTTCCAATTGGAAGTATCTTTTTCAATGAGATCAATCAATGAGGGAATAACGATACACGCTGTTGCGCCATAGCCTTTTGGGTTAGGGTAATCCCAAATATGGCTCGCATAGTTACTTTCGTTACTACCACAGTTATGTTTATTGTCATTGCCGAGTTGATTTACAGTACTTGAGCGATAGGCAGAACGAATTTCAAGTCGCCCAAATTTTCTTGGAGTGGTTCTAGCAGTTGTTGGCAGAGTTCTGAGCCTGTACGAATAGCAATATCAGGATGGTCGGGGAAGTTTTGTATACCATACCAATTGGCGATTTCACTATAAAGAAAGTCGCGCATAAAGAAGGATTTTGAGAGGCGTACACGCCCAAGCTCTTCGAGTTTGTCGATGGAGGATACTTTTTTGATGGTCATCTTATTTAATAAACAGTTCTTTGTGCTAGATTACATCATAAATTTAGGGGGAAGAAATGAGTTATTTTTCTATAGATGAATCCATTGAAAATATTAAAAATCCATATACTAAAGAATTATTTAAAGAAGTTCATTCCTCTTACACAATGGGAAACTATCGATCAGCTACAGTAATGTTGTGGTCAGTTGTTGTAACGGATCTTGTAAGTAAATTAAATGATTTGGATAGTATTTATAATGATCCAAAAGCCTTACAAATACTTAATGATATTCGCCAAGAGCAGACTAGAGATCCTAAATCTTCAAAATGGGAATCTGAGATTATTGACAAGTTTCATAAACAATTAAATTTTTTTGAAACTTATGAAGTCGCTGATTTAGAATATTTGCAACAAATGAGACATGTATCAGCACACCCAGTGATAACCTCTGCCGATTTATTACATGTGCCTGCTAAAGAAAAAGTTTATAGCCTAATTAGAAGTGCTTTAGAGAGTGTTCTAACCAAAGAAGCTCTTTTTTCATCAAAGATTCTTGAAGTTATTTTTACAGATTTGAACACTGTAAAAGATACATTAGTGACTTTTGAAGATCGTGAGCGTTATTTTACTCATAAGTTTTTAAATAAAATTCCCAATAATGTATTAATTAAATTTATAAAAACATTATGGAAATATATTTTTAAAATTAACAATACGGATGTTAAAGCTAATAGGGAAATTAATCTCGATATACTGCAAGTTATTATTAAAAATAAAAAAGAATCATTCTTGGTCTTTTTACAAAATGAAAAAACATTCATTTCAGACTTGAAGCTTGAAAATGAATTAAAAGAAGCATTACTAGATTTTCTGGTATTAAATCGATTTGTTATTGATTTTTTTGAAAGTGAAAGTATACAAACTATTCATGCAATTATAGATGATGGAAACTCTGACAAAAAATATCAAATCATAAAGTATCAAAGGATAATTGATTATATTAATTATTTGCTCACAACTGATCCAAGATATTTTGTTATAACTAATTTAGAAATTATTGAAAAACAATCTATTGAACATAATTGTATAGAAGAATTTAATGATTTATGTGTTTATGGATATTGTCAGTCTGGCTCATTTAATGAAGCTGATAGAACATTTGATAAACTAATCAGACCTAATTTAGAAAATTTTAATATTGTTCAATTGAAAAGCCTTATTGAAAGAGCAAATTCTAATGATCAATGTTGGGCTCGTTGGGGGAAAAGCTCTGATCATTTATTAGTTAAAACAGCAATAACTAATTTAGATCCGAACTTTGACTTTAGTCCTTATACTAATTTTGAAATAAAAAACCCGCTTTAAAGCGGGTTTTTTATTTCAAAATTAATCAGTCTTAACCAATCAATTTCTTCATTAATTCATTTACTTGCGCAGGATTCGCTTTGCCTTTTGCAGCTTTCATCACTTGACCAACAAGACCGTTAAAGGCTTTATCTTTACCAGACTTATACTCTTCAACCATCTTCTCGTTTGCAGCAAGTACGTCTTTAATGATTGCTTCAATTGCACCTGTATCAGTTTCCTGTTTCAAGCCTTTTTCAGCAATAATCTCGTCCGCAGTTTTGCCTTCTTCCCACATAAAGCCGAACACTTGTTTCGCAATCTTACCGTTAATGGTGTTGTCCACAATACGTGCAATCATGCCACCCAATTTTTCTGCAGAAACAGGAGAGTCAGCAAGTTCTAAGCTCGCTTTGTTTAAAGCGCCTGAGAATTCACCCATGACCCAGTTTGCAGCAATTTTACCTTGTGTAGCACCGCCCGCAGCTTTCACCACGTCTTCATAAAACTCTGACATTTCACGAGTCAGTGTAAGCACGTGAGCATCGTACTCAGTCACGCCAAAGTCAGCCACAAAACGCGCACGACGTGCAGCAGGAAGCTCAGGCATCGTCGCTTTAATCGCTTCGATTTGTTCGTCTGCAATGATCACAGGCAACAAGTCAGGGTCAGGGAAGTAGCGGTAATCGTTCGCTTCTTCTTTAGAACGCATTGAACGCGTTTCCATCTTCACAGGGTCGAACAAACGTGTTTCTTGGTCGATCGTGCCGTCCCATTCCAAGATTTCCATTTGACGTTCAATTTCAACATTGATCGCTTGTTCAATGAAACGGAATGAGTTCAAGTTTTTCAACTCACAACGTGTACCAAACGGTTGACCCGGACGACGTAAAGACACGTTACAGTCGGCACGGAACGAACCTTCTGCCATGTTACCGTCAGAAATGCCTAACCAACGCACAAGCGTGTGAATCGCTTTAATATACGCCACAGCTTCTTCAACTGAACGCATATCAGGTTCAGAAACGATTTCAAGAAGTGGTGTACCTGCACGGTTTAAGTCGATGCCTGACATACCTTCGAATTGGTCATGGATCGATTTACCTGCATCTTCCTCAAGGTGTGCACGTGTCACGCCGATGCGTTTGACTGTGCCATCTTCAAGTTGGATATCGATATGACCTAATCCCACAATGGGGTTATCCATTTGGCTGATTTGGTAGCCTTTAGGCGAGTCAGGGTAGAAGTAGTTTTTACGTGCAAATACTGACGCTTGGTCGATGTAGGCATCGATCCCCAAACCAAAGCGAATCGCTAAATCCACCACTTCTTTGTTCAATACAGGCAGTACGCCCGGCATTGCCAAATCAACAAGGCTCGCTTGTGTATTTGGGTCTTGACCAAATTCAGTTGAAGAACCTGAGAAGATTTTAGATTTAGTCGCAAGTTGAGTGTGAATCTCAATACCTATAACGACTTCCCAACCATCAATCAAATTTGACTTAGGTTTTGCATTGTTCTTCGCCATTATGCATTCTCCTCAGCAATTGTCGCACGTTTGGTATGCCAATCCGTTGCTTGTTGATACTGATGTACAACAGACAACAATTGAGATTCTGACCAGTAGTTTCCGATCAACTGTAAACCGACAGGAAGGTTATTTGCATCAAAACCAACAGGGGCATTGATTGCAGGTAAGCCTGCTAAGTTCACTGCGATGGTATAAATGTCACCTAAGTACATTTCTACAGGGTCTAAAGAGGCACCAATTTTATAAGCAGTGGTTGGTGCAGAAGGTGCAGCAATCACATCGACAGATTCAAAGGCTTTTAAGAAGTCTTGTTGGATGAGACGACGTACTTTTTGTGCTTTGACATAGTAAGCATCGTAATAACCCGCAGATAGCGCATATGTTCCGATCAAGATACGGCGTTGGACTTCTGCTCCAAAACCTTCAGAACGTGAACATTTATATAAGTCTAAAATATCTTTTGGATTTTCAGCACGATAACCGTAACGTACACCATCATAGCGCTGTAAGTTTGAAGATGCTTCGGCAGGCGCAATCAGATAATAAGTCGGTACATAAGCGTCAGTCATGTTGAGGTCGATTTCAACCAACGTTGCGCCCATCTCTTCTAATTTTTTCAAAGATTCTTCAACACGTGCTTTAACGTCAGCATCCAGACCTTGTACATTGAAGTATTGTTTTGGAATACCAATACGTAAACCTTTGACTGTCGTTGCATTTAAGTCAGCAACATAATCATCAACGTCTTTGTTGACTGATGTTGAGTCTTTTTGGTCATGACCTGCCATGACATTCATCAAATAGGCACAGTCTTCTGCCGAACGTGCCATTGGCCCACCTTGGTCAAGTGATGATGCATAAGCAATCATCCCGAAACGGGAAACACGACCATAGGTTGGTTTTAAGCCTGTTAAACCACAGAATGATGCAGGTTGACGAATTGAACCACCCGTATCAGTCCCTGTTGCAAAAGGAGCAAGGTCTGCTGCAACTGCTGCGGCAGAACCACCAGATGATCCTCCCGGTACGCAGTCTAAGTTCCACGGGTTCTTAGTTGCACCATAGTATGAGCTTTCAGAGGTTGAACCCATAGCGAATTCATCCATATTGACTTTACCTAAAGTCACTAAGCCAGCTGCTTTGGCTTTGCTGACTACAGTTGCGTCGTATGGAGAAATGAAGTTGTCTAAAATTTTTGAACCCGCAGTGGTTTTGATGCCTTGGGTACAGAAAATATCTTTATGCGCAAGCGGAACACCTGTTAGTGCACTTGCCATTCCTGATTTTAATAAACCATCAGCAGCATCAGCTTGGGCAAGTGCATGTTCAGGGGTAACCGTTACATAAGATTTCACGTGTTGGTCAATCTTTGCAATACGGTCTAAATAATGTTGTGTTAATTCACGAGATGAAAACTGAGCGCTTTTTAAGCCTTCAGCCATTTCACGAACAGATAAGCGATGTAAATCAGTCATGGGAACAATTCTTTACGATTAATTTGGGAAATAGATTTAACTGTTTAAATTTTATTCAATCACACGTGGTACGAGATACAAACCGTCCTGTACAGCAGGAGCAACGGCTTGATATTCTTCACGATGATTGCTTTCAGTTACAACGTCTTCACGCAAAGGTTGTGGATTGTCAAATGGACTCTTAAGTGGCTCAACACCTTCGGTATCAATGCCTTTCAGAGTTTCCATCATCCCTAAAATTTTATTTAAACTTTGAGCATATTCAGTAGATTGCGCATCATCTAGCGACAATCGAGCGAGGTTAGCAATCTGCGATACAGTTTGCGCATTTAAGTCTGCAGAATGCTGAGCATCTGAAGTTGACATGATGTCTCACCTAATCAGTTTTAAAAAAAGTTAAAATATCGTGCGTTATAATAAGCGATTGACTTGTCCAAAGCATCACATTTAGTTAAAGTTGCCATCTTGCGTCCATACTAAAGTTTAACTGAGAACGACCCGTGATTCTAAAACGACTAATTGGCTTGTTTTCGCCAGATCTTGCCATTGATTTAGGTACTGCTAATACACTGATTTATGCACCAGGACGGGGCATTATATTAAATGAACCGACGGTTGTGGCAATTCGCCACAGCGGTTCACAAAAAATTGTAGCAGCTGTAGGCTTAGATGCTAAGCAGATGCTAGGCCGTACCCCTGCAAACATTTCTGCTATTCGTCCAATGAAAGATGGTGTAATTGCAGATTTTGAAGTCACTGAAACCATGTTAAATCAATTTATTGGCAAAGTGCACGAAAAACGTTTATTTCCACCTGCGCCACGTGTAGTTGTATGTGTTCCATGCAAATCTACACTAGTTGAGCGCCGTGCGATTCGTGAGGCTGTATTTAATGCTGGTGCGCGTGATGTGCGCTTAATCGAAGAACCAATGGCAGCAGCAATTGGTGCAGGTATGCCTGTTGAACAAGCATGTGGTTCAATGGTCGTTGATGTGGGTGGTGGTACCACTGAAATAGCCATTATTTCGCTACAGGGTTGTGTGTACGCAGATTCTTTACGTATTGGCGGCGATGTATTTGACGAACAAATTATTAACTATGTCCGTAAAGCACATGGTTGTGTGATTGGTGAAACCACAGCTGAAATCATTAAGAAAGAAGTGGGCATGGCGATTCCTGAAGAAAAACCTTTAGAAATTGAAGTGCGTGGTCGTAACTTGGCAGAAGGTGTGCCACGTGCCATTACTGTCACTTCAGATGAGATCTGCCAAGCGATTGCTGATCCATTACAAAGTATCGTTTCTGCTGTCAAATCAGCACTTGAACAAACACCGCCTGAATTATCTTCAGATATTGCAGAACGTGGAATTGTGTTGACTGGTGGTGGTGCTTTATTACGTAATTTAGATAAATTACTGGCTAAAGAAACAGGTTTACCTGTAGTCGTTGCCGAAGATCCTTTAACATGTGTCACCCGTGGTGGTGGAAAAGTCTTAGAATTCTTTGATAATCCGAACCATGATATGCTTTTTGTAGGCTAATCTTCTGTAGACTAAGTTTAAGGACGAGGCGGTGCAACCGAATCTCTTTTCAAGACAACCGCCATCTTTTCGTTCATTCATCATTGCGGTGATTACATGTGTGGTTGTGCTGTTTTTTAATTGGCGTATGCCCCATGTGATTCAACCTGCAAGAGATGTCTTGTATGCCGCATATAACCCCATTTATGCGCTTGCGAGTTATCCTGTATTATCGAAAGAATGGCTTAACCAGCAAACTAAGTCTGAAGCCCAATTGCGCCGTGAAAATACTGCGATGCAAGCGGAATTGCTTCAGGCACAAGTGCGCCTACAGAAATTGTCCGAGCTTTCTGCGGAAAATACTCGTTTGCGTGGATTACTCGATACGCCTTTGATTATTGATGGACGCATGGAAATTGCAGAAGTGATTGGTACAGATGCAGATCCACTACGTCACATCATTATTATTAATCGCGGTTCGTCTAGCCAATTACGTGTTGGGCAGACGGTATTGGATGATAAAGGCATTATGGGACAGATTATTAATGTCTATCCACATAGTAGCCGTATCATGCTGTTATCTGACAAAGAGCATTCGCTTTCTGTGCGTTTAGAACGTTCAGGTATGCGTGCAATTGTGACGGGTACAGGTGATTTGGGGCGCTTGAAAATGGAATATGTTCCAACCAGTGCCAATATTAAAGTTGGGGATAAAGTCTATAGTTCAGGTTTAGGACAACATTTTCCAGCAGGTTATTTAGTGGGAATAGTGTCGAAAGTAATGCGTCATAACTCAGGTGAGTTTGCGAGTATTGATGTTGCGCCTGCAGCACAATTAGCAGGGGGGCATCATGTGGTGGTATTATTTTCTGACTCATTAGCGATGGAGCAGCCGCATGTTGATCGCTAAAAAATTGTCTTCGCAACGTCAGCGTAAAGATCCATTTATTATCATTATCTTGTCGGTGGTGATTGCCTCGATTTTAGTGGTCTATCCTTTGTCTTATGGCATTGCAGGCTGGCGACCTTTGTTTATGCTGTTAATCACCTTATTTTGGGTGTTGTGTCAGCCGACATGGTGTGGTGTTTGGTTCGCATTTTCGATGGGTTTGTTTACAGACTTGTTGCTTGATGCACCACTGGGAATGAATGCACTGAGTTACGTGGTGTTGGCATTTTTGACACGCTATTTCATTCGAGAAAGACGTGTACTGACGTTTAGTAATTTATGGGTCATTATTAGTTTAGCTGTGATTGCGCATCTCGTCTTTACCTTGTTGGCACAAACCATGTTTGGGATCAACTTTTCTTTAACACGACATTGGCAACCTTTAGTTGCAAGTATTTTAAGTTGGCCAATCTTATATTATCTTTTGAAAAAATGGCGAATTTAATATTAGCCTCTAGTTCACCTAGACGTAGAGAACTGTTGCAACAATTGGGTTTAAGCTTTGAAGTTTTAAGCCCAGATATTGATGAATCTGTTTTAGAAAATGAACATATAGAACAGTATGTACGCCGTTTGGCAGAAACGAAGGCGAAAACTGTACTGGCAAGTCAACCGCATGCTGTAGTGCTTGCAGCAGATACAAGTTTAGTATTCAATGATCAGATCATTGGTAAACCTGAATCTAAACAGCATGCTTTTGAAATTTGGTCATTATTATCTAATAATGAACATGAAGTTTTGACTGGAATTTCTGTCGCGACAGCTGAAAAATCAGTAACACAAGTGGTTAGCACACGTGTTCAATTACAAAAATTAAGCCTAGAAGATATGGAATATTATTGGGCAACTAGAGAACCTTTAGGTAAAGCAGGTGCTTACGCCATTCAGGGGATTGCTGCACAATATGTCACTCGTATAGAGGGGAGTTATACGAATGTGGTGGGGCTTCCTTTACACGAGACTGTACAGTTATTAAAAGCGGTTAAGGCATTAAATTAACCACTTCAAAAGAATTTTTATAATGTTTTGAGTTTTATTATGTCTGACGAGTTATTGATTAACGTCACCCCTATGGAATGTCGGGTAGCGCTAATCCAAAATGGCACGGTCAATGAATTATTTGTTGAACGTACAGTAAAGCGTGGTCTTGTAGGCAATATTTACAAAGGAAAAGTTGTGCGTGTGCTGCCCGGAATGCAGGCTGCTTTTGTGGATATCGGACTTTCTCGTACAGCATTTTTACATATTAATGATATGGTTTGGCAAAAAAATCAGCCTACACCCAATGTCTTTGAGTTATTACAACCCGGACAAATCCTGACCGTTCAAGTCATGAAAGACATGTTAGGAACCAAAGGTGCTCGGCTCAGTACAGACCTTTCTATCCCTTCACGTTATTTAGTATTAATGCCATATGGAAGTCATATTGGTGTATCGCAACGAATTGAATCAGAAGAAGAACGAGACCGTTTGCGCTCGATTATTGAACGTATTCAGGGTGAACATAAATTACCGGGCTCAGTGATTGTACGAACTGCGGCGGACGGTATAGATGAAGCATCCATTATGCAAGATATGTGCTATTTGGTTAAGCTTTGGGAATATATTCAACGTAAACAAAAAGCCATTGCTGTACCGTCGTTAATTTTTGAAGAATTACCTTTGCCGCAACGTGTGATCCGAGATTTGGCAAATGAAAATACGGCTAAAATTTATGTAGATTCACGTGAAATTCACAGTAAATTACAAGAGTTTGTCAAAGAGTTTGTACCGAATATGGAGCAACACTTGCTGCATTATCCGGGTGAGCGTCCATTATTCGATTTATATAATGTTGAAGAAGACATTCAAAAAGCATTGCAAACACGGGTTGCCTTGAAGTCTGGTGGTTATCTGATGATTGATCAGACGGAAGCCATGACGACCATTGATGTGAATACCGGCTCTTATGTGGGTGGCCGTACACTTGAAGACACCGTATTTAAAACAAATATGGAAGCAACGCAAGTGATTGCACGGCAATTACGTTTACGTAACTTGGGCGGCATTATCATTATAGATTTTATTGATATGCAAGAGGCAGAACACCGCGAAGCGGTGATGCAGCATTTCGATAAAATGTTGGAACGAGATCATGCTAAAACCAAGATTACCCAAGTGTCGGAACTTGGCTTGGTGGAGATGACGCGTAAGCGTACCCGCGAGTCTTTAGAGCATCTGCTGTGTGAGTCTTGCCCAACCTGTCAAGGGCGTGGTTATGTTAAAACTGCCGAGACAGTATGTTACGAAATTTTTCGAGAAATTTTGAGATATGCGCGGGCTTTTGAGTCACAAAGTGGTTTTACTGTCGTTGCACATCCATCTGTGATTGACCGTTTATTAACAGCAGAAGCGCCTGCTGTGGCGGATTTGGAGCATTTCATCCATCGTGTGATCAAGTTCCAAGTCGAAAATTTATATACGCAAGAGCAATACGATATCATTTTAAGTTAAAATTGTAACAGGATATCGTTAAACACTTGTTACAACTGACATTTTACTTTCTAGCAGATTAATTTCACAATACTAAGCATAACAAGTAGCCATAGATTCGGATTTGAATCTTAGCAAGTGAGGTAAATATGACAGTAAGTGAAAAAATTATCACACGTAATCTACAACATGTGTTGGACAACCAACCGAAGAATACCTGTGTAATGTTAGATGAAAATGGCAAAGAAGTGAGCATTACTAAAGATATGGTCGTGACCATGTGTCATCAATTGCTCAAACAATGTCGTAATATTAAAAACTAAGGGGCAATTTAATCGCCCCTTAATTTATTTGTATCGTTTCAACATCATTTTTCAAAAATAGCAATCAGAAAAATAATTTTAAAATTGCACATTTTAAGCCGATACTGTCTTGGCAATATCTTCCACTTGATCATGTTCTGCAATAAGCTTTTCAAAGCGTTGAATCTCATCTTCTAAATGAGTCAACAGATTTTGCATTTTAGGCAAAGTACGGCGGCAACCTGTTAAACCCACTTCAAGTTTATCTAAATAACTGGTCATTGTGATATTGAGGGCTTGTCCATCAAGTACGATTGATGCTGGGTAGAGGGCATCGAGTTTGGCACCATTCCAATAGAGAGGTTCGCGAGGGCCGGGAACATTAGAAATAATCACGTTAAATGCTTGGCGTTTAGGCAATATGCCTGAAGCAATATTTAAACCTGCAGGCCCATATACAAAGGCACTATAATTTAAAATTTGATTGGCATTCATGCGTTTAAAACGATTTTTTGCATTTTGTACACTGCGTTTAATAATGTCTAAACGCTCTAAAGGCTCATCTTTATGCGTCCCTAAATTTGCCAAAATCATCGTGATCCGGTTACTTACGTCTGAATCATCATCACGTAATGAAGCAGGCACCATTGCAATCAAAGGCTTTTTAGGTAAAGCGTTTTGACTGGTCAAATATTCACGTAAAGCACCTGAACAAACAGCTAAAACCACATCATTAATGGTGACATTTAGGGCTTTGGAAATGGTGCGAAAACGATCTAACTCAAAAGACTGAGCTGCAAAACGACGAGACGAACTTACCCGTTGGTTAAAAATACTACTTGGTGCTTGAAAACTTGATACATAGTCAGGATTTTTGCCCATTTCTTTAAAAATAGTTTGGCAAAGTTCTTGGGTAACTTTTGGTGTAACCTCAATTTGCCCTTTAATGGTGGATAAAATATTTTTAATTTTACTGACTTTAGGTGCTTTTAAGCGTTTGGCACGTTTGCCTTCCACACACCAAGGAGGAATGATTGATTTTGAATTGGGATCTTTGGAAAATGATTTTTCCAATAAACGCATACCTGCAACACCATCGATCATGGCATGATGGATTTTAAAATACATGGCAAAACGATTACCTTCAATGCCTTCAATGATATGGCATGTCCATAATGGTTTAGCACGGTCAATTAAAGCACTATGTTCTTGTGAAATATAAACCAATAATTCGCGTATTCTTCCGGGATGTGGCAGTGCGATATGGCGAAAATGGTGGTCAATATCAAATTCTTCATCTTCATCCCAAAATAGACCATTTAAACGATTATTAAAGGGTGGAACAGGAATAGATTTCGAGTTTCGTATGTCTGCAACGAGGTCTTGAATAAACGTAGAGGGCGCATCATCGGGGATTTGAAATAAAAACAATCCTCCAACATGCATGGGTTGTTGGCGCTTTTCTAGATTTAGAAAAATAAAATCAAGAGGATGTAATGGTCGCATAGTAATGATTTGCCTCACTGCAAAAACAACAACGACTCAGATAATTTGAGCGCTGATTTTTTAGAATTATCCATCTGATTTTAGTATAAAGTGAAACAAAAAAGAATAGTGAATAAAGTGTGAATACTAGGGCTATAAAAAAAGCCACTGAATATCAGTGGCTTTTTTTGAACTACTTTTTAAGGTTGCCTGCGTGTAAACCACACTCTTTATGGGTTGCTTCTTCCCACCACCAGCGACCCTCACGTTCATGTTGATTTGGCAGTACAGCTCGAGTACAAGGTTCACAGCCAATGGAAATAAAGCCTTTTTCATGCAGTGGATTAAATGGTACTTCCATCATACGGATATAACTCCATACGTCAGCACTTGACCAATTGGCTAAGGGATTATATTTAATCAATTGTTTGCCTTCGCCTGAAAATCCTACATCTGCTTGAATCACAGGAATTTCTGTACGTGTTCCTGGACTTTGATCTTTACGTTGACCTGTAATCCAACCATCTAGCGTTGCAAGTTTTTTGCGTAAAGGCTGAACTTTACGAATACCACAGCATTCTTTATGTTCATCTTGATAAAAGCTAAATAGCCCTTTTTCAGTAACAAGTTTTTGAACGGCTTCTGCTTCAGGAAAGCAGATTTCGATTTGAATATTGTAATGCTTACGAACGGTTTCAATGAACTGATAGGTTTCAGCGTGTAGACGTCCAGTGTCTAAACTAAACACGCGAAAGGGCTTGCCTAAATTTGCAGCCATATCAATCAGTACGACATCTTCAGCACCTGAAAAAGAAATGGCAATTTCACCGTGTTGTGAAAGGGCTAAGGCAAGAATGTCTGATGGAGATTTATCAGCATATTCTGCTGCAAGCGCATCTACATGATCAATTGTAGGAATAACAGTCATTTGTTGCCTCTGGCTTTAGCTTGAAGCTATGTTGTACTTTGAAATTGATCATATTTTAAAGTAAATGAAATAAACTGCTTAGCAGATTAAATACAATGCTTATGAATAAAATAGATTTATAAAGTTTCGTTAAATTGCGCAATCTTTAATGCTATGATAGCGCCAAAATTTACAATTGGCATTTGGGAGAACCCATGGAAATCGTATGTCTTGATCTTGAGGGTGTATTGGTACCAGAAATCTGGATCAATTTTGCTAAGAAAACAGGAATCAAAGAACTAGAAGCAACAACTCGTGATATTCCTGACTATGATGTGTTGATGACACAGCGTTTGAATATTTTAAAACAGCATGGTTTAGGCTTAAATGATATTCAAGCTGTCATCGCAGATATGGGACCTTTCGAAGGTGCAAAAGAATTTGTGGAATGGGTGCGTACTCATTTTCAACTGATTATTCTTTCTGATACATTCTATGAGTTTGCACATCCTTTGATGCAACAATTAGGTTGGCCAACCATTTTCTGCCATAAATTAGAAACGGATGAAAATGGCATGATCACTGCGTATAAATTGCGTCAGCCAGACCAAAAGCGTCAAGCTGTAAAAGCGTTGCATGGTTTAAATTATCGTGTGATTGCAGCAGGTGATTCTTATAATGATACAACCATGCTAGGTGAAGCAGACCAAGGTTTCTTGTTTGATGCACCTGAAAATGTAATTCGTGAATTCCCTCAATTTCCACCGATTCATGGTTATGCGGCATTAAAAGAAGCGATCCGTAACGCTTCTGTACGTGATATTCCTGCTTAATCAATTTTTTAGAATTGTTAAAGATTGAATATGTAAGAAAAGGTGCTTCAGCGTCTTTGTCACACGACACATAAGTCGTCATTGATAAAAATAGAGTCATCGGACTCTATTTTTTCTTACTCATCGTTGAGCATACCACTGAGTGTCAGAATCGAACCAAATAGAAATATTACCTCGGTTGACGAAAGCTCGATTAAAGCAAGAACAATTGGTTGTACAATAGATTTTAGGTATAAGCTTATTCATATTGAAATTATAATGCTGAATATGCCTTGAGATAGATTTGTGCAACAAAGCCGTACGCCTCTTATTGATTCCCTTATTATTTTTGAAATTTAAAACAGAGACACATGTAAGAGCTTTCGACTTTGTATAACGACCATTATGTTAAATAAAAATAAATGAATTAAAGACTATTCTTCTAGTATAACTATCATGAAAAAACTGAAAAATTGATATATAATTGATATATATGATTTTTAATTTACTGTTGAATATTACTGATAATATAATTATTGTAATCATCTTTATATTTAAGAGAATAATAATAACAAACTCTACTACCGACTTTTAAATTTATAGCCATACTTTTATGAATTTTAGGAATGTATCTAAATTTATCAACCTCTCCATCCTTCAACTCAAAAAGCCAATAATCTACATCATTAATATTTTTAGAAATATAAAGTGGGCTTACAGTTTGAATTCCTAAGAAATAACCACATTTTTTAACCTGATCACTAGCAGTTAAAGATTGATAAAGCTTATCATTAAGATGAAAAAATAAATAAATTAGATAAAAAATTAAAAAAAATAAAACTAAAAAAGCAACCTTATGCATATATGCTCCCCATAAAAACACAAGAATTTCTAAAATTAACATAATACACCTTATGTGAAATGTAGCATGTTTAACTTATATATTTCAGTATCTTAATCAATTTCTAAAAGCCCATTCATCACTGGGTGGGCTGTTTTGATGAATCTTACCGTTCCGCATCTAATATTTAATCAATTCTCCATGGTTTTATGAAGTCTATCTTCATTTTATAACGGTTAAACATCATCTTTGATCTCATTGATTTTGTAGTCTACTTAAGATGTTTTACTTGACCTTACTTTACTAAGTATATCAAGCATCTAATCTGCAATATTTTTTAGAAAGATAATAATAACCCATTATAACGCACCTTTAATCAGTGGATATGCATTATCCAACAAAATCTTTTGCGCTGTTGCATTTGGATGAATCAAATCTTTTTGCATTAAATTTTGATGACCTGCAACCCCTTGCATAAAGAATGGATGCATTTTCACTTTATATTGTTGGCTAAGGACTTTGTAATTATTTTCAAAGGCTTTGCTATAGGCCGTGCCATAATTGGGTGGAATTTTCATTCCCAATAGCACGACAGTGGCTTTACTTTGTTGACTTTTTTGAATCAGTTGCGCCAAATTTTTTTGAATCATTTGTGGTGGCTGACCGCGTAAACCATCATTTCCACCGAGTTCAATGACCACAACTTGTGGTTTATGCGTTTGTAAGAGTTTTGGCAAACGTGCCAAAGCACCGCTGGTGGTTTCTCCGGTCACGCTGGCATTTACGACTTTATGCTGCTTTGGAAATTCTTGATTTAGGCGTAACTGTAATAAATTGACCCAACCTTGTTGCGGATTTATTCCATAACCTGCACTTAAACTGTCTCCCAAAATCATCACAGTTTTTGCAAAACTACTAACAGGTAGTAGCCAGATCGTGCTAAAAAATAAGCAAGCACTTATTTTTTGAACTTTTTTAAACTGAATTAAATTTTTAGTTTGCATATAGGGTTTCTTTGCCATGTCTTCGGTTTTGCCAAATTCGACTTTTATCATGCCACAAGCAATTATTTCTGCACAGCAACTTACACAAAGCATTCAATTACCACATCAAACTTTAACGATTTTTGAAAATTTAAATTTAGAGATTTTAGCAGGGCAGCAAGTGGCGATTACTGGACGTTCAGGTTCAGGGAAGTCCACCCTATTGGGGATATTGGCAACTTTAGACCAAGCCAGTTCTGGGCAATTGTCGATCTGTGGTGAAACTGTCCACAATTTAGATGAAGAACAACGGGCTTTGCTACGTTTGAAATATATTGGTTTTGTATTTCAGTCTTTTCAATTATTACCGCATTTATCGGCACTTGAAAATGTGATGTTGCCTTTGCGTTTACATGCCAATTTTAACTATGCTGATGCCGAAAAAAAAGCGCTAAAATTATTACAACGCGTTGGTTTAGAGCGACAAAGTACACAAGCACCTAAAGTTTTATCAGGTGGTGAACAACAGCGGGTTGCAATTGCACGGGCACTCATTTCTGAACCTAAAATCATTTTTGCAGATGAACCTACAGGGAATCTAGATGGACATACAGCACAAGAGATTGAGCAATTATTATTTGAACTGAATCGTGAATTAGGCACAACTTTGGTGTTGGTTACGCATGATCCCAAGCTTGCTGCACAATGCCAAAGGCATTTTGAACTTAAAGAGGGTCAACTGATTGAGCAGACAGAGGTGTCGCGATGATGGCATTATTTAAGCCGTTGTTTCGACAGAGTTTCGGCACAACAGGTATTTATTTGTTGATCATTGCATTAAGTATTGCCATTAGTGCCACAACCGCCTTGAAATTTAGCAATGAACAAGTACAAGATGCGGTGTCCTTGCAAGCAGCAAAAATGCAAGCTGCGGATTTGGTACTCAGTGATAATGCACCTATTGCAGCGCCATGGATCAAGCAAGCAGAACAACTTGGGTTGAAACAGTCGCATGTCACGATGTTTGGTACGATGGCATCTACCGATGATCAATTTGTTATGGTGAATGTCAAAGCCATTGATCAAGCTTTTCCTTTACGTGGTGAGTTACGCATTCAACCACAAGCGCAATATTTACAATCTGGACAAGTGTGGTTGAGCCCACGTGCGATGGATTTGTTAAAAACGAATATTGGTGACGATATTCAAATTGCGGATGGAAAGTTTAAAGTTTCGGGGAAGATTGAACGTGATTCGAATCAAGAGCTTGGCTTTTCAGCATTTTCTCCTACCGTGATTATCTCCCAAGCGGATATTGCTAAAACCAATGCGATACAAGTCGGGAGTCGTATTGACTATCGTTTATTGCTTGCAGGTGATAAACCCCAAACACAGCGCTATGAGCAAATTTTTCAGGCTTTTCAAGATAAACAAAAACAACGTTTAGCAGCCTTACAACACAGTTCGACAGCCCAAGAAAATTTGGCGCAACAAGACATTGCAGCCGCATCAGACTTAAAACTACGTAATGCGAATGAAGGTAATACACGTCTTATTAAACCGATTGAAAATTTGGATACTTTTCTACAATTGGCAAATATCATGACGATTTTGCTTTGCGGTTTAGCGATTGCTTTAACCAGCCAACGTTATGTGCAACAAAATCAAGATTATATTGCTTTGATGCGGTGTATGGGGGCAAGTAAAAAGCAGATTTTTCAAACTTTTATGGCATTGCTTGCGGTGGTGATCGTTATTTCAATGGTGCTTGGCAGTGTTTTAGGGATGCTGTTGGGTTATGGGTTGTTACAACTGATGTTGCAATTGATCCCATCGCTTGAGTTGCAGTTTTCAGTACTTGGCATGTTGTTTGGACCTTTACCTATTGCGATTTTTACCAGTGCAATTGTATTGTGCGGTTTTATTTTGCCAAGTTTATGGCAACTGTTGCGTACCCCCCCGATTCGGGTAATTCGTCAGCAAGAACAGTCGAAAAGTTCTTTATTATGGATGTTTGTAACGGGCTTATGCAGCCTAGTGATTTTTAGTTTGGTGTTGACTGAAAATCTAGTCTTGACCAGTGTGGTGATCGGCGCAATCATCGTGCTGAGTATAGTGTTATTTGTTGTGGTTTATGCGATTTTAAAACTGATTAAATCTTTGAAAAATCGTTGGTCAAGTTATGTACGTATCCCTACGCAAACGGCGATTCAGATCACGGCTTTGGCTTTAGGGCTGAGTTTAATTACCGTGTTGAGTGTGTTAAGAACGGATATTTTAGAGCGGTGGCAACAGCAATTGCCTATGGGTACACCGAATCAATTTATTTATGGTTTACCGCCTCAAGATGTTGCAGATTTTAAGCAACAGATTGCAGCACACAACTGGACAGCGACACCGTTATATCCCAATGTGCGCGGACGTTTGATTGCGAAAAATGGACAAGCATTTCCCAATGCTTTGGTAGAGAAGAATAATGCTTTAAGAAGAGAATTAAATCTCACCCAAGCGGATCATTATCCTAAAGACAATGTGATTGTAGAAGGACAAAGCCAATTAGCGGCAGGTGAAGTCTCAATTGAAGCCAAGCTTGCACAAGATTTGGCGATCAAAATTGGTGATCGTTTAACGTTTAGTTTGCCTGAAGGACAGTTTGAGGCTCAGGTGACCAATTTACGCAGTGTGGAATGGCAAAGTTTTAGCCCAAATTTCTTCTTTATTTTTGCACCCAATACTTTGGATGAAAATGCAGGAAGTTTCCTCGGCAGTTTTTATGTACCACCTGAGCAAAAGGGTCAATTGGTAAAGGTTATTCAACAGTTTAGCAATACTGTTTTTATTGATGTCTCAGTGATTTTGGATGAGATCAAGCGTTTGGTGAATGTCTTGGTGCAAATCATTACTGTATTGGCTGTGTTGGTGACGATTTCAGGTATTTTGGTTTTGGTCGCATGCATTAATTTACTTTTAGATGAACGTAAACGAGAAGTCGCATTGTTGCGTTCCTTTGGGAGCACCAAGGCACAATTAAAAAATAGACTCACGATGGAAATAGGTTTTATTGGTTTCATTGCAGGCATTGTTTCGTGTTTCTTTGCTGAAATTATCAGTGCAATTGCCAGTCATCGTATGGATCTGCAGATACAAATGCATTGGCAAATTTGGATGATTCTGCCGATTTTAATGACGGTGATCTGTGCTTTGATTGGGCGTTATCGTTTGAGCTACTTAAGTGATATTCCGCCCTTACAAAGTCTAAGAGAAATGAATTAATCTGTGTAAATGTAGAAAAAGCCAATGGCCCAACCATTGGCTTTTTTATGCATCCATTTTAATTATATTTTGCTGAGTTTAATTGATCTATATGTTTAATACCATTCGATTAAAGTTAGATAATATAATTAAAAGTTTGCACAGACTCGAAATACATCGAGAGGTTTAAATTACTTTGCGTAGTCGATGCCTCACTTTTGAAGGATCAAAAGTGACAAAAATCCTTTATTGGACAAAGGGGATATCCATATCACCCTTGTCCAACGGCGACATCCTTGTCGCCTCACGATAGCATCACCCTGTTTAAATCAATTGATGCTGAAAAGCAAAAGCAACTAAGCTATATAAAGTTAATTTAACAGATTGGCATAAGCTTGCTTCTAAACGTGTTCTAGACTCAAAACAGAAGTGCAAGACATGGTCTGTGTTAAAGATTTAATTGGCTTTTCATTTGGATGACTGCATCTTTCCATAAAGGTGTAAGTGGTTGAATTAAGTGTTGTAAATACAGGTAAATAACATAAGTTGTGGCCGCCGCAATGATGAGAATGAGCATCTTTAGTAGAGTGTTGTTTTGATGACGCTGTGTTAAATACCACAATAATGCCAAGATCGCGCCCATGATCATGCCGCCAATATGTGCCGCATTGTTGATGCCTGAGGTGAAAAAACCAAATGCAAGGTTAATTGCTAAAATCGTGAGTAAAGACTTTTTATCTAAAATATAGCGTTGTTGTGGTGTGGGTGGAAAGAGGGACAATAACGTCAGTGCGCCACCGAGTCCCATAACGGCACCTGATGCACCTGCAGATACACGGGGAATTAAGCTTTGATCGAAACTTTGTAACAGTTCATAGCTGTTATGAATATCAATATAACCACTGAGCAAGCTGCCCATTAAACCTGCCAATAGGTACAAGCCGAGATAATAAAATTTGCCAAAGCTTTCTTCTGCAACATTGCCAAATACATAGAGCGCCCACATATTAAAGCCCAAATGCATTAAGCCGAAGTGAAAAAACATACTGCTAAATAAACGAAAAGGTTCTTCTAAAAAGGTTAAAGGTGCATAATCTGCACCCCAAAGTAATGCATCTCGGATACTTGGGTCACTAATGTTGACACCTGAAACAATTTGCCAAGCAAATAAGCCCACATTGAGTACGATTAACATCAAGGTGATTTTACCAATGGCTTGTCGTGGTTGGACTTGGAAGGGTTGTTGCATTTCTGACATAACATTATATTCTGTGCTTTGTTATACACTTAAGCTTAGCATGGATTTTTGATCATTCAGGAGTAACAGACTGACGTGAAAGCCTTTATTGTTCGTACTTTGTTAATCATTGTCAGTATTCTTATTCTGATTCAATTGTGGATTTTTTCAAGTTTGGTGTACTGGCGTAGCCATCCTGTCGAAACCACAATGTTTATGCGTTGGACATACTTATCGGATTTTGAACCGATCAAGCACCAATGGCGTGATTATGATGACATTAGTGATAATTTCAAACATGCTATTGTGGCTGCAGAAGATGCGAAATTTGTTGATCATCATGGTTTTGACTGGGATGGCATTGAAAATGCGCTTGAACGCAATATGAAAAAAGAAAAAGTGGTGGCGGGTGGTTCAACCATTTCTCAGCAATTGGCAAAAAATTTATTTTTTTATAATCGTCGTTCTTATATTCGTAAGGGGCAAGAAACCATTGCGACCATTATGATGGAGCGTATGTGGTCGAAACAACGTATTTTAGAAGTCTATATGAACTCAGTTGAGTTTGGAGATCACATTTACGGTGTAGAAGCTGCAACACGACATTATTATGGTAAAAGTGCGCAAAGTTTAACCCGTGAACAAGCTGCATTTTTGGCTGCGATTTTGACCAATCCTAAGTATTATCAAGAACATCCTGATGATCGTAAAGTGCAGTACCGTAAAGGCTTAATTTTAAAATATATGCGTTCTACACGGATTCCAGCGGCTTGATAAAGTCTTGCAATTTAAATAAATTGCTCAAGAAAAAGTGCAGTCGATGCACTTTTTTTATGAAATTGTCACAAAATTGAAGCATACTAAGAGAAAGATTTTTAAATGCAGGCAATTTGCATGACTACCGCAGTAAATCATACAGCAACTGAATATACCTATAATGAACGCTATATTAATCGTGAATTGTCAATTTTAGACTTCCATCTACGTGTGTTAGAACAGGCGGTTGACCCTTTACATCCTATTTTAGATCGGATGAATTTCTTATTGATCTTTTCACGTAACATGGATGAGTTTTTTGAAATTCGTGTTGCTGGGGTGATGGAACAATTGGCTTTAGGTAATGAAAGTCGTAGTCCAGATGGTTTAACGCCAAAACAAGTTTTAGAATCGATTTCAAAAACTGCACATGCTGCAATTGAACGTCAATATCGTATTTTAAATGATGAAATTTTTCCAAAATTACGTGAAGAAGACATTTGTTTCCTACGTCGTGGTGAGTTAACACCTGCACAGTCTGCGTGGATTAAAAAATATTTCCAAGAACAAGTTGCTCCTGTTTTAACTCCAATTAGCCTTGATCCTGCACACCCATTTCCACGTTTAGTGAATAAAAGTTTAAACTTTATTGTGACTTTAGAAGGAAAAGACGCTTTTGGGCGTCAAATTGATCTTGCTGTTGTACCTGCGCCGCGCTCATTGCCACGTGTTGTACGCTTGCCTGATGAACTCACAGGGGGGAAAGAGCACTTTGTTATGCTGTCTGCGATTATTCATGAACATGTGTCTGATCTTTTCCCAGGTATGACAGCAACGGGATGTTATCAATTCCGTGTTACACGAAATGCTGACTTGGCATTGAACGAAGATGTTGAAGACCTCGCGAAAGCCTTAAAAGGTGAATTAAGTTCGCGCCGATTTGGTCGTGCTGTGCGCTTGGAAGTGACTGAAAATTGTCCACAGCATATTTATGAGTATTTACTCGATGAGTTCGATTTAGAAGAAGAGCAATTATATAAAGTAGATGGACCTGTGAATTTGGCACGTTTGGTGTCGAACTTTAAACGTCCGCACATGCGTTATGATGCACATATTCCTGCTATTCCGAAAGTGCTAAAAAAGACTGAAAATATTTTTGCAGCAATGCAAAAGCAAGATATTTTACTACATCATCCGTTTGAATCTTTTGCCCCGGTCATCAACCTATTGCGTGAAGCTGCACGTGATCCACAAGTCTTAGCGATCAAACAAACGTTATACCGTAGTGGTGCGGATTCTGAAATTGTGCAAGTACTTGCTGAAGCAGCACGTAATGGTAAGGAAGTCACTGCGGTGATTGAGTTACGTGCACGCTTTGATGAAGAATCAAATATTGCAGTCGCCAATGTTTTACAAGAAGCAGGCGCAGTGGTCGTATATGGGATTGTGGGCTATAAAACCCATGCCAAAATGATTTTGGTGGTACGCCGTGAAAACAATAAATTGGTGCGTTATGTGCATTTAGGAACGGGAAATTACCATGCGACTAATGCGCGTATTTATACAGACTATGGTTTAATGACCACAGACAAAGAGCTGTGTGAAGATGTGCATCGCATTTTTCAAGAACTGACAGGTATGGGGAAAATGGCGAAGTTGAAGAAGCTTCTTCATGCACCATTTACTTTGCATGCACAGTTGATCGCATTTATTGATGAAGAAATTGCCAATGCTAAAGCGGGTAAGCCTGCGCAGATTATTGTGAAAGTCAATGCACTCACTGAAGTACAATTGATTAATAAACTTTATGAAGCATCTCAAGCAGGTGTGCAAATTGATTTGATTATTCGTTCAATTTGCTGTTTGCGTCCGGGTTTACCAAATCTGTCGGAAAATATTCGTGTACGTTCAATTGTGGGACGTTTCTTAGAACATACGCGTGTTTATTATTTTAGCAACAATGGTGATGCGCGTATTTATTGTTCAAGTGCGGACTGGATGGATCGTAACTTATTTAATCGCGTTGAAGTTTGTTTTCCAATTGAAGATCCAGCATTGAAAAAACGTATTTATCAACAAGGTTTATTGAATTATTTACAGGATAATCAACAGGCTTGGTTGTTGCAAGGAAATGGTACTTGGGTGCGTGCAGAGCCTAAAGAAGGTGAAAAACTACATAATGCACAACGTGTTTTACTTGAAGCATTTAAATAGATAAAAAGTACGCAAAAAAAAATGGAGTCATTAGACTCCATTTTTTTAATCATATTTTCAAAATTGAAAACTTAAGCTTAGTGCAATTCTACAGCAATAATTTTTTGTAAAATTTGGATTAAGACATCAAACTCACTTTGTAGAGGGGTACTTTTACGTGTGACTAAAGCCAACGTGCGTGAGGGTGCATTTTCAATAGGTTTAACGACCAATTGCTCATTACTTTTCAGCATGTTTGTATGCACAGCAATTTCCGGCAGTAAGGTAAAACCTAAGTTAGAGTTAACCATTTCCACCAAAGTTGGCAAAGAGCTTGCTTTTAAACGATGATCATTTTTACGCTCACCGATTGGGCAGGCACTTAAAGTATGATCACGTAAGCAATGACCTTCTTCTAACAACATAAGATGTGATAAATCTAAGTCATCTAAAGAGCGTGCATTGACTGCATTTTGGTCGGCTTTATTACACACTAAAAATAAATTTTCTTTCGAAATTTCAGCAACTTTTAAACCACGTGTGTCAAAAGGTAGTGCTAACATGATCATGTCTAAATTGCCATGCTCAAGTTTTTCTACGATTTTTTCACTTTGTGCTTCATGCAAATGTAACTGAATTTTTGGAAGTTGTTTATGAACTTCACTCAACAGTTGCGACAAAATAAACGGAGCAATCGTTGGAATAATCCCAAGATGTAAATCGCCAGTCAAAGGCTCACTCATCTCACGACTCAAACGCATTAAGTCTTGAGCATCAGCGAGTAGAACACGGGCTCGGGCAACGACTTGCTCGCCAAGTGGGGTTAAACGTACATTTTGGCGGTCACGTTCAACGAGTACGCCACCCAATAAACGTTCTAACTCCATAATCCCGCCTGAAAGGGTGGACTGAGTGACAAACGAACGGCGCGCTGCTTCAGTAAAGTGCAACGTCTCGGACAGCGTTACGAGATATGACAGCTGTCTTAGGGATGGTAATGCAGCCATAGTGTCCTAATGTTTATAATTTAAAATGATGCGCAAATAAACCGCTCAGTTGGGGAATGAAGTGCGGTGGTATATCATGCCCCATTCCTTGAATTAATTCAAATTTAGCGCCTTGAATTGCTTTTGCTACTGCCTTGCCATGACTTGGCGGAAGTAAACGGTCACGAGAACCATGTACCACGAGCGTCGGCTTTTGGATTTGTTTATCCAGTTTCAATAATGAACCTGTACATAATATTGCTAAAAACTGTTGAAGTACACCCGCAGGATGGTAACTACGTTGATATAATTTACGTGCCATCTGCATGGCTTCGACTTGGTTGAGATAACCCGGTGAGCCAATGGTCTTAAAAACTTTCAAAGAATGGTTAATAATGCCATCTTCATCGTGAGATTCGGGTTTGCCGATAAGACTAAAGAGTTGCTTTGGAAATGGTGGCGGTAACAAGGGTTGATTATTACTGGTAAAGAGTAAACCCACTTTTTCTATTTTTTCAGGATATTTTGCTGCTAAGATTTGGGCAATCATTCCTCCCATCGACGCACCAATAATATTGATTTTGTCGAGACCCAAGCGTTCAATCAAGAGGGCAACATCATTTGCCATGTCAAAGAGATTATACGGAGCACCTTGATTTGGCATACCAAAGGCAAAACGTCCCATCATTTTCATCGTATTGAGGCGTGGTCCTTGATGGCGGACTTTAGAGGATAAGCCAATATCACGGTTATCAAAACGAATCACGTGATAGCCTTGATCAATTAAGGATTTACAAAAAAAATCAGGCCAAAATAACATTTGCGCACCCAAACCCATGACCAAAAGAATAGTGGGATGTTCAGGATTACCTCCAGACTCAACATGCAATTGGATGCCATTGCCTAAATCGACTTTGGTCTCTTGCATAAATGTTGTGTAGGGGGAAGCTTTAAATTGGAGTGCGCTATTCATTTTTATTTTCCTTATAGAATGTTCTATTGCTAGAACATTCTTGATTATATCACTTTAACTTATGTTGCAGGAATGAGGTCTGGCACCAGTTTAGTGAGTGCTAAACGTTGTTTACCTGCGGTTGCACCGAGCAGTACAAAGCCACGTAATGTACCGTCAGCATCGGTTGCTTTGGATAACATACCATCATCAAATTCTTCATTGTCCCAAGTGACATCGACACCGATTGGAGCGGGTAATACAGTCAATGGTGCAGCAGGGGTTTTGACGGCAACAGGCATCGCTGGATAATGTACATGGGTACTTTGACCACTGAGTGTTTTTGCCAAGGCACGTGCTTGTTGCATTAATGGCATAACATATGGAAGTAAGGTTCCATTCACTTCAGCACAGTCACCAATCGCATAAATATCGGGTTGGTTGGTTTCTAATAAAGTATTGGTAATGACACCACGACTGGTGGCAATTTCTGCGCTTTTTGCAAGGTTAATATTCGGTTGTAAACCAATTGCAGATAAAACCACATCAGCAGCAAGAGATTGACCATTTGCAAGCGAAATTACATAACCACGTTCAACTTTAGAGACTTTTTCAACCGTCGTGCCTAACGCAAATTTGATGCCTGATTCTTCCAGATTTTGTTGGAAAGCTTGTGCAACATGATTGGGTAATAGACGACCCAATGGTTGAGGTGCTAAATCGATGACAGTCACTTGATGGCCTGTATTCTGTAAATCATTGGCAAATTCACAACCAATTAAACCAGCACCTAAAATCACAACACGTTTGTCATCACATTCACCTGTTGCACAATTTTCAAGGGAATCACGGAATGCACGGTAGTCGATGAGCGAGTTCACCACATGAATGTCATCACTGCCATCACCTGCAATAGCAAGGCGAATTGGGTTTGCACCCACTGCTAAAACCAGTTTTGAATAGTCTTGTGTAGATACTTGCCCATCTTTTTCAATGGTTAACTGATGCTTTTCTGCATCAATTGATTTTACCCATGTTTCTTTTTCGATCCGCATGTTTAATTGTGCTGACATTTTTTCAGCATCACCTAAACCAATTTGATCAGGCACTTTTTTGCCCACAAGTGCATTGGAAAGCGTAGGTTTTGCATAATTCACCGCATCATCTGCGCAAATCATCACAAGCTCTTGTTCTGTGCTTAATTTACGAAATTCTCTTGCTAGGGTATAACCCGCCATGCCTGAACCTACGATGACGACTGGTTGCATATGATTCTCCATACTATTGCAATATTATATACGTGATAAAAAAGACCATGTGAACATGGTCTTTTCTGATGTACTGATTATACTTCTACCATCTCAAAATCAGCTTTAGATACACCACAATCTGGGCAAGTCCAATCATCAGGAATATCTTCCCATTTTGTTCCAGCTGCGATGCCATCTTGTGGCCAGCCTTCTGCTTCGTCATAAATCCAACCACAAACGATGCATTGATATTTTTTCATCTAATTCTCCAAAATCTGACAGATGGCTTATGTTTGCTGTCAGTCAAAAATCTTGCTACTACATTGACTCTAGTGATATGCATTGCAATGGGTACATATTCAAATAAATTTTTACGCAGTTCAACAACGAATGTAAAGTAAATATTGGAGTTTACCCAACTAATTGTAAAGCTGAATGGCAGAGTAGGACAAAAGCGTGGTTGTTTGGGCGAATTTCACAGTTTTTTTTGAGTTAATCTGGGTGGATGATATGTGATTTTTCATTTATTTTACGATGTATATAAAATAAATTTTTATGTAGAATTAGAATATTTACACTAAAATCAAACTATTTATCAAAATGTTTGAAATTTGAGTTCTATCTTGATTGCAATACATTAGATGAAAATTACGCTATTTAGACGATGGTCTAAAAGCTTTTTTCTTTAATTTTTAATATAATGGATTATATAAATCTATACCTAATATTTTTTAAATAAATGGTTATTGTTAAATCAATAACTTATAAAAATGAATTGTACTTTCATTGTCTTAGCGACTTTTAAAAATACATCAATCAAGTTAAAATTGCAGCATCCTTTCATTCATACAGTCTCCCCATTATGAACACGTCTACAGCTTTGTGGTCTCACATTCGTACGGTCCAAGATTTTCCTAAACCAGGTATTTGTTTTTATGATTTAACGCCACTTTTTATGAAAAATCTTGAGCCATTGACAGACGCATTGGTGGCAAGTATTCCTGTTGAGCAATTGGCAGAAGTGGAAAGTTTTGTGGCTGTAGAAGCACGTGGTTTTGTTTTGGCAAGTTTATTGGCACAACGTACAGGCAAAGGTTTATTGTTAGTGCGTAAAGCAGGTAAGCTTCCACCTCCTGTGATTGGTGTGGGTTATAGCCTTGAATATGGTCTAGATCGTTTGGAAATGTCTGCTGATATTCAACCGCAAAAAGTCATGATTGTGGATGATGTGTTGGCAACAGGTGGTACTTTAAAAGCCGTTAAACAGTTGATGAATAAATGTAATCATACTGTATTGGGTGCAAGTATCTTCCTTGATTTGCAAGACTTACATGGCGATTTAGGTTTAACTATTTGGTCAGTTTTGGATGAGCAATCTAAACCTGAAGCAGCAGTTGCTTAAATCTTACATAAAGAGATTTTAAAAAGCCTTGTAAACATGATTTACAAGGCTTTTTTTATAGCGCAAAGGTCTTTTGCATATATTCCAGCATGCGATTTAAATTATCTGGTGAGGCTAAGCGATGATGTCCACCTTGCATCATTTCAACATGCATATAAGACTCTAAAATATTTGAAGTTTCATACATATCAAGAATTTCATCACCTAATTCAATATACGCTGTTTGTGGAATATCATGTTCTAAATCATGCACGGTGATGGGAGCATAGTCTGTACGGAAATCAGGCTGCAAACTTGGATTGGCAATAATGGCAGGAATACGAAAAAGTTGTGACATTTTTAATGCCCAATATCCCCCTAGACTATGTCCAACGATGAGTTTGGGTTGAATTTTATGGATAATATTCTGATAAAGCTCTGCGACAGTGTCATAGTTTAAATTGCGATAATCAATATCTATACAATATTTTTGTGCAGCATCTAATGCATGAAATTTGGTTGAATCTTTTGATGAGTCGAGCCCGTGCATAAATAATATTTTTGACATATACATATTCATTTTTTTCACTTTTAAAACTGTCTTTATTCACAAAGATAGAGAAATTGATATGGTTTACTTTTCAACTATTTCTAAAATTATTGTACTCAGTCACTTTAAAAAGCCTAGTTAGATTTTGGTCTAAGATAAAGATTTTCAGTGATAGCGATTGATTGTTTGTAAAAAAATCTTTTTAAATTAAATAATATTTTTTTAAGTAAATTTATGTTTTTAAATATTATTTAATAGTTATTTGGTTGGAATATCTATGTGTTTTATAACGTAAAGGAATGTAGTCCTGTTGCATATTGAGTATTTTGCTCAGTTGAAGCCGACTAAAGTCCTATATGAAGATAGTCATTTTTAGATTTTTTAAGAATGTGGACAAACCAATTGTATCGGTTGTTCGGCTTCAAACTCTATAGGAATACCATTTTCATTGTAGGGTTGAAATTGGGAAGACTTAAGCTCTTCATATACTAAATTATTTAAGCTTACATTAGAGGAAGGATTGAGTAGCTTGACAGAATTCACGACACCGTCGTGGTTGATATGGAGTTTGGCTTTAAAAGTATAGTCACGATCTTTACGGATGATTGCTTGCTCATAAAAAGGATCATCGGCACGCAATTTACAAAATTTTGCTGAAATTTCAGCTAAGCGTTGAAAGCGAGGTTGCTTTTTCCAAGCAACACCTAAAGGGAATTTAACATGTAAAATATAACTTTTTGTGGGTTGTGCTGTGCGGTGTATTGTATTTTGTGTTTGCTCTTCAATAGCAGGGATATTGCTTAATTTTTCCAGCTCTTCAGCACTATAATTTTGTGCGAGTTCTAAAGCACGTCGATCTAACATTGGAAATTTTGCATTTGGGTTGAGTAATTTGTGGGAAATGCTTTTATTCTGTGTATCTATCATTAATTCAATTTGCCAAACATAATTTTCAGTCTTTAAATTGGTGTGTTCGACTTGATTTAAGCTGTAGATGTAGGGGGCGGAAGTGATTGTTTGAGTAGAATTATTTTGCTCAATTGCCCATGCAGCTGTGGTAAAAAGTAACTGACTTAGAAAAATAATAGAAAATTTAGACATAGCTTGAATATTTAATTGGGCTTTATTAGAAATTGCTGCAATTGTGTGCTGCTTATTATGATGTAAATCTGCTATGCTATGCAACTTCCGTTTTTTATTACAATCGAGGCAGAGATGACGCAACATAACGCTCAATCGACTTCTGAACAACACATTTCCGAAAACGATTTAATCGCACAGCGTCATGCCAAGCTCAAGCAAATCCAAGATCACGCCAAGGAAACAGGTGTTAGCCCGTGGCCAAATACATTTAAGCGTGAACATTATGCGCAAGATTTACAAGACCAATTCGCTGATAAATCTAAAGAAGAAATCGAAGCTGGCGAACATGTGCATGTAAAAGTTGCAGGTCGTGTGATGTTGAACCGTGGTTCATTCATCGTGATCCAAGACATGACAGGTCGTATTCAACTGTATGTTGCACGTAAAGAACTTGCTGCTGAAGTATTAGACACGATTAAAAGTTTAGACCTGGGTGATATTATCGCCGTAGAAGGTTATATCGGTCGTTCAGGCAAAGGTGATCTTTATGTTCATATTGAACATTTTGAATTACTCACGAAGTCATTACGCCCACTTCCGGACAAATTCCATGGTTTATCTGACACTGAAGCGAAGTATCGTAAACGTTATTTAGACTTAATTGTGAATGAAGAAACACGTAAAACTTTTGAAATTCGTGCAAAAGTGGTGTCAGGCATTCGCAACTACTTAACCAATGAACGTTTCATGGAAGTTGAAACACCAATGATGCATGTGATTCCAGGTGGTGCATCTGCACGTCCATTTGAAACACATCATAATGCATTAGATATGCCATTGTTCTTACGTATTGCACCTGAGCTTTACTTAAAACGTTTGGTTGTCGGTGGTTTCGAGCGTGTATTCGAAATTAACCGTAATTTCCGTAATGAAGGTGTGTCTACACGTCATAATCCAGAATTCACCATGATCGAATTCTATCAAGCTTATGCAGACTACAAAGACTTGATGGAATTAACTGAAAAGATGCTTGAAAAATTAGCCATCGACATCTTGGGTTCAACCGATGTGCCTTATGGCGAAGAAGTGTATAGCTTCAAAGGACCATTCAAGAAAATCTCAATGTTTGATGCAATTCTTGAACACAACCCACAGTTCACTCCTGAAAATGTAGCCGACCGTGAATTCCTAGCAGACTTCGTGAAAAATGAACTGAAAGAGCAAGTGAAACCAGGTTTTGGTTTAGGTAAATTACAAACCATCGTTTTTGAAGAAACGGTTGAGACTCAACTGCGTCAACCGACATTCATTACGGAATATCCTGCAGAAACTTCTCCATTGGCTCGTCGTAATGATGATAATCCACATATCACAGACCGTTTTGAATTCTTCATTGGTGGTCGTGAGTTGGCAAATGGTTTCTCAGAGTTAAATGATCCGATTGACCAAGCAGAGCGTTTCCAAGCACAGGTTGCTGAGAAAGATGCGGGCGATGATGAAGCAATGCATTATGATGCGGACTTCATTGAAGCGTTAGAATATGGTTTACCTCCTACAGCAGGTGAGGGTATTGGTATTGACCGTTTGGTGATGTTATTTGCCAATGCTGCAAGTATCCGTGATGTGATTTTATTCCCACATATGCGTATTAAATCAAATTAATTTTTAAGTTAAATAGAGAAAAGCCACTGAAATCAGTGGCTTTTTTTGTGTATTGCTTAGTGCGGTGTGGTTAAGTTTTTGAGTTTTTCAATGAACTGTGGCATAAATTTATCAATTTTGCCTTGTACAATGGCATTGCTTTTTTCAGTAGCGAGCGGCATTTTTTTTAGAATACTTTGTCCCATCGGTGTTTGATAGTATTGAATCATGCTATTGATTTCTTCTTGGGTATAAATGTCTTGCCAAATTTGAATGGTTTCAGGTTCAACCTGTGTCCATTGTGATTCTTGCATCATTAAATCAAGCATTTCTGCGCTAAATGTTTGAAACTTCTTTTGTTTGTCCTCATCTAAGTGTTTTGCTTGGCTATCAAGTACTTGTTGCATCATCTCTTGATAACTTTGTTTACTATATTCGAGTTCTTGTTCGTACTGGGTTTGAGCATCAAGCAGTTGCATCAGTTGCTGAATAGACGCTTTTGATGGTGTTTCAGCAAAAGCGCTTGCCGAGAACATAGAGCACAACATGATTGGATAAATATATTTTTTGAGCATAGTAAAAATTCTTTGTTATGAATAGAAGTTAAGCGTTTTGTATAGTCATTTATAGGGTGTTGAGATGAGATGAAGTATATCGATGTGATGAATTTAATCGTCATTGATAGATTATCGGTAGAATCATAATGATAATACAGTTTCACCATTGAAAAATAGTGTCAAAAAAACTATGGTGGTGCTCAGCAATGTTTAGAGAATAAATGCGCATGTTTTTAAAGAAATCATTATATGCTGCTGTATTGGCAAGCTTATCTTTGCCTATTTTTGCACAAGGGTTGGTGCTCAATAATGAAGATATTCGTACAGATTTAAACTGGTTAAATCAACAAGGCGTGATTCAAATCAGTACATCAACTTGGCCAATGAGCGGTGATGAGATTCAACGTGCGCTCTCCGCAGCTAAAGTGACCAATAACACCCAACAAAAAGTGATTGCTTCAATTCAAAATGCTTTGAAAGCAGACAATCAAATGGCGAAGTTGGGCTTATTTGCTGAAACAGATCAAAAAAATGTGCCGCAGGCATTTGGTGATAGTCAAAAAGCACAATATGTCGGTTCTTTAGAGTTTAATGCGGGCGGTGAAAATTGGGATGCAAAAATTCGGGTCAATGGTGAGAAAGACCCACAAATTGACAATGGTCAAGATGTCAATGTTGAAGGTTCTTATCTTGCAGGTAAACTTTTTAATCAATGGTTAATTGCGGGTCAAATTCCAACCTATTGGGGGCCTGGACATGATGGTAGTTTGATTCGTGGTGATGCAAGTCGTCCTGTTTATGGTTTCACTGCGCAGCGTGCACAGCAAAATGCCTTTGAGTCTAAATGGTTGTCTTGGATTGGTCCTTGGCAATATCAAGCATTTGCAGGTCGTTTGGATGATTACAAAGCAGTACTAGATGCGAATTTAGTGGGTTTACGTTTAACTGCGCAACCTTTGCCGTATTTAGAGCTAGGTGCCTCACGTACATTCCAAATTGATGGTGAAGGACAACCTGGTAGTGCAAAAGCGTATTGGAATGCATTTATTGGTAAAGATAATGAATGTAATGCACAAGGTTGTTCAGGAGAAGGAAATGCATCAAACCAATTGGCAGGTTTTGATGCTCGTTTAAATTTGCAACAATTAGCCAATGTTCCGATGAGCCTATATGGGCAATTTATTGGTGAAGATGAAGCGGGTTTATTACCTTCTAAAAAAATGTATCTAGCGGGTGCAGATTATTCTTCAGCATATAAAGATATGCCATTCCAAGTGTATGCCGAATGGGCGAATACTGAAACCAATGGTGATGCAAAAGGTATTTCTTATAACCATCACATTTATAAAGATGGGTATTATCAGCATGGTTTCTCATTGGGTCATGCGATGGGGGGCGATGGTGAAATGGTCTCAGTTGGTGGTGATATTCGTTTAGATCTTATGAATCGTTTAAGCGGTCGCGCGATTTTTGCGAAAGTTAATCAATCAAATCGTTTAACCAATGCTGCTTTCCCTGAAGATGATAAAATTAAAGCATTGGATTTAACATGGACGCATTATCTAAAACCGACTGTTCCGTTAAAAATTAATGGTTGGGTAAGTGACTCTGATCGCGAAGGTAATGATGCTGGAGCTTCTATTGGTGTGGAAATTCCATTAGATAAAGCTATATTTGGTTACTAAGTAGACAATTGTCTTTTAGAAATACCTGATTTCAGGGATAGATTGAAAGCAGGTACTGAAATAAAATGATTTTACTTCTTTAATGACCATAAAGAAGTAATTCCTACCATTAAAAATATGATGTTAACGTTATATTTTTAATCGTTTTATAGCTTATCCTATGGATAAGCTTTTTTTTGCTTCTTTATAAGATGGCTAATTGGATACGCACTTTCATTTCCAGTGCTTGTCTTAACATGAAATCTTTGATCCACGGGATATTGTGCCCATGTGTATCTGTTTTTAAAGCAGTATCTAAAAATTTTAATTCTGTTCGATGAAAGAGTTGCATCTCAAAAACAGCATTAAATTCAGTAGTGTCCGCTGTAAAAGGGATTTTAAGCAGATAAAACTTTTTTGGAAAATTATAAAATGCATAAATTAAGTTAAAAGCACGTTGTTCGCCTTTTAAATTACCTGGCGCAATTTCATAAAGTCGGTCTTGGTTGCTCAAGGTGATCCCAATTAAATAATCGATATGTTGTTCATTGATTTGAATTGCGAACTGTAAACCAATTTGCTCCCCCGAATGTTCATGTTGAGCGAAAACATTGAGTGCTGAACCATCATCTTGATAAGGGGCTTGTAGTACGAGAATGTTGTCTTGTCGATAAATATGACCTGCAAGTTGAGCACGTTCTAGTTGTTGTTGAATTTGAAGTAGATCGAACATAAGTACTTTTAGTTAAATGTTTTAGCGTAAAAAATATGGTACACAAAATTTGCAACTGTATTAAGATTTGATTTTAATAGAAATTAATTTTTTAAGTCTAAATCAACACTATTTGTTGGTGTAGATTAGGTGTAATTTTTATCATAAAGTTATGATTTTCATAAGTAAAAATAAATTTATTTTAAATTTTTTAATCTCTCTTTTGCCTCACGGAGTCCAAGATTTGCGGCATTTTGATACCATTGTCGAGCGAGTTGCAGATCTAAAGGGAAGTCATTTCGACCATAGTGATAGCTTTCTGCCATAAACATAAAGGCTTGAACAGATTTGGAGTCTATTTTTTCTTGGTACATGTCTTGCGCTAAAGCTTTATTTTCAGGTGTAGGTGTACCATAACCGAGCTGATAAAGATTGACGAGATGGAGTTGAGCGGGAGAGTAACCTAAATTGGCTGAATATTTGTACCAATAGATGGCTCGATCAAGGTCTTTTTGAATAATTTTACCCTCATGATAAATGACTCCTAAATCATAAGATGCTACTCGATTGTCATTGTGAGCAGATTTTGTGATCCACAAGATAGCTTTTTGAGGATCTTTTTGTTAAAAATGATCATTCAGATAGAGCTTGCCTAACAAAAATTGTGCTAAAGCATCGTTTTGTTCAGCGGCTTTTGAAAGCCATTTGAAGCTTTGATTTAAATCCCTTTTAACTATTTCACCTTCAGCATAGATCGTTGCGAGTTCTGTTTGTGCCTGAGTATGACCATTTTCAGCCGCTTGCTGATAGTATTTAAACGCCAGTCGATGATTAGTTATACCTTCGAGTCCAAGTCTGAATTGTTCTGCTTTTTCAAAAATTTGATCATTGTCATTTACGACTAGCTCAGGTGTTTGTGCTAAAAAATCTTCGATACATTGGTTAAATTCGTGCATTTTATTTTGATCATCATATGCTTGGCATATGTCTTTAAATTGCAGTTCTCCATTATTTCCAGCATGACTTAATAAGGGCAAAATCAAGCTAAACAGCAAAACTAACAAACGTGTATGAGGATGATGCTGAGGCATGACTGCTCCTTTTATTTTAAATTTTTTAATATGGAATAAAGTGGGTTTTGCTGCCTAAGTGCTTGTGAATCAATTTAAATGTGCAAATCCAACAATAGCGATTCTTACATCGCATAACAAAGCTTGAAAATATGTGTATTTAAGCATTCAAATCTTGTATTTATAAGCTTTTTTTGTATTGTATAAAGCCTGTTTTACTGGCAATACGATCATATAAATACTGTGCAGTTTGATTGGTTTCATGGGTGAGCCAATACACACGGTCAAAATCTTCTTTGCAATAGGTGTAGACATATTCAATGAGCTGACGTGCTAAACCTTGCTGACGATAGTTTTCATCGACATAAAGGTCTTGTAGGTAGCAATAAGGCAATGATGTCCATGTGCTTGGATGCGAGACTAAGTGTACAAAACCCACAAGTTGATCCTCTTTAAAAATACCAAAACCAAACAGATCTTGTTGTGCAGGATTTGTGATTTTGTTCCAAGAAGTTATGCTTTGTATTCTTGACATTTCTGTTTTATAAAATTTGAGGTAACTCTGCCACAGGGCGAGCCATTGATTAAAGTGAAGATGCTGTAAGGGCTGAATGCTGATCATGCTAAAAACCTTTTTTGTTTATGATGATTTTATATATGTATATAAAAAAACAAGCAAATCAAATCATCTGCAAATCACTATAATGAATATAAATTTTAATATGTGTAATAAGTACACCTTTTTGTGAGCTGGTGCTGTCAATGTCTATATCTGAGGAAAGACTTACTCATCTCAAACAGCTTGAGGCTGAGAGTATTCATATTATCCGTGAAGTTGCTGCTGAGTTTGAGAACCCAGTGATGCTTTACTCAATCGGGAAAGACTCAGCGGTTATGCTGCATCTTGCTTTAAAAGCATTCTATCCTGCAAAACTTCCATTTCCACTGTTGCATGTCGATACAGGTTGGAAGTTTAAAGACATGATTAAGTTCCGCGACAACATGGCGAAAGAACATGGTTTCGATCTGATCGTGCATCAAAATAAAGAAGGTAAAGATGCAGGTGTAAATCCATTTGATTACGGTAGCTCGAAATATACAGACATTATGAAAACTCAGGGCCTAAAACAAGCTCTAGATAAATATCAGTTTGATGCTGCTTTCGGTGGTGCACGCCGTGACGAAGAAAAGTCTCGTGCTAAAGAGCGTGTATATTCATTCCGTGACTCAAAACATCGTTGGGATCCAAAAAACCAACGTCCTGAACTTTGGAATCTTTACAATGGTAAAGTGAACAAAGGTGAAAGTATTCGCGTATTTCCATTGTCAAACTGGACTGAGTTAGACATTTGGCAATATATCTACCAAGAGAATATTCCTTTGGTGCCATTGTATTTGGCTGCTGAGCGTCCCGTGGTTGAACGTAGTGGTACGCTCATTATGGTGGATGATGAACGTATGCGCTTAAAAGAAGGCGAAGTTCCACAAATGAAATCGGTACGTTTCCGTACTTTAGGTTGTTATCCATTAACAGGTGCTGTTGAGTCAACTGCAAATACCTTACCTGAAATTATCCAAGAAATGCTTTTGGCTACAAGTTCAGAGCGTCAAGGTCGTATGATTGACCATGATGAAGCTGGCTCGATGGAAAAGAAAAAGCAGGAAGGTTATTTCTAAATTAATCTCTCCCCTTGCGCAGCAGTGCTGCTCATCTTTAAAAAAGAGAAGAGATTGTCCTTCCTTTATAAGAGGGGGAAACAGGGGGATTAAAAGAAACCGATTTCTAAAGAATATTGTGGAGCTTTGAGCAATGTCTCATCAATCAGAATTGATTAGCCAAGATATCTTGGCATATTTAAAACAGCATGAAAATAAAGACCTTTTGCGTTTTTTAACTTGCGGTAATGTCGATGATGGTAAATCGACTTTAATTGGCCGTTTACTTTACGATTCAAAATTGATTTATGAAGATCAATTACAAGCCGTGACGCGTGACTCTAAAAAAGTCGGTACAACGGGTGATGCACCTGACTTAGCGTTACTTGTCGATGGTCTACAAGCTGAACGTGAGCAAGGGATTACTATTGATGTGGCTTACCGTTATTTCTCAACTGAAAAACGTAAGTTCATCATTGCAGACACCCCAGGGCATGAGCAATATACTCGTAACATGGCGACTGGTGCGTCTACTGCGGATCTTGCGATTATCTTGATCGATGCACGTTATGGTGTACAAACTCAAACACGTCGTCATACTTTTATTGCGAGCCTTTTAGGGATTCGTAATATCGTGGTTGCGATCAATAAAATGGACTTGGTTGAATTCTCTGAAGCGCGCTTCAATGAAATTCAAGCAGAATACAATGCATTCGTGAACCAATTGGGTGACCGTAAACCTGCAAATATCATATTCTCGCCAATTTCTGCGTTGAATGGTGATAACGTTGTCAACAAATCACCAAATACGCCGTGGTATCAAGGTAAAACCTTGATGGAAACGTTGGAAACTGTTGAAATTACACGTGATACTAGTGCGCACGAATTCCGTTTCCCGGTGCAGTATGTCAACCGTCCAAATCTTGACTTCCGTGGTTTCTGCGGTACGATTGCTTTGGGTGAAGTGAAAGTTGGCGATGAAATCGTGGCTTTACCATCGGGTAAGAAATCAACTGTTAAAGAGATCGTGACTTTTGATGGTAATTTAGATCATGCGATTGCAGGTCAAGCGGTAACGTTGACGCTGAAGGATGAAATTGATGTTTCCCGTGGTAATGTCTTGGTGAAAGCGGGTGAGCAACCATCTTTGTCACGTTCTGTACGTGCGACCGTAGTGTGGATGGCAGACCAGCCTTTGGTGGTGGGTAAGTTATATAACATCAAAATTGGTACGCAAACTGTTCCTGCTAAAGTTGAGAAAATTAACTACCGTACCAATGTGAATACTTTGGAAAAAACTCAGGTCGATCAACTGGATTTAAATGCGATTGCAGATGTTGAAATCGAGTTTGATGCACCCGTATTGTTTGACCGTTATCAGGACAGCCGTTATACAGGTTCGTTCATCTTCATTGACCGTTTAAGTAACGTGACGGTGGGTGCGGGTATGGTTGAGGCAGCAGTGGAATGGACTGCGCACAATGAACCTGTGACTGCTGAAGCGCGTGCTGCACGTTTAGGTCAAAAACCTGCTGTCATCACTGTTTCTGCGAAAGTCCTTGAAAATGCACAAGCATTGGAAAGTTTATTGATTCAACAAGGTGTGGTTACTATTGCCAAGGCTGGGTTGTCTGCTGAGCAAGTTGCATTACTTCGTCAAACAGGTGTGGTTGTGATCACTGATGTTGAGCAAGGTTCAGATGTGACTTTTGCTCAAGAAACAGTTGAAGAATTGGCTGAGAAAATTGTAGAAACAGTTCGTCTGTAAAAGATTGGATTGATATAAATAAAACCCGCGAAAGCGGGTTTTTTTAAATGCACTATGATGAGAAGAATATACAATAATCAAACTAGCAGTGAAGTTATAAAAAATGGATCTCATGAAATATTGATGGGGTATGATTTAAAGTAGCAATAAAAAAGCCTCTTTCGAGGCACATGGTCAATGTGAACTGACCGAAGAAAGATATTTTTGAATATATTCTTCACGTAACTCATTTCGCTGTACAGCTGTTGTTGCTTTTTGCATTTTGTTGCGCATTTCATTGCGTTCAGAGCTACTCATTTGTTGCCAAACTTCACGCATTTTTTGCTTTTCTTCTTCGGGGAGTTGTGTAAACCAATCCATTCGCTGCTGCAAAGCCACACTTTGCGACTCAGGAATTTCTTTTAGATTTTGATAACGCTTAATTAAAGCACGTTGTTCATCGTCAGATAAGGTATCCCAAGTATCGTTTACTGGTGTATCTGCATCTTTAGAAAAAATCCAAAGACGCTCAAAGCCTGCAAAGCTTGTTTGCAAAAAACCAATCGCACAAAAAGCCAAAACGAATTTTTTAGCTGCCATGGGAATGACTATCCTCACCAAATACAGACAACATCTCTAAATCCTCCATCATTTGTGGTGAAAGTTTAGGGGTAACAACAACATGCTGTGTAGCAGGCGTTGTTTGTTCAGAATGAAAAGCATTCGGTAAAATGACAATGCCTGTTAATGCTGCTGCCAAAGCAAAGCCTGTCATTTTCCAATGAGCAAAACGAGAAGAGGGCTTGTCATGGATATGCTCAAGTACATTATTCATCACCACCGCTTTGTTGCGATGATTACGAGCAAGACCATCAAGTTTAGATGTAACTTGTTTCGTGAAATCATCATTATTCATCCGATGATCCTCCATAAGGATTTAAATGCGATAACATAGTTCTCAATCCTTGAATTGCCCTATGGTAATGGGTTTTAACGCTACCTTCTGTACAGTTCATAATTTCTGCTGTAGTTTGGGTATCAAAACCTTCCCATGCACGCAACATAAATGCTTGTTGTTGACGCACAGGCAAGCGACTGATCGCTTCCTGAATTTCTTCAACGGTCAAATCTTGATTTAAAAACTGTAAAGGATTAGGCGTGGACTCATCTACAATGTCCATTACTTCTTCATCGTCGCTGTTTATATCGACTTTTCGAAACAATGAAAAAGGTGAGGCACGACGAGCTTCTTTACGGCGCCAATCCTGTAACTTATTGTTTAAGATTGTATAAAATAGGGGATACCATTCATCGGTTGACTTTTCAGCATAGGATTTGTGTAAAGAAATAAAGGCTTCTTGTACTAAGTCCATGGCAATACCATTATGACCCTGAGTTGCACTTTCCATCATCACCAAGGCACGACCTGTCACGTCTTGCATAAAAAACTTCAGACGTTGCTCAGCCGTACTCTTTAGAGCAGCAGTTGTTTCAGACTGTGACTTCTTTGGTGCTAAATCCATAGAGATGGAAAATCCCGTCATTGGGCACCCACCATAATTTTATAAACCTACACATATAACGTTTAAAAACTCGGGTGGGTTGACAAACAATACAATTATTTTTATCAGTTTAAAGGATTTTTAAAGTTACAGTTCAAACAATAAAATAATTTAACGAATTAAAGGCGTTGACGTACCATTTCAAAGAAGCAGATTGAACCTGCAACAGCAACGTTGAGCGATTCTTGTCCACCAGGTTGAGGAATAGTCACAGCTTCAGCTTGTTGAAGTGCAAATTCAGATACTCCTTGACCTTCATTGCCTAAGATCCAAACGCACTGTGGGCGTAAGTTTTTGCTGTATAAACTTTCAGACTCGTGGGAACTGGTGACATAGACAGGAATTTTAAACTGTTTAAGAATGTCTTCTAAAACAATATTTTCATAAGTTTGTAGAGAAAAATGAGCGCCCATGCCTGCACGTAGTACGCGTGGTGACCATAAAGAGGCAGAACCTTTGGTGCAGACAATTTGTTCAATACCTGCCGCAGCTGCGGAGCGGAGCAGTGTACCGACATTGCCCGGATCTTGTACATTTTCCAAAATCAGTGTGTCTTCTTTAAAATTTAACGCTTGAGTTGATGTCGGTAAGTCGACAATTGCTAAGCAGGCTAAAGTTGTCCCTAATGTACTCAAGTCTTTGTATAAGGTTTCACTGAGTACAAAAATAACACCTTGATAATATTCTGCAATTTTTTCAAAATCGGCATGTTCAAGGGCATGTTCAGTGGTAAAAATTGATTTGATTTGGCGCTTTTTTTCTAACCACGATAGGCAAAGATGAGTGCCTTCGAGTACGGTTTGACCTTGTTTTTTTCGATAAGCATTTTGTTCAATCAAACCACGTAAATGTTTGATTTTCGGATTGTCGCGAGATTCTAGAAAAATAGTGGGCATGGGAGTGCATCCAAGAGATGTAAATCGGGGTTGTGCAATCGCAACAACCCCTGAATGGACTTACTCCCTGTAATAGAGAGTAAAATAAAAAAGATTACAATTTAGTTGTGATAGCTTGTAACGAGCTCAACTTCATTTTTAGAACCGATCACCACAGGTACACGTTGATGTAATTCAGTGGGTTGAATATCTAAAATACGTACTCGACCTGTAGTAGAAGCACCACCTGCTTGTTCCATCAGCATGCTCATTGGGTTTGCTTCGTACATCAAGCGTAAACGACCTGCTTTTTTTGGATCTTTGGTATCGTATGGATATAAGAAAATACCACTACGGCAAAGGATACGGTGAATGTCACCCACCATACACGCCACCCAGCGCATGTTAAAGTCTTTTTCACGGACAGATGTCTTACCTGCTTGTAATTCATCAATATAACGTTTTACAGGTGCTTCCCAATGACGTGCATTTGATGCATTAATTGCATATTCTTTCGTGTCAGCAGCGACTTGAATGTTTTCAGAGGTAAGTAAAAATTCTTTTGATTCAGGGTCAAACGTAAAGAATACAGTGCCTGCACCGACAGTTAACGCCATCATTGTAGATGGACCATAAAGTACATAACCTGCAGCTGCTTGATCTTTACCTGCTTGCATAAAGTCATCCGCTTGAGTCACGGCATTTTTGGCATTTAAAATAGAGAAAATGGTACCAACACACATGTTAATGTCGATATTACTTGAACCATCAAGTGGGTCAAATAATACGAGGTATTTACCATTTTCTTGTGCAGCAGTGAATTCATCTAATTCTTCAGAGGCTAAGCCACCGACATTTTTATTCACTTTTAATGCATCAATCAAATAATCATTTGAGATAACATCAAGTTTTTTCTGTTCTTCGCCTTGAACATTTTCATGTTGCGCACTTCCTAAAACACCAGCCAATGCACCTTTTTGTAGGAGTTGGTCAATAGATTTACATGTGTTGGCAATGGTTTCAATCACATCTGCAAGTTCAGGTGTTAAGTTCCCTTGTTGTAGTTGTAAATACTGGGATAAAGTGCGATTTGACATAGCAAAGCTGCTCCAATAAAAGCGATAATGTTCTAACAAATTAAACAATCGGGCTATTTTAGATGAGTTTGACACAAAATAAAAATCATCCTGTGTTATTTGTCGTGATTTTGCCCTTGAAAGTATTTTATAAAGTGCTATGTTGAAGGTACAAAAGGATAATATTAAAGGAGCACTGTTATGACCACGCAAAAGTTTGAAGCGACTCCAACACCAAATGATGGTATTGATTTAAATGAAATTAGTGCCGAAAATGTAAAAGATGCATGGAAAGATTACGAAGCAAAACCTGAGTATAAAAAATTCAATAAGCATGACCTTATTGAATCCATGCAAAGTCCCAAGCAAACGGAAACAGAGTCTTAAGTTATAAAAAAGCGCCCATTTAAAATGAGCGCTTTTTATTCTGATCTATTTTTATTCAATGATCATTATTTTAATAAGGGCGGAACTGCTTCATAGTTAAGTTCTACACGGCGGTTTTCTTTCCAAGCTGCTTCATCATGTCCAGCATTGATAGGCATTTCTTTACCATAGCTTACCGCTTCTAATTGACCTGGGTTAACACCGTTGGTGATTAGGTAGCTTTGTACAGCTTTAGCACGACGCTCACCCAAAGCCATATTGTATTCACGTGTACCACGTTCATCTGTATGACCTGTTAAGGCAATTTTAGAGTTCGCATTTGCCACTAAAAATTGTGCATGTGCTTGTAAGGTTTGATAATCTTCGTTTGAAAGATCGCTACTGTCATAGTCAAAATGTACAACACGTTTTGCTAAAAATGCTTTATTGGCTTCAGTCACACCTTTTGATGAAGCACCTGCAAGGTTTTGCGCATTTAATGCTGCATCTTCACTCAAACCTGTTGTATTTACGGTACTTGGGTTTGTTGTTGCATTGGCATCAGTGGTTGGTTTGCGGTTTGCACAACCTGTCATTACCAAAGTTGCGGTAAGTAAAGGTAGTGCTAAGTATTTCATCGTATTCATTATTAACTCCATAAAGTTTTTTAAGTTACAGCATATTTTTGATTAAAGCATTGAAAGTAAAAAATTATCACAATATTAAAAAGTGATATTTTGTTAAGCTATTTCGGAGCCCAAGCGGGTTCACGAACTTCACCTTGTTCACTTGGTAAATTCATACGGAAACGACCATCGGTAGACATAATCGATAACAGTCCTCGGTTGCCTTCACGTGTTGCATACACCACCATTTGTCCATTCGGTGAGAAGCTTGGGGATTCATCTAGGCTTGTCGGTGTCAGAATATTGGTAATGCCTGTTGAAATCTCTTGGATCGCGACTTTATAGTTGCTGCCTGAAGGACGATGTACCAATGCCACGTATTTACCATCGGCACTTAAAGAACCTCGTGCGTTAAATGCGCCACGGAAGGTGAGACGTTTGGTTGTACCATCTGCCAAGTTATAACGATAAATTTGTGCTGAACCACCACGGTCTGAAGTAAAGATAAATGATTTACCATCAGGTGCATAACGTGCTTCAGTATCAATAGCACTATCATGGGTCATACGTTTAACTTGACGTGTTTCTAGGTCCATTTGGTAAATTTCAGGATTGTCATGCATAGACGCTGTGAATAGCATGAATTTACCATCGGGTGAAAAACTTGGTGCGCCGTTCAGTCCACGGAAGCTCGCGTATTTTTCACGTTGACCTGTTGCGAGGTCTTGTACATAAATTGCGGGGCGTTTAGTTTCAAAAGATACATATGCAATTTTTTGTGCATCAGGTGTCCATGCAGGTGATAAAATTGGATCACGAGAAGTCAAAATCGTTTTTGGCTGTTCACCATCGGTATCCGCAATTTGTAAAGTATAACGCTGATCAGGTGTCGCTGGATTACGTAATACATAGGCAATGCGCCCACTGAAATCCCCTTTAATTCCTGTCAATGCTTGATAAATTGCATCAGAAATCATGTGCGCTGCAGAACGTACACGAGATGCTGGAACAGTCAGTAACTCATTCAATAAAAAGCTTTGTTTTTCGACATCATAGAGTTGGTAATGTACAGCCAATGAACCATCAGGATTGGTTTTAGTATCACCGACAACAACATAAGGTACACCACTGGCTTTCCAAGCTTCTGCATTAATATTGTTTAAACTCGCAGTTGCAGGTAAATTTTTTGATGAACTGCTGAAACGACCTGAACGATTTAAGTCATTTTCAACAATGGGATAAATCGTTTGATCATTGCCAAAAGGGAGAATCGCAATTTTAGGCGCTTCTTCAGGTGCTTTAGCAATTTCTAAATGCAATTGAGCATATACAGGAGTGATCAAGGCAGGGCTAAAAGAAGCCAATATGACTGCCAAACTGAGTAAGTGTTTAGGCGTGATCTTCATGGGTATTCATGTACTCAAATATTGATTTTTTAACTATAAATAGCTTTGTAGCATAAAGACATGATTTTAATCTATATAAAGCATGTAATTATGAATGTTCAGTGAAATGTTGAATGCAAATGTACATTCTTATGATTTTATGATGATTTCGATGGGTCATTCTCTAAATAGTTGTTGGCAACTTTGACATAATGATGCGCTGAATAGGGTAAGAATGCTTTTTCAGCATCGGTGAGCGGTCTCACTTGTTGTACAGGACTCCCCACATATAAGTATCCACTTTTAAGGACTTTACGAGGCGGAACTAGACTTCCAGCGCCAATCATCACGTCATCTTCAATAATCACATCATCCAAAACCACAGTATTAATGCCAATCAGAACACGATTACCAATGCGACAACCATGTAAAGTTACATGGTGTCCAACCGTAACATCTTCACCAATGATGAGTGGAGAACCTTCGGGCTTAGACTCTTTTTTGTGGCTGACATGTAACATACAATGATCTTGCACATTGCTATTTTGTCCGATTTTAATCGAATTCACATCACCACGAATCACGGCAAAAGGCCAAACAGATACATTTTTAGCGAGTGTAACTTCACCAATAATGATACTTAGATCATCAATATAGCAGGTAGAGTCGATTTTAGGATGTTGGTCTAAGTACGCACGAATATTCTTTTTCATAAGACCTCGTTATTTTTAACCGTAATTGAATTCTATTATAAAAGAAAAGCACTCATATCTTAGACATGAATGCTTTTATTATGCTTTTAGATGAACTTAAAATAAGTTGCTAAAGAACATTTTAATGTGGTCAATCATACGAGAGAAGAAACCTGCTTCTTCAACAGCAGTGATTGCGACCAACGGTTTTTCAGTAATGACTTTACCATTTAAAGTTGCAGTCAATTTACCAATGACTTGTCCTTTTTGCAGTGGTGCATTTAAGTTCGGTTGTACCGTAATTTGCGTTTTAATTGCATCTGCTTGACCTTTAGGCATTGTCACATTAAATGCTTCAGGTAAACCTACTTGTACTTCGTTTTCTTTACCAAAGTAAACTTTGGCTTTTGCCATCACTTGGTTTGCAGGTTGTACATTGACGGTTTCAAAGTTTGAGTAACCCCAAGAGAGTAATTCACGTGTTTGAGATGCACGTTCATTCATTGATGGTGCACCAAAAATTACCGAGATTAAACGCATTGGACCACGCTTCGCAGATGTTGTTAAGCAATAACCCGCTTCGTCCGTATGACCTGTTTTTAAACCATCGACACTTGGGTCAGTATAAAGAAGGGCATTACGGTTACCTTGTTTAATTCCATTAAAGGTAAATTCTTTTTCTGAATAAATCGGATAATATTTAGAACTGTCATGAATAATATGTTTAGCAAGGTTTGCCATATCTTTTGCAGTTGAGTAATGGCCTTCAGCAGGCATACCTGTCGCATTGATAAAGTTCGTATTGGTCATGCCGATACGTTTAGCTTCTTGATTCATTTCATGGGCGAAGGTGCCTTCATTGCCTGAAATATGCTCAGCCATTGCTTTTGATGCATCATTTCCTGATTGAATGATAATCCCGCGCAACATTTCTAGTACTGTTGCTGTGCCATTTAAAGGAACATACATACAAGATTCTGTGCTACTGCCACGACACCAAGCAGACTCATTCATACGAACTTTTTCGTCTTCGGTGAGGTCACCTTTTAGTAATTTTTGTTCAATAATATAACTCGTCATCATTTTCGTCATTGAAGCAGGTGCGAGTTTCTCATTTTCATTCTTAGATGCAAGGATTTGCCCTGTTTCATAATCCATCAAAACGTAAGATTTATTATTTAATTCTGGCGGATTCGATAAAACAGTTGCTGCATAGGAAAATGAAGGAAGGAGTAACAATGCAGCGAGGGCGCTTTTTCGGGTCATTCTAGGTAGTTCCAATCTTTGTACGAGCACTAAAAGAGCCTAGCATTTTAGGACAAAGCAAAGCCGACTTCTACGGGTTAAGTCGGCTTATTTGACAGGATTTGTAACTAATTGGTGTATTGGTGAATCGGTCAATTAATTTTGTGGTTGATAGTTGAGCACATCTTCACAAACACCTGTATTGGCTTCTTTTCCTGCTTTTTTCGCATCACTTTGTGCTTCTTTTAAAACACTTTTAAATGATTTCTCTTTTGCTAATTTTTTTATTTCAGCTGCAGGGTCGGCTGATTCTGGTAAAAAGTCTTTGAGTAAACGTGCATAACCTGCTTCAAAAGCATCATTATCTTTGACTAATTTGGGGCAAATATCAGAAAGTACATAAATTGCAGCCAATTCTTCATTGGTGACGCTATGTTGAGTAACTTCAATATTTTCATCTTGTGCATCTGCATTTTTATTGGCAGCAAATGCAGTTGGCATTGCCATAAAAGATGTTGATAAAATCCCCACAGCAAGAGTTTTTAAAAGCGTATGCATAATGAACCTTGTTAACTTAATGATTTGACTAGAATAAACCTATTCTATGAAAATAAAATAGAGAAAATGTATTGAAGATGTTGGATTTAAATAAAAAGGATCATGAGAGAAGGCTACATTGAAAATATGAAATACATCCGTACCACACGGTATTCAAACTTGATCCTATTTTATGTTCAATATTAAATCCATGAAAATCTATCGCTATTTCAAGCTGAAATGATGAGCCACTATTTTTGTTACTATAGCTTGTAATTGTTCAAATTTATTTTTAAAGAGACGTTTTGTGAATATCTTAATTGCCAATGATGATGGTGTATTTGCACCTGGAATACAAGCTTTAGCACAAGCACTGAAACCGTTAGGGCGTGTTGTTATTGTTGCACCTGAAAGTGAGCGCAGTGGTTTTTCGAGTGCTTTAACTTTAGATCGACCATTGCGTCCCGTTGCTATTGCTGAAGATGTTTGGGCGGTAAATGGTACACCTGCGGATTGTGTGTATTTGGCAATGAATGGTTTATTTGATTTTGAATTTGACCTCGTCGTGAGTGGTATTAATAGTGGTGCGAATTTAGGTGACGATGTTTTGTACTCAGGCACTGTGGGTGCAGCATTTGAAGGGCGATTAATGAAACAAGCGGCTATTGCTGTGTCTTTAGCAGGCAGTAATGTGCGCTCGTATCAAAGCCCTGATGATTATGCAGTTGCTGCAAAATGGGTATATGATTTTATTGCTAGAGGGATGCCTATTTTACCTGAACGCCATATTTTAAATATTAATATTCCAGATGTTGCACAACTCAAAGGTGCACAGGTGACTTATCAGGGACGTCGTATTCAATCTAAACCGATTACGAGTCAAGTAGACCCTCGTGGTCGTCAAGTGTATTGGATTGGCTTATCAGGTGAAGCAGTGACTGATCCGAAAAAGAGCGATTTGCACGTTCAGTCTGATTTTTTTGCCGTTGCCAATGGCTATGTCAGTATTACACCGATTCAAATGGATGCGACCAATTACGGTATTTTAAATCATTTGCAGCAGCAGTTATTTTAAAGCCTGCGTAAGCTTATGTTATAAGTTTGTGAAAAAGCTGGCTTAAACCATCAAAAGCTAAGCTTTTTTGCTAATCTTAGTCGAAATATTTTACAAACTATTTTCTGGAGAGGGAATCAATGCTTTCGTTAGGATCACAGCAACTTTATCTATCACCGCGAGGCTGGATAAATGCACTCGTTTTATCATCCGCTGTGATTACAACTTTAGTCATGACAGGATGTGCCTCAAAACCACAAATTAATAATTCTGTCCGTTATGCCAATGCTCCTGACTATTATACAGTTCGTGCAGGTGATACATTGAGTGGTATTGCAGCACGTTATGGATTAAGTTATATCAGTGTGGCAGAAATGAATGATATTGCACCTCCGTATCGAATTTATGTGAATCAATCCATTCGCTTGAAAAAGGGCAGTGGTTCGAATATTCGTCCAACGACACAAGCATTAAATAACAACAATAATGAAATTCAGCGTCAAACCATTAATTTACCGAACAATCAAACAGTAAATACAGTTCCTAAACCTGTGACACCTACACCTGTGCCAGTTGTACCGACGCAGCCGAGTGCGCCTGTTACTGCACCATCTACTTCTAGCAATTTACGTTGGGTGAAACCTTCAAATGGTGCTGTGATCGCTAATTATAATTTAGCACAAAATATTAAAGGTATCCGTTTTGGGGGGAATGTGGGTGATCCTGTACTTGCCGCAGCCAATGGCCAAGTGGTGTATGCCGCAGATGGTCTTAAAGAATATGGTAATTTAGTCTTAGTTAAACATGTGGATGGCTATATCACAGCATATGCACATAACAGTAAAATTCTTGTGAAAAGTGGCGATAACGTCACAGCAGGACAAAAAATTGCCGAAATGGGCTCATCTGGTACGACAAGAACGATGCTTGAGTTTCAGGTTCGTCTTGATGGAAAACCTCTTAACCCAGCAAATATTTTACCATTGTTTTAATTTATTTGGTGCAAATATAAATTTTCTTCGTATAATACAATGAGTTGCTTTTAATAAAAAGTGTGAAGCATCTCATAATTTCAGAGGGAAATTTATGTTAGATCAACTTCGAGCGATGGGTGTTTTTGCTTGTGTCGTTGAAAAAAGTTCTTTCAGTGGTGCCGCGCGTGAACTCGGCATTACGACGAGTGCCGTTAGCCAACAAGTTCGATCATTAGAACAAGAAATGGAAGTGACGCTTCTACACCGTTCTACACGAAAATTGAGTTTAACAGAAGCTGGTCAAGCTTTTTTTCATAGTTGCCAAGAAATGCTCGCTGCAGCAGAACGTGGAAAAATCCGCATTAATGAGTTGCGTGACGATTTGGTCGGAGAGTTACGTATTGCGACAACGCCTGAATTAGGTGCAACTCATGTCGTGCCAGCCTTGTCACATTGGATTTCTGCGCATCGTGGATTAATGGTACATTTTGAAGCAGATAATCAATTTATTGATTTGATTCAAGAGCGTATTGATATTGCGATTCGTATGTGTTCAAAAGACGATGAGTCAAATAATTTGTTATCTATACCTCTAGCACGTGTTGATCAAGTGCTGGTAGCATCACCGAGTTATTTAAACCAAACAGCGCCAATCGCACGTCCAGAAGATTTAAGTCATCACGATTTAATTCCGATTAACGTGATGAAAAATTATCAAAACTTTTCATTTCAACATGTGGCATCGGGTGAAAGTGTAAATGTAGAAATGCAGAATCGCTTGCAAACCAATAATGTCTTTATTGCGAAATCTTTATGCCAAAATGGTCATGGTATTGCACGTATTTTATATTTAGATGTGCAAAAAGAACTTATGAATGGGACATTGGTAGAAGTATTACCAGATTGGAAATTACCAACCTTTACCTTAAATGCAATGACCTTAAAACGTGAACAACAACCGATGAAGATTCATCGTTGTTTAGATGCTTTGAAACAATATTTTAGCCAGTTACCGGGCGGACGCATTTATCAAGAAGCGTCTTAAGTATTAAATTTTTATATAATTAATGCAGTATAACAATACGATTAATGAATTAGCCGAGTTATTTGAATAGCTCGGTTTTTTATGTTTTTATTTATAAAATATCGAGATGAAAAAATGAGTATCAGTGCGATACTCATTTTGATGTGATCAAAATTTCAAATGTTGATGCTTGAAACTTATGCAATAAAGTTTTTGATTGCAGGCACTAAACGTTGAAGTAAATCATCAGCTTGTTCTTTGTTCATGTTTAGTGCAGGGAGTAAACGCACGACATTACCTGAAGTCACATTGATAATCAGTTTATATTCATCACGTGCAATGTTGACTAAATCACCACAGTCTTTTGGTAGTTGAATTCCAATCATCATACCGAAACCACGTACCGTTACATTTTGATCTGCAAGTTGTAAACGGAATTGGTCGACGAGATATGTACCGATTTCAGCAGCATTTGCAACAATATTTTCTTTTTGAATCAAATCAATCACAGTATAGACGATACGAGAACCTAGGTGTGTACCACTATACGTAGAACCATGATTTCCAGCAGTCAACACACCTACACCACGACCTTGCGTCATTACTGCACCAATTGGAAAGCCATTTCCTAGACCTTTGGCAGTTGTTAAAACATCAGGAATGATATTGGTATGTTGATATGCAAAATATTTACCTGTACGACCATTACCTGTTTGCACTTCATCGAGCATCATTAACCAATTATGTTGGTTACAGATATGGCGAATTTCTTCTAAATAGCTAAAGCCCTGAGGTGCAGTATTAACACCGCCTTCACCTTGAATCGGCTCAACCAAGATCGCCACAATATCGGGATGATTGATTGCAGCTTCTTCAATCGCTTCAATATCCCCAAATGGAACACGGATAAAACCTTCAACCAAGGGTGCAAAACCTTCTTGAACTTTTTTGTTGCCTGTTGCAGACAATGTTGCAAGGGTACGACCATGGAAAGAGTGATCTGCGACAATGATTTTTGGATTTGCTACACCTTGCATATGCCCAAATTTACGTGCAATTTTAATTGCGCCTTCATTGGACTCTGCACCGCTGTTAGAGAAGAAAACTTCTTCCATGCCAGAAACTTCGGCAAGTTTTTGTGCAGCAGCAGTTTGCCAAGGGATTTCATAAATATTACTGGTATGAATCAAGGTTGCAGCTTGATCTGCAATAGCTTCTGCTAAAACTGGATGTGCATGACCTAGACCGCATACTGCAATACCTGTTAAAGCATCTAAATACTCAGTATCATCTTCAGTATAAAGATAAGAACCTCGTCCTCGTACAAAGCTGATCGGCTGACGGCTAAATACAGGCATCAAATGCGATGGTTGATCAGGTTGTACCGGAGCGAGGGTAATGTTGTTCATGACTAACTCTTATCTGAGGAGTGAAAAATTAAAAGATTATATAAGCAAAATATGACACAGATTTAAAGTCTAAATACAAATAAAAGTGGAAATAATTTTGAAGACATACTCTTTGCGTTGGATTTAGGTATAATGCACGCAGATGAGTTGAGGATTTAATCAATGACTGAACAAGCGCGTGATACAGAAGCGTTAATTCGCGATCAAATTGCTAAACATGCTGTACTTCTTTATATGAAAGGTACACCACAATTCCCACAATGTGGTTTCTCTGCACGTGCGGTAGAAGCTCTTAGCCAAATTGGTCGTCCATTTGCTTATGTAAATATCTTGGAAAATCCAGATATTCGTGCAACTTTGCCACTAATTGCAAATTGGCCTACATTTCCACAATTATGGATCAATGGTGAGTTGATCGGTGGTAGTGATATTATGCTTGAAATGTTCCAAAATGGTGAGTTAAAACCATTGGTTGAACAATATAGCCCAGCACCTGAAGCTTAATTGTATTGAGCCAAAGTTGTTAAAAAGCACCGATTTCGGTGCTTTTTTATTGCTTATTTCTCGAGTGATATCGATATTTTAATATTCTAATACCATTCAGTAAAAGTTAATTAATATAAATTTAAAGTTTGCATTGCCTTATCTTACAGTGAAAAGTTTAAATTCTTATGCGTAGGCGATGCCTTACTTTTCAGGGATGAAAAGTAACAAAAATCCTTTGTTAGACAAAGGGTACATCCATGTAACCCTTGTCTAACGGCGACATCCATGTCGCCTCACGATAGCATCATGTTGTTTAAGCAATTGGTGTAGAAAAGCAAAAGTGACTTAGTGATATGTAGTTAATTTAACAGATTAGTATAAAATCAAATCTTTATTTCAAATCACAAAGAGCAATATAGCGTGATGCAATTTCATTCACTGAAATTTTGCAAAATAGTCATTGAATTTATATCTATTTGACCACATCTTAATGGAAAAGCATTTTCTTATTTTAGAGACTAGAATTTATATGTTATTTCATTTACCTAAATTACCTGCTGAAATTCGTGTCAGTCATTTAAATACACGTATTAATGAACAAAGAAAAAAAATTGCGCAAACCACAGCATCGAAGCTTGAGCTTTTACAACTGAGCCAACAATTTGCTAAAGAAGCACGTGCACGTAAAAAAAATAATCAAAAGGTATATGTCTTAGACTTTAAAGGTGATGTACAAGCTTCAGCCGTTGAAAATTTACGTGAAGAAATCACTTTGATTTTAGCGACTGCAAAAGCAGGGCGTGATCGTGTAGTGTTACGCCTAGAAAGCCCAGGCGGAATGGTACATGGTTATGGTTTGGCAGCAGCGCAGTTGGTACGTTTGCGAGATGCAGGCTTCCATTTAACCATTTGTGTTGACAAAGTTGCGGCAAGTGGTGGTTATATGATGGCGTGTATTGCATCTGAAATCATTTCTGCACCATTTGCAGTGGTGGGCTCAATTGGTGTGGTTGCACAAGTTCCTAATTTTAATCGTTTATTAAAAGAACATAATATTGATTTTGAACTATATACGGCAGGGCAATATAAACGTACTGTGACCATGTTTGGGGAAAATACTGAAGAAGGTAAAGCGAAGTTTGAAGAAGAGTTACAGCAAACACATGCTTTATTTAAACACTTTGTTGAAAAATACCGTCCGCAACTCAATGTAGAAAAAGTTGCGACAGGTGAGCATTGGTATGGTGAGGATGCTTTAAATCTGAATTTGGTAGATCAGCTACAAACCTCTGATGAATATCTACTTGGTTTGTTGCCACAACACGATGTTTATGTGATTCAAACTCGCCGTAAGCCGACTTTGGGGGAAAAGTTAGGTTTACAAGCGGCGCAAGTGGTAGAGAGTTTGATTCCATCTGTAGTGAATAAATTGGTGGATACTTTGAGTAAAGCCAATGCAAGCTTAGTGCAAATGCGTGATCCAAAGCTTTAATCATCATTTATTTGATATGTTATTTATCAAAAAAGCCAATCTTTAAAAGATTGGCTTTTTCATTAGGTAGAAGTTAAAGGTGATCGGGTGGATTTGCAATAGATAATGAGACTGGTAAATATTGCTCCCACTGTTGCTAAGCACATATCTTTATGTGCATCCCAAATATCCCCTTGTTGCCCATTATAATTTTCAGCTTGTTCTGGAGATAAGCCAATCGCAATCCACCATTCAATCCATTCATACAACAGGCTACTTGCCATAATAAATTGGATCGTGATGAAAAGCAGAGCTTTAGGGCCTAAGTTAGGTAAGAAAACTTGAAATAAGCGGTAAAAAAAAGGATATAAAAAGAGTCCATAAACTAAATGAACCAAGCGATCATACATATTACGTTGCCAGCCCATGGTTTGATTTAAATCAAAATGAAAAATAGATTTAATCCAATCATTATAAGGTACGTATGAGTAGAGGTAATGTGCTGCTGAAACATGAATCAGTAAAAATAAGATATATAATAAAAATGAAGAATAATTGAGTCCAATTTTTTTTAAACAAATCAACAGCATAATAAGCATTAATGCAGTACCGACCTGATGTAAAAGGTAGGATTCCAACTCTAAAGGTTGAATGCTCGCGATGATGATTGCAATTGCAAGTACCGCCAAAGTGAGCCAATGTTTTGTAGTTAATTTATAATAAATCATGTATATTTTTTCTTGGTTTGGTGCTCAATAGTGTAATAAAAATTTAATTTAAATCTAGATTTAAATTGAACTTAAATTAGATTTATTTGTTAAATATTCATGTGTTATTGATTGTACTTTGTAAGTGCTTTTGATAGCGTAAGCATTTATTTAAATTGCTGTTTTCAACGAGGATATAATGACTGGTATAGTCGTTTTAGATAAATCAACTTTAGTCACATTGCAAAATTCAGAAAATAAACATATTCCTTTAAATCAGCCATCTATTATTCGTTTAGGGTATACCAAAGAACAAATTGCATCCGTTGAGCATATTGGTGATAAAGCTATAATTATTCTAAAAAATGGTGAAAAAATTATACTAGACAATTTTGTTCATCAAGGAAATGAAACACCTCACCAGATTTTACTCAGTAATACGCAAGGAATTTTTGAAGAGCTAGTCATCACTGCTCAAGGTTATCAGATAAATTATGATCCTAAACGAGTGATACAAGAACTTGAAGCAAGTCAAACTTATTTAGCACCTGAAAATATGAAAACATCACAAGTTGCTGAAGAAACCGTTGCTTGGTATGAAAAAGACTTAGTGAAACCTGCTTTAATTTTATTGGGTTTAGAGGGGATTTATCTAGCTGCATTTCATGACAATGATGATGACGGTCATGCAGCAAATACTGATCTAGTTGCACCTTCAGTCCCTACAGCAACTTTAGATTCTGATGGAAAAGTGGTTACAGGTAAAGCAGAAGCAGGGGCAATAGTTTATGTAAAAGATGCGTCAGGTAAGACACTTGGACAAGCAGTCGCTGATGCAGAGGGCAATTTTAAGCTCACTTTAGATCGCGACGTGATCAATAATGAAAAAGTTTTAATCTATGCAAAAGATGCAGCGGGCAATGAATCTCAAGTCACTGTGATTACAGGGACAAAAGACACCATTGCCCCTGATGCAGCACAGGTGCAAATCAATGAGACAGGCAGTATTGTATCTGGTCAGGCTGAAGCAGGCGCAAAAGTGTATGTCTATGATGCAGCAGGTAAAACAGTCTTGGCAGGGCCTGTCACTGTGGCTTCAGATGGAACATTTTCAATCTCTATAACACCTGCTTTAGCTACAGGTGCTGAAGCTAAAGTAGTTGTAAAAGATGCTGCTGGGAATGAGTCAGATGCAAGTACAGTGATTGTCGGGAAAGATACTTTAGCACCAAAGCAGCCAAGTATTGAAGTCAATGCCCAAGGTGACCAAGTGACGGGTTATGCTGAGGCTAACAGTAAAATTACAATAAAAAATAGCCAAGGTGAAGTAATCGCATTTGCAACTGCTGATGATCAAGGCTATTTTACGGCTCAAATTAAACCTGCTTTAGCCAAAGATGAAACAGCAAATCTGACTGTAACAGATGCGGCGGGCAATGCTTCGAAAGATTTGGTGATAAAAGCAGGAATGGACACGATAGCTCCTGATGCTGTGACTGCAAAGCTTAATGCCGAAGGTAATGAAGTTACAGGACAAACGGGTGCCAATCAAAAAGTAGAAATTTATAATAAAGAAGGGACTTTAATTGGTTCGACTGTCAGTGATGCAGCAGGGAAATTTAGCATAACTTTAAAGAGCAGTTTGACAGATCAAGCGATTGCTCATATTTATACCTTTGATGCTGCAGGTAATAAGTCCGAAAGTACCCAAGTGATAGGTACAAAAGATACCATTGCACCCAATAAAGTGGTTTTAAAAACGGTCACAGATGATGTTAATGGGGATGGTGATCAAGGTAAAACCATTGCAAATCATGGAGAAACAGATGATGCACGCCCTGAGTTTGCAGGGACAGGTGAGTCTGGCGCCATAGTGACGATTTATGATAATGGTCAGGCAATAGCAACTGTCAAAGTGGAAAGTGGAAAATGGACATTTACCCCAAGTCATGATTTGGCTTTAGGTGAGCATAGTTTTACATTTACACAAATGGATGCAGCAAATAACAGTAGTGCGATGAGTGAAGCCTTTAGTTTTACAGTCATCGCAGCAGAAGCAACAGCGAAAATAGCATCTGAAGCATATGTGGATGAACATGCGATTGCTGCAGTGTTAAACAATGTCGCAGTCTTAGATATTGCACCTGAAAATCAATATTCTGAAAATGCAGCAGTGAATATTTCAAGCTTAATGCAACAAGAATCTGTATCTGAAAATCAAGACATTGAATCAATATTGCAAGATGTGCAGGCGGCGAAAATGGACGTGAATACAGTACAAAGTGCGATCTCAAATCCAAAGAGCGATGTTTTAGCACATATTCGATTCAATGCATTGAGTGATGAGTTATTTATACCTGTACTTGGTTTGGGTTAAAGTTTAAATATGAGTAAGCGATGATTGACATTGTTTTTTCTACTTTTTAAACAGTATGTATGGCATTTCGTAGAATTAGGGATTATGTATGGCGGTTATTGAAGCCTTTATTGCGACGCAAAATTGTTATTTTAATTATGATTTTGAAGAGCTTGATCAACTCGATGGAGATTTTCCTGAAGAGCTTTTAGTGTCTTTACGTGGCATGCTCTATCGACATAAAATCCAATATCCAGATACGACTTATTATATTTACTATAGTGATATATTGACGGGTGATGAATTAGAAAAAATGCAAGCAGATTGGATGCGTTATTGCCCATTACCATAGTGTATACAATATGATTGATAAAAAAAGCGAAGCCTAGGCTTCGCTTTTTATTTTTCTTAATCGATTAGATTTTAGAAATCAAATCTTTGATTTGTTTTGCTTGTTCAGCAGCATTTCCTGTATACGTTGCAGGAGTCATTTGTGCTAAACGTGCACGATCTGCAGCAGGAACGGCTTCAAGTTCATTACCATTGACAAAATCAACCATCATGTCACGTGTCATCGCTTGACCACGTGTTAATGCTTTTAATTTTTCGTATGGTTTTTCAACGTTATAACGACGCATAACGGTTTGAATTGGTTCAGCTAAAACTTCTTGAGCATGGTCTAAGTCTTCAAGAATACGTGCAGCATTTAATTCAAGTTTACCAATGCCTTTTAAGCAAGCTTCAAACGCGATTAAGCTTTGTGCCAAACCAACACCCATGTTACGAAGAACTGTAGAGTCAGTTAAGTCACGTTGCCAACGAGAAATTGGAAGTTTTTCACCAAGGTGAGCCAATACCGCATTTGCAATACCCAAATTACCTTCTGAGTTTTCAAAGTCAATTGGGTTAACTTTATGTGGCATAGTCGAAGAACCAACTTCGCCTTCTTTCAAACGTTGTTTGAAGAAACCTAAAGAGATATAACCCCAAACATCACGGTTAAAGTCAATTAATACGGTATTGAAACGACGTAAAGCATCGAACATTTCTGCGATATAGTCGTGTGGCTCAATTTGAGTTGTATATGGGTTAAATGTTAAACCTAGTGATTCAACAAATGCTTGCGAGTGAGCAGGCCAGTTGATTTCTGGGTAAGCAGAGTAGTGCGCATTGTAGTTACCTACAGCACCGTTGATTTTACCTAGAAGTTCAACATTGTTGAATTGTTTGATTTGGCGTGCAAGGCGGTAAGCCACGTTCGCCATTTCTTTACCCAAAGTTGTTGGGCTTGCTGTTTGACCATGTGTACGTGACAACATTGGTTGTTCAGCATGAGTTTCAGCCAAAGCAGCAATCGCATCGACAATTTGTTGCATAGATTCAACAAGAACAGCACGACCATTTTTGAGCATTAAAGCATGTGAAAGGTTATTAATGTCTTCTGAAGTACAAGCAAAGTGAATAAATTCACCTGCATTTTTAAGTTCATCAATATTGGCAATCTGTTCTTTTAAGAAATACTCAACGGCTTTCACGTCATGGTTCGTGGTACGTTCAATTTCTTTAATGCGGTTCGCATTGTCTTCAGAGAAGTTCGCAACAATTGCATCTAAAGCAGCATTTGTTGCAGCTGAGAATGGTGGAACTTCAGTAATTTCAGGACGGTTAGCAAGCGCTTGTAACCAACGCACTTCAACAGTCACACGAGCGTGGATTAAACCAAACTCAGAGAGGAAAGGACGGAGAGCATCACATTTGCTCGCATAGCGTCCATCTAATGGCGAAAGTGCAGTTAAAGCGTTCATAGAGATTCCTTAGACTTTGGAATTAAACGAAAAGCGAAAAAGATGCTGCTTCATTCAAGTTAGGTAACCTGATATTGAAGGCGAGCAAGGTCTTGAAGATCCTGTAGCAATTTACGTTTGCTAAAAATCATTGCCCAAGAACTACCACCGAGCTGACGCCAAAGGTGCGCCATTTGCAAACCTGTAAATAGACAAGCGCGAATACGATTGGTATGTGTAGGGTCTTTAAATGCTTCGGCATTACCACGCACTAAAATACGTGGATTGATTTGTCCTGCGGTATCGACATAGGTCTGTGCAAGATTGGCAATAATACTTGGATGAGTATAATCATTATCAAAAAAAGACAGCTGTTTTAAGATTTTTTGCTGAGATTTTTCAATGATTTCGACAAATTCGGGATTGCTATAAACTTTTTTTTCCAAGCTTAATAATGCCATGGCATAGGACATAGGCAGTTTAGCATTGGATAATTTTGGAATTCTTGACTTTGGTGCAGAATTAAAGGGTTGGGTAATGCTGCCTTCTAAGGTCTTTAAACCCAAAGAAATATCAGATAATTGATGAAAAAAATCTAAAGTTTTTGAGGATTGATTGTCTTGAGGGCGGATATTTAGGCTAGCTTTGATGAGTTGTTCAAAATAGAAATTACCACTTTCACCAATACTTTGACGTCCTGACATTGCAGTCATATGGGTGAGCTGTGTGGCTTGAAACACAGCTGCTAACGCCAAAGTTTTATTTTGGCGTGGATTCAAAGTTTGAGGCTGTTGAAAGGGTAGATCAACCATGCCTAAATTCCTTGCAGTTTGTTGAATGACTTAATCAATAAAATCAGGTTTTGGTGCATTGGTATGATGAATCACACCACCACCTAAGCAGACGTCATCTACATAGAACACGACGCTTTGACCTGGTGTGACTGCACGTTGTGGTTCATCAAACTCTACGCGTACACCATTGGGTGTAGTTGGGTCTTTAAACAAAGTACAGGTCTGATCAGGCTGACGATAACGTGTTTTTGCCGTACATTTAAAACCAGCTTCAGGAATGTCTTGTTCACCAGCGACCCAGTCAATCGCTTCAGACCATAAAATGGTGCTTTGCATGAGTGGATGTTCATGACCTTGACCAATCACTAAACGGTTATTTTCAATGTCTTTATATAAAACGAACCATGCACCTTCTTCAGCACCTTTGAGACCGCCTAAACCAATCCCACCACGCTGACCGAGCGTATAGTACATTAAGCCATGATGTTCACCAACCTCTTTTCCTGTATCAAGGACAATTTTTCCAGGTTGAGCAGGTAAATATTGCTTTAAAAAGTCATTAAAACGACGTTCGCCAATAAAACAGATCCCTGTAGAATCTTTTTTCTTGGCTGTGGCTAAACCGAGTTCTTCAGCAATTTTACGTACTTGCGGTTTTTCAATTTCACCGACAGGGAACAAGGTTTTATTGATTTCACGACCATGAACCGCATGGAGGAAGTAGGTTTGATCTTTATTTTGATCTACACCACGCAGTAAGGGTGCATATTGTTCACCACGAGCGTTGGTTAATGTTTCACCACGACGACAATAATGTCCAGTCGCAATAAAGTCTGCACCTAAGTTTACGGCATGGTCTAAAAATGCACGAAACTTAATTTCTTTATTACATAAAATATCTGGGTTGGGTGTACGACCTGCGGCATATTCTTGTAGAAAATGCTCAAATACGCGATCCCAGTATTCCATAGCAAAGTTGGCTGTATGTAATTTGATACCGATTTTGTCACACACAGCTTGTGCATCGGCAAGGTCTTCCATTGCAGTACAATATTCCGTGCCATCATCTTCTTCCCAGTTTTTCATGAAAAGCCCTTCAACCTGATAACCCTGTTGAAGTAAAAGTGCAGCAGAAACAGAAGAATCTACACCACCCGACATACCGACGATGACACGTTGTTGCATAGGACTAAGCATCCAAATTTGAAATGAGAGGAGAGTTTTGATGCTCATAGATGAGCGAAAGTGGGTATTTTTGCCCAGAAAGTGCATCTTGTACAGCTTTAATCACCAATGGACTACGGGCGCGGGCTGACTCGATGAGTTCGTCAAGTGTCATCCACTTTGGTCCAACAATGCCTGTATCAAGCTCGGCTTCTGGGAAATAATCTAAAACATGGGCTAAAAAGCAAAATCTAAAATAGGTGCGGTCAGGAAACATCGGAGGTGTATACGTATACATACCGAGTAAAGCGTCTACTTCGACTGCATGACCTGTTTCTTCCATGGTTTCACGAATTGCTGCTTGTACAATGGATTCACCGCACTCGACATGTCCTGCGGGTTGGTTAAATACCGTATGTGTTACACCTTCCGTATGTTCTTCAACAAAAAGGAATTTTCCATCTTTTTCTACAACTGTAGCGACAGTAACATGAGGAGTCCAAGAGGTCATAACCAAAACCATGGGAAATAAAGCGCTATTCTACAAAATTTAGCCCTTGATGGCTATGTTTGCATTCATTTGAAATGGTATTTAAAAATTACCAATTGCTTGGTAGATAAAAAAGAGCAGAGGGTTAGTCTGCTCTAAAAGATTTAGCTAGGAAATAAATGTGCAAGAACATTATTATTCTGAGTCTTTATACAAATATGCATAACTTGCATAACAACAAGCGATAAAAATTAAACAGCAAATAAAACCCACCATCATGTCAGGGTCGAATACCATACTGATACAAGTAATGAAACAGAACACAAAACCTAAAATCGGTACGATGGGAAATAACGGCGCAGCAAAACCTAATTCTTCTTTACGACGACCTGATTTATACCATTCACGGCGGAAATTAAACTGACTCCAACAAATACTCATCCACACGACGACCATCGTAAATGCCGCAACACCAAGTAAGTTTTTGAAAATGGTTTCAGGTGCAAAATGTTCAGACAATAAACCCGGTAATGCACCCAGCATAGTGACCATAACTGCAATATAAGGAATACCACGTGCATTCAGTTTAGAAAAAACAGTCGGCAGTTGTTTTTTTGCAGATAATGACCACATCATGCGAGAGGCTGCGAATAAACCTGAATTGGCAGCAGATAACAAGGCGGTAATGATGACGAAACGAATAATGTCTTCTGCATATGGGATACCAATATGATTAAAGACGGTGACAAAAGGACTACTGCTGACACCTTCTGCATTTAAACCTGCCATTTCATGCGGTAAGAGCGCACTAATCACAATGATTGTTCCGACAAAGAAAATCAATAAACGCCAGATAGCAGTATTGATGGCTTTGGGAACATTTTTTGCAGGATCTTTAGTTTCACCTGCTGCAACACCAATTAACTCTGTGCCTGAAAATGCAAAATTAACAATCAGCATGGTGGTAAAAATAGGAATTAGCCCATTAGGAAACCAATCATTACCCGTTAAGTTGCTAAATAATGGCGCGGAACTATAACCTTCATAATTGACCAGACCAAAGATTGCTAACAAGCCTAATACAATAAAGGCAATAACCGTGATGACTTTGACCAAAGATAGCCAAAATTCAGACTCAGCAAACCAACGTGTTGAACTCATATTGAGACCAAACACTACGCCTGCAAAAATAATCGTCCATAGCCACATAGACACTTGTGGAAACCATTCCTGCATCAATAATGCTGCAGCGGTAAATTCAGTGCCTAGGGTTGCTGACCATGTGAGCCAATATAGCCATGTCACCGTATAACCTGTTGCAGGGCCAATATATTTTTGTGCATATGTTCCAAATGAACCTGATTCTGGCATATGCACTGCAAGTTCACCTAAACATAGCATCACCATATAGGCGATGATCCCACCCAAAATATAGGAAATAATGGCACCAATCGGTCCTGTTTGTGCAATAACTTCACCTGAACCTAAGAATAAGCCCGTACCAATGGCACCACCCAGTGAGATCATCACCAAGTGTCGCGTGCTCATAGCACGTTTTAATGGTGCAGAATGTCCTTGATTTGGAGCATCATGCTGTGTGTGAGGTGACTGCATAAAAGTAATTTAGCTAAATAACGAAGCGCAACATTGTAGGTGTTATTGATGCAGAGTTCAAAGAAGAATTGATAAAGTAAAGACAATTGTCATTATTGACAAAGAGGAGTTAGCACGATTATGAGTGAATAATCATTTGGAAATGCGAGAACATACACAAAGAATGAATGATTAAATTCATTGCGAGAGATTTAAAAATAAAAAAGCATGAATACTAGAATGCTTATGTATTAAGCACAGTATATTAGATATATGGCGACCCTACGGGGATTCGAACCCCGGTTACCGCCGTGAAAGGGCGATGTCCTAGGCCTCTAGACGATAGGGTCAATAAGATGAGGCGTACCTTTGAATTTAGAAACTAAACCATGAATTAATGGCGACCCTACGGGGATTCGAACCCCGGTTACCGCCGTGAAAGGGCGATGTCCTAGGCCTCTAGACGATAGGGTCGTTTCAGAGGTGGGCGTATATTAGGGTGGATATTTAAAAGTGTCAAATATTTTTCTGCATTTAAAATCAAAAAAATAAATAACTGTTTAAAAATAAAACAATATTCACAGCTTTAAAGCATTTGAGTTTAAAAAATACCTATTTTAGGGTGTCGTCTAAGTTGTGAGTGATACATCCATTGCTTATATATTGCATCAGTGACAACACTACACTTAAAGAATATGCTGTTGTTCTCAAGGTTTTATTCAGATATTAGTATTTTGTGGAACGACACGACTGCGTGAAAAATCTGAGCGCTTGATTGTTATTAGGCAATTTTTTTGATTGTATGTGACCGATGATACCAAGCTTATCGGCATGTTTGCTTTTTAAGCAGATTCCTGTAACAAATGGATAAATTTTTATCGGTTTTAAAGGCAGATCAAAGTGGTTAAGTTAACGAGTTAGATAAAACCACTCGATCACGTCCCCTTTGCTTAGCAAGATACATTGCCTCATCAGCAACTGCAACCAATGATTCCCACGTACTATTTTGTGTTGGGATGCAGCAGTGTACACCCACGCTAATGGTGATATTTAATTGTCGTGTTCCATCTAAGTCCACCATGATCGAACGAACATGATGACATAGACGTTCTGCTAAAATATGTGCTTCATCTAATGTGGTATGAGGTAAAAGTAGAATAAACTCTTCACCTCCGTAACGGGCAGCTAAATCCATTTCTCGGCATTGTTGTCTTAATATTTGTGCAACGACTTGAATGACACGGTCACCTGCTAAGTGTCCATATTCATCATTAAATTTTTTAAAGTGGTCAATATCAATTACCATTAAAGACAAGGGGGTTAGCTGCTTGGATGCTTGTAAGGTCGCTTCTCGTATTGCTTCAACTAGCGTAGCGCGATTAGGGAGTTGGGTTAAATAATCAAGCCTTGCTTTATCTTCTTCAAGTGCGGCTTGACGGTCTCGAAGCATAATTAAAAAACCAAATGACATCACCACCATTTTTAAAAATAAAATTAGACAAATTGCCCACATCGCTAAAATATCTTGTGTAGAGGCTTGTATTGTAAATTCAGGATTTGGGCGAGCTGCTATAAACATAAGGGGGAGTATTGTGGCAAGATGAATTAAGGCACCACCGCTGACCAACAGCCAACCTGTACCAGGGGTCCGTGAGCGCATGCGAAATAAAACCAAAATGGTATATATGGTTTGTAATACGGTGATTACACTTTGCAGCATGTTAAACCATGCAATATTTTGGGGTAGACAGCTTATGGCTAAAGTAAGCGTGGCGAATATCGGAATTAAAATAACAGCACAATCACGATTCCATTGAGTACTTTGGCAAAAGCGTTCTAAAGCGACTGTAAAGGTTGCAATCGCAAAACTGATGAATAATTTGGAAATGACAGGAATGACGAACCATTCCAATATATTTTGTAAAAGGAAACTGATGTAAGCAAAAGCATATAATAAAGTGCTTATCACAGCCCAAGACATGCCTTGTTTCCAATAGTGCTTGCCCAATGCCCACATCACCCATGACACTGTAAAAGCTGTCAATGCTGCCATACTAAATGCAGTTAAAAAATCAGGGGATGGTAGGTTCATTGTGCGACCTAAAGACACGAGTTTATAGAGCATATAATTTTACTTCATGTAATTTTTTTTTATAAGATAATGATTTTTTTAATTTTTATAATTTGATGCTGTTATATTTTATTGAAATTAATGTGATTTTCGTTGCAATAATTGATCAATTTTTTGCACTGCTGTTATATTCAATATGCATGTTTAGTCTTTCGCTGTGCGTATGGTATTTTGTGTCATAAATTGAAGTATTCAATCATTTTATTGTCAATAGCTTGATTAAATAATGTTGTGGATGTCAAAAAAGCCCATCTTTTTAGATGGGCTTTTTATTTTAAGCTATATATTTTTAATTAAGCTTCAATAGTTTGCACTGCAATTTTCTTCGCAGGATCAGTCTTGCGACGTACTTGTGGAACAGGCTCACCATAATATTGACGGTCTGCAAAATAACTTGAACGCACCATTGGCGCTGCCCAAATGTTTCTAAAACCAAGCTTTTGACCATGTGCTGTATAACGCTCAAACTCTTCAGGCGTGACAAAACGGTCTATCGGTGCATGTTCTTTCGAAGGTTGTAAATACTGACCAATGGTCACATAGTCCACGCCATGTGCGTGAAGATCATCAAGCAAAGCAATGACTTCTTCTTCAGTTTCACCAATTCCCACCATCAAACCACATTTGGTTGGAATTTCAGGGCAGTATTCTTTAAACATTTTTAATAAGTTTAGAGAATGCTGATAGTCAGAACCTGGACGCATGGCTTTGTACAAGCGGGGTACAGTTTCAATGTTGTGATTAAATACATCAGGTGGACATTCAGTCATGATGCGTAAAGCCACATCCATACGACCACGGAAGTCAGGCACTAAAATTTCCAATAAAGTTTTAGGACTTAAAGCACGAGCTTCTTTAATACAATCGACAAAATGTTGCGCACCTCCATCGAGGAGATCATCACGGTCTACAGAGGTAATCACGGCATATTTTAAACCAAGATTGGCAATGGTTTCCGCCATGTGACGTGGCTCATCAGGGTCAAGTGCATTTGGGCGACCATGTGCGACATCACAGAATGGACAGCGACGGGTACAAATATCACCCATGATCATAAAGGTTGCAGTACCACCACCAAAACATTCAGGGAGGTTGGGACAAGCTGCTTCTTCACACACGGTATGTAATTTTTGAGCGCGAAGTGTTGTTTTGATACGCTGAACTTCATCAGGCGCAGCCATTTTCACCCGAATCCAATCTGGCTTTCGAGGTGCTTCAACCGTTGGTACAACTTTTACAGGAATACGAGCAACTTTTTCTGCACCACGTAATTTTACACCCTGTTCAGGTTTACGGTTTTCTGACATATTCAACTTTTCCACTGTTTTTGACGGTAGGTATTTCGCTATATTATAGCGGAATTGGAAAATGAAAGGGTAAAAACACTATTCATTTTCTAAATGTAGTTATCACAGAATATATGCATGGGAAATACAGAAAATTATGTGAGTTTAGTTCATAATATACATTGCATATAGACAGAATTCGGAAGGAGCTTTGAATGCCACGTAAAAAAGAAGTCGTTAGTGGGAATTATGTGAAATACGATGCAGTCGTACTTGGCTCAGGTCCTGCTGGTGAAGGCGCGGCAATGAAGCTTGCTAAATCCGGTAAGCGTGTTGCAATTGTGGATGTGCGTGAGCAGTTGGGTGGTAACTGTACTCATGTCGGCACAATTCCAAGTAAAGCACTGCGTCAAACGGTATCGAGTATTATTCGTTACCAGCGTGATCCGATGTTTAAAAAGGTTGGGGATTGGAAACAATTCACCATGAAACAAGTATTGCGTAATGCACATAAAGTGATTCAACAACAAGTCGATACGCATTCACGTTTTTATGACCGTAATAATATTGATGTATTTCATGGTCAAGCCTATATTCAGGATAAAAATACAGTCATCATTTTTGGTGAAGATGGCATTAAAGAAACATTAGGTTATGGTCAATTGGTTGTAGCAACAGGTAGCCGTCCATATCATCCACAAGGTTTAGACTTTAATCATCCTCGTGTATTTGATTCAGACAAAATTTTAGACCTTGATTTTACGATTCATAAAATCATTATTTATGGTGCGGGTGTGATTGGTTGCGAATATGCATCGATTTTCATTGGTCTAGATCATAAAGTTGACTTGATTAATACCCAACATCAACTTTTAAGCTATTTGGATGATGAAATTGCTGATGCCTTGTCTTATCATTTGCGTGAACAAGGTGTATTGATTCGCCACAATGAGCAAATTGACCATTTAGAAACCTTTGATGACCATGTTGTACTGCATTTACAAAGTGGTAAAAAAATCAAAGCAGATGCGATTTTGTGGTGTAATGGTCGTTCAGGGAATACCGATGGCTTAGGTTTGGAAAATGTAGGGATCACACCAAACAGTCGTGGTCAGCTTGCTGTGAATGATCAGTACCAAACTGAAGTCGAAAATATTTATGCGGCGGGTGACGTCATTGGTTGGCCATCTCTTGCATCGGCTGCCTATGACCAAGGTCGCTGTGCTGGTTCAAATATGTCTGGTGAAAAAGACATTAAACCCGTGAAAGACATTCCAACAGGAATTTATACTATTCCTGAGATTTCATTCTTTGGTAAAACTGAAAGTCAGCTGACTGAAGAAAAAATTCCATATGAAGTGGGGCAAGCATCATTCCGTCATTTAGCGCGTGCACAAATTACGGGCGATACCGTGGGAGAGCTTAAAATCTTATTCCACCGCGATACTTTGGAATTATTGGGTGTGCATTGTTTTGGTAATAATGCAGCTGAAATTATTCACATCGGTCAAGCCGTGATGCAAAGTGGAAACAACACCATTAAGTATTTTGTTGAAACGACATTTAACTATCCAACGATGGCTGAAGCGTATCGTGTAGCAACACTCAATGGTATGAATCGTTTATTCTAAAACGATTTTAAAATTTTTATATCGTATTTCACCCGTAAGTTTAGGCTTGCGGGTTTTTTATGAATTGAGTAAAACCATTAGCGTCTCACAAAAAATAGAAGATGTGCACAATACTATGACCATTCAATCTGTCATGATTCAAGGCTTTCGTTCAGTTCGCAAGCTTAACTTGCCCTTAAAACAATTAAATATCATCAGTGGTGCAAATGGTTGTGGCAAATCTAATCTTTATAAAGCGATGCGTTTGTTGCATGAAGCAGCCAATGGACGCTTATCACAAGCGATTGCTGAAGAAGGCGGGATTCAAAAAGTAATGTGGGCAGGTGGTCATCGAGCAGGAGATCGGGCGAAAGATCCAAAACGAATGATTTTAGCTGTAGACATGCAATATTATGAATATCAGATAGAAATCGGTTTTCCTGAGCCATTAATTAGTTTATTTGCTTTAGATCCATTGGTGAAAAAAGAAAACATTTGGTTGAGTGGCTATCAACATCGCGGTATGAGTGAGTTGATGCAACGGGTTAATCAAGCTGCATTTTTAAAAAATGTTGAGGGTGAAAAAATGAGTTACCCGATGACGTTAACGCAGGAAGATTCTATCTTTGGACAACTGTCTGATCCACATTTATATCCTGAAGTGTCACAAGTACGAGAAAGCATGAAAAATTGGCGTTTTTATCATGAGTTTTCGGTGAGTACTCATTCTCCGATGCGGATCCCTCAGGTGGGTATTCGATCACCTGTTTTGGCGCATGATGGTGCAAATTTGGCGGCGGCTTTTGAGACTTTACGAGAGCGTGGGCAAACAGAAACTTTATATGCGATATTAGAAAAAGCATTTCCTAATACTCAGTTTTATGTGGAAGAATTGGGTGGACGTTTTCAAATGATGATGAAGCGCGAGGGGGTTTTGAGACCTTTGGAAAGTGCTGAATTTTCAGATGGGACATTACGCTTTTTGTGTTTAGCAGTGGCATTGCTTAGTCCACGACCCCCCAACTTTATGGCATTGAATGAACCTGAAAATAGCTTACACCCTGAGTTGTTACCTGCGCTGACGATGTTGATTGCTGAAGCGAGTCAGTTTACTCAATTATGGGTGACAAGCCATTCATCTGATTTGGCTAAAATGATTAGGCAATATCGTGAATTTCAACATATTGAGTTGGGTCAGAAAAATGGGGAAACGGTTGTTACAGCTGTATCAGGATGATAATCAACCTGCCAAGACAGGTTGATTATTTTATTACATTTGATCTAATTTTAAGCGAGTAAACCACGTTTAAAATCTAAAAATGCCTGTTGAATTTCAGCTTCAGAATTCATCACAAATGGCCCATGAGCAACAATGGGTTCATGAATGGGCTCACCACTGGTGATTAAAATTTTTGCATCTTCGAGACACTCGATTGCAATTGAATCGGCATCATGGGTTAAATATACAGTTTGCATGCCTGAAAACTCTTGTTCATCAATTTTTACTTTGCCACTTAAAACAAAAATAATATTGTTCCAAAGGGGATTAAACTCAAAGTGTTCAACAGCATGTTGATTTAAACGCACATCTAACAGATTGATTGGGGTGAAAGTGTGAGCTGCCCCTTTGACGAAGCGTTGTCCATTCACATATTGACCTGCAATAACACGCACAATGCCATGGTCATTCGCAAGTTGAACTTCGGGAATATTTTGCTCAGTTAGCTCTTGATAACGTGGTTCAGTCATTTTTGCATGACTTGGTAAATTTACCCAAAGTTGTACCATATCTAAATCACCGCCTTTTTTGGCAAAATCTTTGGAATGATGTTCTTCGTGCATAATGCCTCGACCCGCAGTCATCCATTGCACTTCATTTTTGCCAATTTTACCTTGATTGCCTTTTGAATCATGATGTTCAAGTTCACCATCATAGACAATAGTCACTGTTTCAAAGCCACGATGCGGATGCATACCTACACCTCGCTGATGTGTAGTAGGTGTAAAAGCATATTTACCTGTATAGCCCATCAAAATAATAGGACTAGTGGCAGTGCTGATTTCGTGCATAGGTAACATTGAGTGGGTTGGGAAACCATCACCGACCCAGTTGCTACGATGACTGGTATATACTTTTTCAATAGTTTTCATTGTAATATCCTCAAATCTATATTTCGCTTAATATTTATTATCGAGGTATAAAGACAGGATTAAAGAGCGAAAATAACAACAGATTTTTCTATTTATAGGATGATGAATGCAAAATCTCAATGACTATTACTATTTTGTTCAAGTTGTTAAATATCAAGGTTTTACAAAAGCAAGTGAAACGTTGGGGATAACCAAGTCGAAACTATCTAGACGTATTTCAGATTTGGAAGCTCGTTTAAAAATTCGTTTGATTCAACGCAATACTCGACAATTTACAGTCACTGAGGTTGGGCAACAATTTTATCAATATTGTCTAAAAATCTTAGATAATGTCGATAACGCTGAAAATTTTATTCAAAGTACCTTGTCAGATGAGCCGACAGGTTTGGTGCGTATCTCTTGCCCAATTGCATTGGTTGAAATGCCTGTGGGTGAGATGATTGCTGATTTTATGCAGACCAATACGCATGTACGTGTGGATTTGGTGGCAACGAATCGACGGGTAGATTTGATTGCCGAGGGAATTGATCTTGCGATCCGTGTCCGTAATACACCTTTAGATGATAGTGATTTGATTGTACGAGAATTAGATGCATGGGAACATGCTCTCGTGGCAAAGCCTCATTTGTTTCAACACCTGGCGATTCCACAAAGTCCAGAAGATTTAGCACAATTGCCAAGTATTGGTTTTCATGCAGCAAAAGCCATGTGGACATTACATAAATGTGGTGAGGCTAATATTTTTCATGATATTGAATTTCAACCCCGATTGAAAACTGATAATTTTAGTGCAATGAAAGCCGCCGTATTAAAAGGGGTGGGTATTGCATCTTTGCCACGCGTATTTGTGCATGAGGAGTTAAAACAAGGGACTTTAATTGAATTATTACCTGAATGGCATTTACCAAAAGGTGTGATTTATATTGTTTATACTTCTCGTTTGGGCATGTTACCTGCGATAAGAGTGTTGTTGGAACATTTACTTACGGCGTTTAAGGACTTGAAGCTTGAGTCGTGAAGAGATTTAAAATTTATCAAAAAAGCCTGAATGACAGACACTATTTGATGTGTTTGCCATTCACATGATCATCTTAATGCGCACAGAATGCCATATTAAAATATTCAAAAAGTTCAGGCGTATTTAGCCAAAGCACTGCGGAAAGAGTGAATAAAAAAATTAGCCCAAGTGTGATGCTCAGTTTTAACCATGAAAATGCGTTAGTCATCGACCACAGACTCCTCATTGACAAAGAAATGAACCATTACCCCGAAAACACTCAAGACAATTGAACAAGCCCACATCATATTATAATTACCTGTTAAATCATGATTCAAGCCACCTAGCCAACCACCAAAAAATGAGCCAACTTGATGGGTGAAAAACACGATGCCACTGAGCATGGTTAAATATTTAACCCCAAACATATTGGCCACAATGCCGTTTGTGAGGGGAACCGTCGATAACCATAAGATGCCCATGATGATGCCAAAGCTATAAATCGTCCATATACTCAGAGGTAACATCAAAAACGCGACAATCGCGATACCACGCAAGCCATATAACCACATCAGTAAATGTGGTTTAGAAAATTTATCGCCTAAATAACCTGCACCATAAGTTCCCACGATATTAAATAACCCAACCAAAGCGAGGAAAACAGTACCATTAGAGGCATCAAAACCATGATCGACCAAATATCCAGGCAAATGAATGCCTAAAAATACCACCTGAAAACCGCATACGAAAAAGCCTAAAGCCAAAAATAAAAAGGGTTTATGGGAAAATGCAATTTTCAGAATTTGTTTAAATGTCAAAGCAGGTTGAGTGATTTTTGAAACTGTAGCAGGGGCATTATACGTAGGTGCTTTGAGCATCCATGCTAAAGGAACGATGAATGCAACTAAAATAGCACTGATCACCAAGGCAGATGACCAACCCACATTCTTAATCAATAATAATGTGGTCGGGAGCATGATGAATTGCCCAAAAGAACCTGCAGCACTGGCGATTCCCATTGCCATGCCACGTTTACTTGGGTGTGCAGCACGTCCCACCGCAGACAATAAAACCGAAAATGAGGTGGCAGAAAGTGCAAGTCCAATAATCAATCCAGCACTTAGATCAAGCAGCCATGCTTCGGAGCTGACAGACATCAGGAGTAGACCGATGGTATATAAAACACCACCCACAGCGACCACGATTTTACTGCCATATTTGTCGGCTAATGCACCTGTGAAAGGTTGCACAGCACCCCATAGGAGGTTTTGCATGGCGATAGCAAGGCTAAATACTTGGTGATTCCACTGAAACTCATGACTCATTGGAACAAGATATAGCCCAAAACCGTGTCTCACACCTAATGACAAAGCGAGTATGAAAGCACTGCCAATCAGCATATAAATTAAAGGCTTAGAAAATTTAGTTTCATCAATAGTGTGTGCAGTCATACAACATCCATGGCATAAGGCTGAACAAATTGTATCGGATTCATCACTTTAAAACGACAAAATAAAAATTTAACAATCAATAAAATAAAGTTATCTAGAATATTATGTGGATGAGGCAAGGGATTTAATTTTTACCTGCATGTATGTTTATCATTTAAGCGACGTTGTCGTGATTTGATTCTTTTAATTTTTCGATTAGATGGGCGTAGTGTAATCTTCTTTAGAAATAATCAGCCTAAGATGAGGTGAATTTTGCAATCAAAACGCTTCATCTATTCCTCTTATTTTGGTTAGATCATCTATTTATTCATAACCTTAGAAGCGATAACCTATTCCTGCATAACCTAAAATGGGGTTAATTTCGATATCGGTTTTAGCATTGATCAGTTCACCTAGTTTTTCATCTTTAACCGCAATGTTTGCTTCAGCGGTCAGTTGTGCATAACTCACAGAGCCCACTGCAAACCAACGATCATTAAAATCATAGGTAAAACCTACAGTGGCTACAGGTGCAATGACATCATTTGCATCCAAACTAACTTCAGGTTTTGCCTGACTTACTTTGCCATCAAGAGCTGCACCTGCTTGTCCTTGTTTAATATTTGCGATCATATGTCCTGCATCAATCAAATCTTTTTCTAGACTTGGATTCATTTCCAGTTCATTAAAATAGGCATACATCACACCTACACCAATATAAGGGCGGAATTTATTGACCCCTGTTTTGCCAAAATGATATTGCAACTCTGCAGCAGGTGTCCACGCTCGGGCTTCGGCAACTGCACCCCCATGATTTTCTAAATCAGTGATGAGCAAATTATTTTTCATATCAATTTGGGGCAGTGGAATGCCAATAACCTCAGGTGTCGCTGATGCTTCAAAAGGGGCATAAATTTTTCCTTTACCTCGAATGTCAACTTTTGGGGGAATACCTGCTTTCACTTCTAAGGAAATATGGTCAGTAAAAAAATAATTACTCATTAAGCCTAAAGTGGTGACATCATCTGCCTCCAAACCTGTTCCAGCACTTTCCCATTGACTTAAGCCATGGATTTCAGCCGTACCACTCAAAGCACCCGGCAAAGTATCCATGCCTAAGCCATCTAGAAAATTGACAAAGATTGAAGATAAATTGGGGTCCATATCTGGATCCATATTGTTTTTGACGGAATCAATGGAGATGTCCCCAACTTTGGATTTTTCACCTTCTTTGACAGCAGTATTGATTTGAATAGGCTGTGCTTTGCCTTGAGGCATGACGTGTAAAGCGCCCACCGATACGGAAAAACGCTTAAAGCCATCGCCATCTTTTAAGCTGAAATAAGGAGAATCGGCATAAGACCATGTTGAGAATAGAGGAATGCTACTCATAAAGCATAAAAGTACTTTTTTCATAAAATGGACTCCATGTCCGCTGTTACTCATTGTTATCAGCTTCATTATTTGATTGTTTTGCGGCAGAAGAATGTTGCATTTAACAAGGACTTTATTTAATAAATGTTCTCGTTTTAGGGCTTTTGTTGATGAATTCCTTAATTTTTATAAGGCTTTGTAATGATGTTACAGTTAAATTACATTGTAAAATTCACATGATTATTTTTTCAATATTTTGAAAAATAGATCATTTAACCAATATACACACGCTAAGCAATAAAAAAGGTCACTTAAAAGTGACCTTTTCGACCTAGTGACGAGCAAAACTAGTCAATGACAATCGAATTGTTCAATTTATTGGCCAAAACGAGATAAATCTTCTTCAGGACGAGCAGTCAGCACTTCAATGCCTGTTTTAGTCACTAAAAGGGTATGTTCATATTGTGCAGATAAACTATGGTCTTTGGTAACGACTGTCCATTTATCACCAAGTAGTTTAGTTTTCCAGTCGCCGCCATTGATCATTGGTTCAATAGTAAAGGTCATCCCTTCTTCTAAAATCATCCCAGAGTTTGGCTGACCATAGTGCAGCACTTGTGGTTCATCATGGAAAACTGTACCGATTCCATGACCGCAATATTCACGTACCACTCCAAAACGCTCTGACTCAACATATTTTTGAATCGCAGCGCCAATATCACCAATCGTTGAACCAGGTTTAACTGTTTCCATGCCTTTATACATGGCTTCTTGTGCCACTTTACATAAACGTTCAGCAAGAATAGATGTTTCACCACCCACGATATACATCATGTTGGTATCGCCGTGATAACCATCTTTAATGACAGTGACATCAATATTTAAAATGTCACCTTTTTTCAAAATTTTTGATTCTGACGGAATACCATGACAGACCACATGATTCACTGAAGTACAAATCACATGTTGGAATGCAGGACGACCAGGTGCTGCACCATAGCCTAAACATGCAGGAATGGCATTTTGTTTATTGACAATCCAGTCATGACAAATCGTATCCAATTCAAGTGTCGATACACCTGGTTTGATATGCGGTTTGATCATATCCAGAATTTCGGCTGCAAGTCGTCCCGCCACACGCATTTTTTCAATTTCATCTGCGGTTTTGATTAAACGACGGGGAGCTTCGTAAGTACTGTTCATGATCTTTAAAAACTTTTGGAAATTTGTATGTGACTATGGTATAAATAGCCGCCCAAATTATCAAATGCTTTTCGTTACTTTCTCAATGAAAGTCAGACGGGAAAATTGATTAGGGTAATTTAAAAATCCGCACATATGTCGACACATTGCTCTGGGTGCCTTTGTTTTTTTAAACCTAGGTGGAGAATGCGGACATATGGAGGCCTAACCCAAACTTTTAAGGTAAAGAAAATGGCAGATTACAACGTAAGTATGCGTGACCTTCTTCAAGCAGGCGCGCACTTTGGTCACCAAACTCGCTTCTGGAACCCAAAAATGCGTCAATACATTTTTGGTGCGCGTAACAAAATTCATATCATTAACCTTGAGCACACTGTTCCTGCGTTAAACGATGCTTTGAACTTTGTTAACAACCTAGCTAGCAAAAAGAACAAAGTATTATTCGTTGGTACTAAACGCGCTGCTTCAAACATCATCCGTGAACAAGCTCAACGCGCTGGTCAACCCTATGTAGATCACCGTTGGTTAGGTGGTATGTTGACGAACTGGAAAACACTTCGTCAGTCAATCAACCGTCTAAAAGACCTTCAAACTCAATCTACTGACGGTACTTTTGCTAAGCTGACTAAACGTGAAGCTTTAGAACGTACTCGTGAAATGGAAAAACTTGAACGTGGTCTTGGTGGTGTTAAGAACATGGGTGGTTTACCTGACGCATTGTTCATCATTGACGTTGACCACGAAGCGATTGCAATTAAAGAAGCTAAGAATCTTGGTATTCCTGTAATCGGTATCGTTGATACAAACTCTAATCCAGATAACGTAGATTTCGTTATTCCTGGTAACGATGATGCGATCCGTGCTGTAACGCTTTATGCGTCTGCTATGGCTGATGCGATTATTGCTGGTAAAGAATACGCTCAAACTCAAGCAAATGCACAAGCTAAAGGCGAAGAAGCTGCTAAAGAAGCGCCTGAGGCTTAATGCGTTTTTGACGCAGGCTTGTCATTTTTGCGACATGTAATGGTGGCAAATTAAGCGTCGAAACAGCAAAACGGCCCAGATTTCATGTTTGGGCCGTTTTTGTTAACAGAATTCAATTTTCTACCGTATTTAGGAGAACAACATGACTGCAGTTACTGCGAGCATGGTAAAAGAATTACGTGACCGTACTGGTCTTGCAATGATGGAATGCAAAAAAGCATTAACAGAAGCAGACGGTGACATCGAGTTAGCGATTGATAACCTTCGTAAATCAGGTCAAGCAAAAGCAGCTAAAAAAGCGGGCAACATTGCTGCTGATGGCGCAATCACAATTGCTCAAGAAGGCAACAAAGCACTTCTTTTAGAAGTAAACTGCCAAACTGACTTCGTTGCAAAAGACGAAAACTTTGCTGGTTTCTCTGCAAAAGTTGCTGCTGCTGCTTTAGCTGCAAATGAAACTGATGCAGCTAAAATTGCTGAATTGAAACTTGAAGATGGCCACACTGTAGAAGAAGCGCGTATTGCACTTGTTCAAAAAATCGGTGAAAACATCCAAGTTCGTCGTGCAACAATTGTTGAAGGTGAAAACCTTGCAGTTTATAAACACGGTTTACGAATCGGTGTTGTTGTGTCTTACACAGGTGATGCTGAAACTGGTAAAGGTATTGCAATGCACGTTGCTGCGTTCAACCCAGTTGCTGTAAATGCTGAAGGTGTATCTGCTGATCTTATCGCAAAAGAGAAAGAAATTGCAGAAGCGAAAGCGATTGAATCTGGTAAGCCAGCAAATATCGTTGAAAAAATGGTGACTGGTTCAGTTGAAAAATACTTGAACGAAGTTGTTCTTGAGCGTCAAATGTACGTGATTGACAATGAGAAAAAAGTTGCTGATGTATTGAAAGCAACAGGTACTACAGTTGCTCAATTCGTTCGCTTCCAAGTAGGTGAAGGTATTGAGAAAAAAGCAGAAATGAGCTTCGCTGACGAAGTTGCTGCTGCTCAAGCTGCTGCTGCACAATAATTTTACTATTTCAGTAAAATGAAGGAACCCCTCAACATATGAGGGGTTTTTTATGCATTCATGTTTGGTTTTTTAATAAAGATTCAAAGGAATAATCTTGCTGATGTGTATGATAGTAAAGTGTGACATCGCTATTGTCATAGATCATTTTGAGTATTTTTTCTAATTTAGATAAAGTTTCAAAAGTCGCCTGACTTAAAATAAAATCAATATTTTCCCCATGCTCAATCACAAGAACGCTTAAATCATGCTGAAGAATATCTGATGTAATATTATCGATTGCAATCGCATATTGTTCTTCAAAACTCAGCTCATCATCGTCAAAAAATGAAGCATCATATTCTAATTCATTCAAGTCAATTAACGCATGATCAGTATGATCTTTAAACTGTTCAATATAGGAAAATATGTCTTTTAAAATATTTGAAACATTATATCCTGATGATTTTACTATTGTTAACTTTTTAAAATTTTGTTCTAAAAGCCAACTGAAATTTGAAAATTCACAGCTCGCAATGATTTTCTCAGAACATTCATAATTAGTTTTCCAATCCATCAACCATGTGCTGCTACTGTCTTTAGGGTTTATTTCAGGAAAATCTTTAATTCTTAGTTCTGGGAAAATTTCGATGAGTATTGTTCTTAATTGTTCTTGTTCAGACATTTGGCTTTCTCATTGTTAGGGAAGTTTATATAATTCGGGTAATATTTTTTAGCATAGAATGATTGTAGATGGCAAATAAGACCAATCTAAGTATCGGCGCGGCGATCGCAGTTCTTGTTGCAGCATATTTTGGGATTGATTTAAAACAAGATCAGCAAAATCCTGCTGCTACAAGTGCTGAAAATGCGCATTTAGAAGCACAAAATTTGCAAAAACCACAGCAACAAGCAGTAAATCATCAAAATTCTAGTCAAATAAATGCGACACAAAGTAGTCAAAATCGACATGGCTTAGCGGTGATTCAAAAATCTTTTGAACGCAAACTCAGCAATGTTCAAGTTCAGTCTGAGGGTAAAGTCAAAGCAATATTGCGTGATGATCACGAGGGTTCACGGCATCAAAAATTTATTTTGACTTTAGATAACGGCTTAACCTTACTTGTTGCACATAATATTGATTTAGCACCACGATTGGAAAATTTGAAGAAAGGTGATCTTGTTGAATTTTTTGGTGAATATGAATATAGCCCGCAGGGTGGGGTGATGCATTGGACTCATCATGATCCACAAGGTCGTCATGAAGATGATTGGCTAAAACATAATGGTCAAATTTCTCGTTAATTTACAAATGCAGTAACAATTTTTTGCTGTGATACGAGATGCTGTAAAAATAAAATGTCGTACTCAATATCTAATTTTTTTATATTATTTTGCACTTAGATGAAGACAATTGAGTCAGTATATTCTAGAACATGGAAAATCAAAAATAAGCCTGAGATTATTGCATTTTTGATCGCTTATTCGTAGTTTTTTATAAAAAACAAAGGGTAAATTCACTGGTGAAATTTCCCCCTTGTTTATTTGCGCTAAAAAGCCAGTTTTTGGCGACTTTTCCATTTTGGTAGTACTTTACTTAGATAGGCGTCCATGCACCATACAGGGCCAATGAGAAGAAACTGGAGGTCTTTAAAAAATGATGGCTTTTTACCTTCTACTTTATGACCATAAAACTGACCAACCCAAGCCAAAATAAAGACACCGATATAAAATCCTGCACCAACAGGAAGTAAGTAAATGACCCAAGCCATGACTGCCACAAGAGCAACCATTGCGACGGCTAAAACTAAATCTAAGCGAGCATAAAAAACTAATGTGAGAACAATAATTAAAGCAGTCAGTAAGGCGCTAAAATGTGCAAGGATGCCAAGAATAGAAAAGAGGATCGCAGGGACACAAACCCAATGGATCATTTTATTGGTTTTATTTTGATGACTTTCACTGTATTCATCAAACCATTCGGTAATTGATTTCATATTGCACTCCGTGCGCTATACTTCTTTCATTTATTTTTTAGTCACAATGAAAATATAGATGAGAAAAGACAAATGGTCAAAGGTCAAATGTGCAAAGTTTTGAGTCTTTTAAGCCAATGCAATTTATACACATAAAATAAGGCACTTTAAATATGAGAATAGGTGCTAAATCATGGCGAAGTATTTTGTTTTAGAGAGCAGGAAAGAATTGAAATGCGGAATGAAATAAAAAATGCCATTTAATTAAAAAAGCCACAGGAGATGTGGCTTTTTCCGTTAAATGGGGAGAGCAAACTTAAGAGTTTGGACCATCCACACGTTCGATACTTACACGACCAGTACCAGAGTTGGTAATACCCAGACGTTTAGCAGCACCGTAAGACAAATCAAGTACACGGTTACCATGGAAAGGACCACGGTCATTTACTTTTACGACTACACTTTTACCATTGTCTTTGTTTGTGACACGAATGTAACAGTTTAACGGTAAGCTACGATGTGCTGCTGTGAGTTGATTCATATCAAATGTATCGCCACTTGCAGTCTTACGACCATGGAATTGACGACCATACCAAGATGCAACACCTGTTTGTGAGAATTTACGAACAGTATTTGATGCAACAGCATTTAATTTATCAATGACTGAAGGCTCGTCTTCTTGCACTTGAACTTTGGCTGCGAGTGTATCACGGCGGATTTTATCGCTAGAACGTTCAGTAATTGACAAACTGTTTAAGTTTGAAAAGTGTGAATTAAAGTTCGTTGAATCTTTGTTCACAACACGTGACGCAAGGCTTGAACTATCTGAATCGTTGTTTAAGTATGATGACTGGACCATTTCTGAGTTGACTTGCGTCATACCTAAACCCATGGTCAGGGCGATCATATATTTTAGTGAAGCATGCATTGTTTAACTCCTGGGAACCTTAAAATCTATTTTTTAACACTCAAAAATAAAAACTAAAGTCTGTAAATTTACTTTTGCAACCACATTTAACGGTAGGGGATAATATTCATGCAGTAACGAATGTGTCTACTAATATTTGATGAATAGTTACAAAAAGGACAAAAACTTACGAATTTTGATTAATAAATATACGTAATTGTAACTAATTATTTAAAATGGTTGTAAAACAACCATTTTAATGGAAAAAAATCTTGACTTATTTAAGCGGGAAGAAAATTAAGCCTCAGCGATTGACAATTTCTGTGCCTAAAAGCCATAAAGCAGTCGCATACATTCTGCTTTTGTTATAGGTCGTGATGACCTGAAAATTCGGGTAAGTAATGTAATATGCAGGCCCATAACTTTCTTGTAATTGGATGACATTGACCAGATCTAAATCATCAATTTTTACAATGGGGTTCATGGGTGCGATGCCTTGATTTTTCAGGACACCATAGGGTGTTGGCTGGGTTAAATCTTTCGCAATAATGGCATCAGGATTGTTTCCTGTGTAACGTGCTTGGAATGCAATGGGTTGATTTCGTTGCCAACCTTTTTGGGCAAGATAATTTGCGATTGAACCAATAGCATCTACAGCCGAATTTCGTAGGTCAACATGACCATTGCCGTCATAATCTACGCCATAAAGAGGAATGTTGCTGGGCATAAATTGCGGATAACCTACTGCACCTGCATAAGAACCCACAATCGAATTGGTGGGTACGCCATCTTTATAGGACCAAGCAATTAACGCAGAAAGTTCATCTTGGAAATATTGCGCACGACGTTCATAACCAAAACCTAAAGTTGCAAGAGCATCACGCGTGATAAAAGAGCCTTTATTTGCGCCATACCCTGTTTCAACACCTAAAATTCCCAAAATAATGGCTTGTGGAACGCCATATTGCTGTTCTGCACGATTTAGGGTGTCGGCGTATTGGTTTTTAAAGCGCACACCACGTTGAATTGTACCTTCTGCTAAAAAATTGGTTTTATATTGATACCACGGTTTACTTTCACCTGGTCTATTCATAATGTTGATAATATTGGGTAAATTTCTTGAACCATTCATTGCCCAATCGACTTGTTCACTGCTCAGACCATAGGTTTGCATTGTTTTTAATTTAAAATTGTTATAGTTCGGATCATTGGCAAAGTCATTTGCTTGACAAAAACTGGTAATAGATAATGCAGCCGCACAGAAGCCAATATTTCTTACTTTCTGAAAAAGCCCAAAATTTAACATGAAAGATAATTTCCTAATTTTCTATGGGTATAAATACGTGTAAATGTGAATGGACATCACCATACCAAAAGTCGCTGATAATGTAATGCTTTGTATGATCAAGATCATGCTAAAAACAGCATAATGAAACGACTTTTGCTAACATATCATTGCCGCAGTGCTCATTTACAAATACATAAACAAAACATGACAAAGTCCATGCATCTATCAGCATATTTTTGTGAATTATGAATATACGATGATTTAAATGCTAAATTTATGAAAATTATATGAAAAATAGAGAATATTGTTTAAAATAACGACATTGATTCATGATATTTGTCAAGATTCTTATTTATTGAGCGATAAAGTATGTATAAGCTCTGATTTAAAAATGTAATAGTTGAATATTTGGTAAAATATTGTATTTGTATTATGCAACAGCATAAAATTTCATACTTTCATTGAAGTTAAATCTTTTCATTGATGTGTATTGGATATGGATATTTTATTGATCGTTTAATAGAATTTATTTTGCTAATAAGTCGTCTGATCAAATGTGCATGTTATAAAAGTCAAAAAATTAAATACCAACTCAAAATTGTACTTCAATCAAAAGTTGCGCCTTGCAAAAATAGATTGAAATAAAAAAAATCAAGAGTTTAGATCTTAAATTTTAATTGGGGTAGAGTAATTGACGTCCCATATCTAATAGATGTTGTTGGTCAAGTTGTTGGGGATGAAAGTCCTGATCATAAAATGCGATATATTCAGGAAATAATCGTATCATCATCAAGCATAACTCACTCAAAGCTTTGATATTTTTCATGAGCTCCACGGGTCGATACAAGCTATGTTTACGATCTTGCCACAGTAGGTCTGCAGTCATCATGGCTGTGCCACTGATAAAGCCAATACTAATGGTACGCATACTTCTACGACGCTGTGCCAAATGATTAAAAATTGTTTGATAGACATCAAAAGCCACATGTTTATGCTCAATTTCTTCAATAGCATGCCACAACCATAGCTGTTGCATATTTGCAGATAAACCTTTAAACATAACTTCAGGGTGTTTGAGCATATAACCTGCCATCAGCGCAGTGAAATGTTCTAAAGCCACGGTTGCAGCCAATTGACGGCGTTGACTGAGCGTTCTTAAACGTTGCATTTCTTTGTTTAAAGCGGCCTCATACTTTTTTAGATGATAATGTTTAGACTGCACCGCAGCATTAAATTGTTCGTGTGCTTGGGCATGATGTGCTTCTTGACCAATAAAAGCTGAAATATCGGCTTGTAGCTGTGTATCTTCAATTTGATCACGTACATTTCGTACAGTTTCAACAAAAAAGCGTTCGCCTTGTGGAAAGGTGATCGAAAGTGCAGTGAGAAAGTGTGAGATTAAGGTGGTATCAGTATAGTGATGTTGTATCGATTGGGCATTAAAGCGCGTTTTACGGATTTGAATTGCAGAACTTAAACGCTGTTGGTATTTTTGCGAGTTTTGAGCCATATTTTTAAGCATCAGTTCACCTATAACATTTTTGTTTTACTGTATATGTATGGATCGAATTCTTGATCTGTTTTAATTTGCCATGATTGTTCCATTAAGCATTGGCTATAACTTTTTATTTGTAGCAGTATTGGGTAAATTTGCTGAGCTTCTCTATATGACTGAGTTTACCTATATATAGTATAGATAAATTGGAGGCATAAAAAATGCCCTGATAAAAAGAGCATTTTTTGAGAATAGCTTAACTTTGTAAAGCAAGACTTATTGCTAAAAAGACTTAGTTAAAGAACAAAGTATCGTGATATTCCGCAACAGCTTTTAATTCATCTCGGCTGAGATTCGGGATGAGTTTATTGATAGCAATATGCACCGCTTTAGTGACAGCAGCAGCACCGATGTCAGAGGCTTTACGCTTAATCATGCCAAGGTCTAAGGTTTTATTGAAATCAATCATAAAATGACGAATTGCAGCATCAGCAAACTGTTTATACAGTTCAGCTAAAGCTTCTTTATCGACTTTATTTCCTGCTTTAATTTCAGCAAAAGTATGTTTTAAGCTCGTGACTAAACTTGCATCGAGTGTCGTACCAATATGATATGCACCTGTTGGCGCTTTGAATAAACTACGTTCAGAAAACTCAATAGACTGACGAACTACATTATTGTCGGCTTTACTTAAAAGTTGTTTAAGTAAAACAGAAACTGTAGATTTGACATAACCTGCTAATTTTTCCGCCGTATCACGCTTTTCACTAGCAGGAAAGTGCTGCACCAGCTTTACGAGCAATGCATCTATAATTTCATCGTTAATTAATAGCGCAGTTTGGTCACGTAATGGGTACAGTGGTTCATTAGAATTTTTTTTCTCAATACCAGTCTGAATGTTCTTTAAAAGTTCATCAGAAGGTACAAAACCAAAAAAGGGCATGTTAAAACCTCAATGTTTTATCTTATTGTCTCGCCAATCGGATTGGGCTTGGCATCCATGATTCATCGGACACACGGCATGGATTAATATCTAAACCACCACGGCGCGTATAAGTTGCATAGACCATCAACTTTTCAGGTTGTAAATTTTGCCAAATATCGGCAAAGATTTGCTCCACGCATTGTTCGTGAAAACCGTTGTGCTGACGATAAGAGATAATATAAGCTAAAATGCTACGATAACAAGGTTTTTTACCGCGATAACGGATAAAAATCGTTCCCCAATCAGGCTGTCCTGTCACAGGGCAATTACTTCTTAAAAGATGTGAAAATAACTGTTCTTCAACAACTTTTTCTGAATCGTCCAGTTGCAATAATGAGGCATCAGGATGATTGACTAAGCAGTCAGGTTGTTGTTCATCTAGACAAATGCCTTGTGGTTGAGCAATGTCTAATTGATCGACTTGAAACAAGGTTAAAGTGACAGGCGCTTGCGCAGCATGTGATAAGTCTTTTTCTACAGTGTCAATAAAGGCTTGTTGAGAAGCAAACTGAGTAAAGTTCATACTGTTAAAATATAACTTTAAAGACTTTGATTCGATCAAAAATTCAGAACAAGCAGGCAAGGTCATCCGACCAATTGCAACTTGAGGGATGCCATGATCATTTAACCAAGAAATTTCAAAAATATGCCACCAATCTTTGCCTTTATAGATGCCTTCTACATGTTTGTAGTTTTCACGTGCTTGGGCACGTGAAATAGGAAATAAAATATCAGGCTGATAGCTGGTTGGATAATTGGTTTCTTTACCTAAAAGAGAATGTTCAACAGTCATTATTCACGCATTCCTGAACCACGAGAAAGTAAATAGTACGCAATACCATACAGTACAGCACAGAATAATGTCACAACGATGAGTGATAAAGATACATTGACATCACTATGACCTAAAATGCCGTAACGGAACGCATTTACCATATAGACAATCGGGTTGATTAAAGAGAGATTTTGCCAAAATGGGCTTAAAGCACTAATCGAGTAGAATACACCACCTAAGTAGGTAAGGGGGGTAAGTACAAAGGTTGGAATAATTGAAATATCATCAAATGATTTGGCATATACCGCATTAATGAAACCACCTAAAGAAAATAGGAGGGACGTAATGATGACGGTATAGATTGTCACAAAAATATTATGAATGGCTAAGTCGGTAAAAAATAGGCTCATCATGGTGACAATCAAACCCACCAAGACCCCACGACAAACGCCACCAATCACATAGCCACACAGTACCATATGCAGCGGAACAGGACTCATAATGAGTTCTTCAATACTTTTTTGAAATTTTGCACTGAAAAAACTTGATGATACGTTGGCATAACTATTAGTAATCACAGCCATCATGATCAAGCCTGGTACGATAAATTGCATATAGCTGAAACCGCCCATTTGTCCAATACGAGAACCGACTAAGTTCCCGAAAATGACAAAGTACAGACTCATGGTAATCGCAGGTGGTAGTAAAGTCTGTGGCCAGATTCGCATAAAACGGCGAACTTCTTTATGTACAAGGGTAAAGAGCGCAACTTTTAATTGATTAAAATTCATTGCGCAGCTCCTTCAAGGTTTTTCTCTACCATTTTCACAAACAATTCTTCTAAACGGTTAGATTTGTTACGCATACTGCGCACACGAATGCCTTGAGCTTCTAACAGTTGGAATAAATCATTCATTGAATGTGCTTTGTCCATGGTCACTTCAAGTGTGACAGGATCAATCAAGTTAAATTTGACGCCAATAATGTCAATCTTGATCGGTTCAATGGCACTTTCTAAGTCAAAGATAAAAGATTCTTCATTGAGCTGATTTAAAAAGGCCTTCATTGAGGTGTCTTCTTTAATTACCCCTCGGTCGATGATGGCAATTTGACGGCACAACATTTCAGCTTCTTCTAGATAATGTGTAGTTAAAATAATCGCTGTGCCTTTTTCATTCATTTCAGTGAGAAAATCCCACATTGAACGGCGCAATTCGATGTCTACACCTGCTGTTGGTTCATCTAAAATCAATAATTTAGGTTCGTGCATCATGGCACGTGCAATCATTAGGCGGCGTTTCATACCGCCTGAAAGCATGCGTCCTTGGGTGTGTCTTTTTTCCCAAAGTCCCAATTTTTCTAAATATTCTTCAGCACGTTGTTGCGCAATTTTCTTTGGAATACCGTAATAACCTGCTTGTGTTACTAAAATATCAAAGGTTTTTTCGAATTGTCCAAAGTTAAATTCTTGTGGAACGACACCTAAACATTGTTTGGCTTTGGATGGGGTGGTATCTAAATCATGCCCGAAAATTTCAACTGTCCCTGAAGTTTTACGTGTAAGAGAGCTGATAATCCCAATCGTTGTTGATTTTCCTGCACCATTTGGTCCTAAGAGTGCATAAAATTCACCTTCGGGCACTGTTAAATTAATGCCTTTGAGTGCTTGAAAGCCGTTGCGATAAGTTTTAGATAAATCCCTTAACGTCAATGCATCAGTCATGAAATTCTCACATGAATTGGGGAGGGTATATTGTGAGCGAACTTGGCAAATAAACCAAGGGCATTACATGGAATTGTGCATTGCAGAAATAGAACATTGTATAAAGCTTAGACAGCAAGTCATGAGAATGGTAGATATATACTTTACCTCTGTTATTTTTTTGATATGATGTGCGCACTTCTCTTATGCGCTCTTAGCTTAACTGGATAGAGTACGGGTTTCCGAAGCCTGTGGAGTGGGTTCGAGTCCCGCAGAGCGCACCATTATAAAAAATTGCTTATTCAACTAACAATGACATGTAAATTTTATCCATAATTAAAATCACGCTAGGTCAAAATTTGATGAAGAAATTATGTTTTCTACTGTCTGCACTCACATTCTCAACACTTTCATTTGCTCAAGATTTAAGGTGTACACAGGATTATTCGAAGCTTGAACAACAAATTCAAGATGAAGTTAAAATCATCCAAACAGGCACGATTGAAGACTTGATCAAACATTATCAAGCTACAGATTATGCTCAGGTTTTTCGGGCACAGCATGGTGGACAAGTATTTGATGGTGAAGATTGGATAGATGAAAAAGCATATTTAGAAAATACAGAAGAAAGTTTTCATCTGCTCAAAGATGCTTATACTTCACAACATCTTCAGTTTCATGCCGAAAAAGCCAATTTTTTTGCAGCGTATGGTGAAGTCTGTGTGATTCCTATTTCTGCGATAGATCAGATTTACCAAGAAAAAATTTATTCGCAGTATGATGCAATTTTTGTACGAGATTTAAAAACCAATCAGTGGCGAAATTTAGTCTACAGTGGTGTGGAATTAAAAGCGGATATGGACGAGTTTTTTCCTCAATTATCGCAAAAAGTTAAACTGGCGGCTTTTACCACGGATGATGGTCAAAACTATGCGGATCTATCTGAAAAACTAGCCTATTTAATTTTTCCTAAAATCGGCATTGCCATGACCAAAGACATTGTACAAGGGGTGAAACAGGAAACAGATCCCTTAAGACAGCGTTTAAAAGAAAATGGTTTTAATTTAAAAGGTTATTTTTAAATTTGCTGTCTAAATTAAATTATATTTTATCAACTTTAAATGCAATGATTTAAAGCTTGCAAAATTATAATACTCTATAAAATGTGATTCAATGAGATTTTGATAGAGTGTTCGTGCTGAAATGTTAAGCAATCTTGCGCACTTTGCGTGGTAGATTTATATTAAAACTACAGTAGATCATTAGGATGCTACGAAGAAGTTGGACAGATCAATGATAGCTTATTGAGTTTGCAACGTTTAGTTCAGATAAGAAATAGGCACTAGCTTTCCAACATACAAAGCTCGCAGCGATGCGAGCTTTTTTATTGCTCAGTTTTTACGATCAACGTCTTTTATGCATAATGCACTTCAACATCATAGCGGGCAAAATCATCAATGAGTTGCTGAATAAAATTTTCGGTTAAAGTTGAATTTAGATCTGCTTCGTTCATTTGATCATGTGTACTATCAAAATATTCAACTTTGAGTAATTGCCAAGTGAGTTCTTGTGGTGTTTGTTGAATATGTAATGTACGTAGTTGTAAATCATTAGATATTTGACGCGGGATGACATGGGTAATGGCAAGTTGAATTGGGGCTTTCTCTGCTGTATCTAAAAAAGTAATCACCCAATTTCCAACTTTACTCAACTGTGTTGGATTATCAAATGCTGAAAAGTGTAAGCAGTGTGTCGAATTCATAGCAATCATCCTTCTTTATCAAGCTTATAAAAGTTTCTGACTAGATTGTGGATCATGCTTAAGTGGTATAAATAGAATGATCTGTATATCTAAATGCATATAAATGATTTAAATACATGTTTTAAAAATAATTTTTAAATATTACTGAGATGTAAAAGCTCTAGGCTAAGCGAAATCAACAATAATTTGCTAGTACACATCAGACTAAAAATGACGCATTGAATAATTGATGGTTTGCAGATTTTTATTTAATTCCATTGGTGAAATACGCGTTTCTTGTAAAGCCGTTAACCACTGCATTTGGCAAAGTTTTAAGGCTTGAGAATGTTCAGCATTTTCTATTTTTTGAATGAGTATTTGTGCCATTAAACCACAATTTTGATGGAGGAGTTGAATCATCAATTTTTTGGTTTCATGGAAATTTAATTTTGGCAAAATGATTTCATTTTCAAGGGCAAGGTTGACTTGGGTTGCTGAAGCAATAGGCGCTTGTGAACTTAAAGGCCTGTCTTTTGTTTTTGTTGCTGCATGTTTTTCTTGAGGACGAACGATTTCTTTTATTTTGCGACTTTCTTGTATCTGTGTTTGGTTTTGGGTTTGAATATTTTGGATTAAGCCAAGTTGCTCTAAGTGTTGCAGCATCTCTGGTGTCGCAATATTTTGTTGTAATTGTATTGTTAATTTTTGGAAATCAGGTGTGCCAATTAAAAGTAAGAGTCGTCTGAGTTTTGGGCTTAAACCGAATAAGCGTTGTTGTAAAGCCTGTATACCAAGTTCAGTTTTTATATAATGTTTCATGTTGCTCTATCCCCCGAAAAGCAAACGTTAGGATAGAGCATCAAAATGACATTCAGGTGTCATTTTGATGACAAATACTATAATTTATAACGTAATAATTGCGTTATTTTCGAGTGCTTTACGCAGATATGGATCAAGGTCATCTTGTTTTAATAACCATTTTGTATAATCCGCAGGAAGTTCAGCAATCGCTGTACCACGATGTTTACCAAAATTAATGGTACGTGGAATACGTGCATCTTCAGATGCTGCAAATAGTTGTTCAATATTTTGAATATTTAGTTGATGGATAATATGCATCAAAATATTTGCAGTCAAAATAATATCTGCATCTGCACGATGTGCACCTTTGAGCATACTACGGGCTTTGTCACTGCCTTTGCTGATCTGATAAATTAATGCAGAAATATTATGTGCTTCAGCATTTGGCCAAACTAAACGTGCCAAGGCAAGCGTGCAAATCGCTTTGATCTTTGAGGTATCTACACCGCATTTTTCAATGGCGTGAATATCGTAATCAATATTATGACCGATGATATAGGTTGTTTCGGCAGGCAGGCTAAATGTTGAAAAATCAGGTTGACCCAGTAAATCAGACTCTAAAATATGATGTACAGCCATTGAAGCATAAGAAATTTTCTCATCGCCAATACTATAAAGCTGATCAAAAATTTGCTTACGGTCTAAACTGAGTTTACCTTGTTCTATTTGAATAGGTGCATAAGCAATCTCAATGGGTAAACCATTTAATGTATGGGTTTCTGTATCAAGAATAATGGCTTGCATAACCTATTCCACATCTATAAAAGTCAATTGGCTTACTTTAACATTCAGTTTTTCTTTATGCACAGTTTATTACGGCTTGCTTGCATCATTGAGTGAAATAATACCCAAAATACGAGTGAAATATAAATCAAAATAGCCTAAGTATTTCTAGTGAAAAGTGTGAAGAAACTTTTGGGTTAAGAGCAGATAAATCTATAGAAATTTTAGCCAAACCCTGTAAAAGTTAAAAAGTGGTTAACCAATTTTTTAGAATGCTGGGTGGATCTAATTTAGACAGAAAAATTAGACTAGACTAAAGTCTAATGTGTTGCGGTTTTTAATATTCAATATAAGAAAAATCAATAATTTATTACATGATTTGCAAGATAAGACATTTAAAAAGTAAGCATATATTGGTATGACCAATTTTTATATTTAATTTTATTATTGATCTTTTATTCTGCGATAAATTAATATTGGTCGATTCTATGGGTGTATATTAATTGTTTATTGAAAAATTGGTATGACCAGTTTTAAGATTTTGTATATACATTTAGATCAATTTTAATGTTTTAGCAAGCATTTCAAGGAGATGACAATGCTTCAACAATGGCAACAGATTTATGATCCTATGGGCAACATCTGGATTTCCAGTTTGATTGCTTTGATCCCGATTATTTTCTTCTTTCTCGCACTCGCTGTGTTCCGTATGAAAGGAAGTGTTGCGGGCACAATTACAGTGGTATTGGCACTTTTAGTGTCGTTATTTGCTTATCAAATGCCCGTTGCAATGGCATTTGCATCAATGGTCTATGGCTTTTTATACGGTTTATGGCCGATTGCATGGATCATTATTGGGGCAGTATTTCTTTATAAAATTTCGGTGAAAACGGGGCAGTTCGATATTATTCGTTCTTCGATTCTGTCTATTACTGAAGATCAGCGTTTACAAATGCTGTTTGTGGGTTTTGCCTTTGGTACTTTCCTTGAAGGTGCGGCAGGTTTTGGTGCACCAGTAGCCATTACCGCAGCTTTGTTGGTTGGCTTGGGTTTTAAACCATTGTATGCCGCAGGTTTGTGCTTGATTGTCAATACAGCACCTGTGGCATTTGGTGCAATGGGGATTCCAATTATTGTGGCAGGGCAAGTTTCAGGTGTTGAAACTATGGAAATTAGCCAGATGGTGGGTCGTCAGTTGCCATTTATGGTGATTATCGTGTTGTTCTGGATCATGGCAATCATGGATGGTTGGCGTGGTGTGAGAGAAACATGGCCTGCGGTGATTGTCGGTGGTGGTTCTTTTGCTTTGGCACAATACTTGACTTCGAACTTTGTTGGTCCTGAACTGCCTGATATTACCGCAGCGATTGCAGCATTGGTTTCACTGACTATTTTATTGAAATTTTGGCAGCCAAAACATATTTTCCGTTTTGCCAATGAAGACAGCTCGATTGATGAAAATCTTGCTGGACAAAAACAGCAAAAATACAGCATTGCTCAGATTGCTAAAGCATGGTCACCATTTGCAATTTTAACTGCAATGGTGACAATCTGGAGCGTAAAACCGTTTAAGGATTTATTCACCAAAGATGGCGCACTGCATGACATGGTGATTTCGATCAAAGTGCCATTCTTGCATCAAATGATTCAAAAAATGCCGCCTGTGGTGCCTGAGATCAAAGACTACGATGCCATTTATAAATTTGATTGGTTGTCTGCAACAGGCACCGCGATTTTTATTGCTGCAATCATTACTATCATTTATTTAAAAATGAAGCCGAAAGATGCAGTCGTCACTTTTGCAGAAACAGTGAATGAATTGAAAATTCCAATTTATTCGATTGGGATGGTGTTGGCTTTTGCCTTTATTGCCAACTATTCAGGTATGTCTGCAACGCTTGCACTTGCACTTGCACATACAGGTCAGGCATTTACCTTCTTCTCACCATTTTTGGGATGGCTGGGCGTGTTCCTGACAGGTTCAGATACATCGGCAAATGCCTTGTTTTCTGCATTGCAAGCAACGACAGCTCAACAAATTGGTGTACCTGAGGTTTTACTTGTTGCCGCCAATACCAGTGGTGGTGTGACAGGTAAAATGATTTCACCACAATCTATCGCCATTGCTTGTGCAGCAGTCGGTTTGGTGGGTAAAGAATCTGATTTGTTCCGTTTTACCGTCAAGCACAGTATTACCTTTACGGTGATGATTGGTATTATTATCACATTACAAGCCTATGTGTTCCCATGGATGATTCCATAACACGACGTTGAATGTGAGCTGAGGAAAGCAGATGAAAGTCTCTGACAAGATTGTACAAAATTTAAAGTTGTTGATTGAAGACAACAATATGCAAGTCGGAGACCGTTTACCTGCGGAACGTAAGCTATGTGAACAGCTCGAGGTATCCCGTTCCTCTTTGCGTGAGGCCATTCAACAACTGACCAGTACGGGCATGCTGGTCAGCAAAGTTGGAGCGGGAACATTTTTGCAACAGCTCCCAAGTCATTGGTCACAACATCAAATTGTTGAACCTTTGAGTGGTTTGATTGATGAAGATCCAGCTTATCGTTTTGATGTACAGGAAGCTCGAATGGTTTTGGAAGGTGGCACAGCATGGTATGCCGCACAGCGTGCCACCCCACAGGATTTGGAAAATATCCGTCAGTGCTATGACCAAATTACTTATTTTCAAGCATTGGGGGATGACCATCAGGCAGCCATTGCCGATGCCAAATTTCATTTAGCCATTGCTGAAGCCTCGCATAATCTGGTGCTGATTCAGATGATGCGCAGTCTCTTTGATTTGTTGCAATACAACGTGGTTTTGGGCAGACGTAAAGTCTATACCGAAGCCAAACGTTATGATCAGTTGCGTGATCAACACTTTCAAGTGATGGATGCAATTGAACGACAGGATGCCGATGCTGCACGAGTTGCAGTCTGTGGACATATAGAATTTGTAGTACAGCAGGTACGTATGATTGATGAAGAAGAAGCTCGTCGTCAGCGTGCTAGCCGATTGAACAGGATATAAAATATGATTATTTCTTCTGCGAATGACTATCGTGAAGCCGCACGACGTCGTTTACCGCCATTCTTATTTCATTACATCGATGGTGGTGCCTATGCTGAATATACTTTAAAGCGTAATGTGGAAGATTTATCAAAGATTGCACTTAGACAGCGTGTACTCAATGACATGTCACAGCTCAGTTTAGAAACGAAGCTGTTTGATGAAACTTTGTCGATGCCTGTTGCACTCTCACCTGTGGGTTTAACAGGAATGTATGCACGTCGTGGCGAAGTCCAAGCTGCAGTGGCTGCAGATAAAAAGGGTATTCCTTTTACCTTGTCCACAGTGTCAGTTTGTCCGATTGAAGAAGTAACGCCTGCCATTAATCGTCCAATGTGGTTTCAATTGTACGTGTTACGTGATCGTGGCTTTATGAAAAATGCCTTGGAACGTGCCAAAGCGGCAGGTTGTTCCACATTGGTCTTTACCGTGGATATGCCTGTACCGGGCGCGCGATATCGTGATGCACACTCAGGTATGAGTGGTCCTAACGCTGCAATGCGTCGTTATATGCAGTCTTGTTTCCATCCACATTGGGCATGGAATGTTGGATTACTAGGTCGTCCGCATGACTTGGGTAATATTTCAAAATATTTGGGCAAACCAACAGGTTTAGAAGATTATATTGGCTGGTTGGGTAACAACTTTGATCCATCCATTTCATGGAAAGACCTTGAGTGGATTCGTGAATTCTGGGATGGTCCAATGGTGATCAAAGGGATTCTTGACCCTGAAGATGCCAAAGATGCAGTACGTTTTGGTGCAGATGGTATCGTGGTGTCGAATCATGGTGGTCGTCAGCTCGATGGTGTTTTATCTTCTGCTCGTGCGCTTCCGCCTATTGCCGATGCTGTGAAAGGTGATATTAAAATCTTAGCGGATTCTGGTATTCGCAATGGTTTGGATGTGGTGCGTATGCTGGCTTTAGGTGCAGATACCTGTATGCTTGGTCGTGCCTTTGTTTATGCGCTAGGTGCAGCAGGCGGTGAAGGTGTTTCTAATCTACTTGATTTGATTGATAAAGAAATGCGTGTGGCAATGACTTTAACAGGTGCCAACACCATTGCAGATATTACCTCTGATTGTTTGGTCAAGTTAGAGAAAGAGTTAGTAGGATAAATTTTTTTGATTTTTCAAATATATACTACATCTTTGTATTTGATACGCGTTAAGGTCATCCGTAACTGTTCGAGGCAGGATTATTTTAAAAGAAAATGTTTCTGCGAGTTATTGGATGAAAAAGTGGTATTTAACGAGTTTTGCGGATGACAATGGTTTTGCCTACTTTTCCCGAAAGAAAAGTAGGTCGAACCGAAGGTTTATCCCTACATATAATTAATATTGAAAAGACTCCGCTGTAATGAATATTCGCCTCATTTTATTGAATGAGTATTGATGAATAGGATAGGGAAAATGCAAGCCAATTTTGATTCACAACACACCATCCAAAACCTCATTAACATCGTGGGTCAACAACACGTTCTGACGAGTGATCACGACACACGCCTATACCGCCAAGGTCGTCGCTATGGTTCGGGTCAAGTGTTGGCTGTGGTGGTGCCGGGGACTTTGCTGGAACAATGGCAAGTGTTGCAGGCTGCGGTGAATGCAGATTGTATTGTGATTATGCAGGCGGCAAATACGGGTTTGACGGGCGGTTCAACGCCATTTGGTGATGATTATGACCGTCCTGTGATTTTAATGAGTACCCGTCGTTTGACAGGTATCCAAGTGATTAATGAAGGTCAGCAAGTGATTTGCTTACCGGGTGCAACGCTGGATAAACTTGAAAAAGATTTGGCGCAGTACAACCGTGAACCACACTCGGTGATTGGTTCATCGTGTATAGGTGCATCGGTTTTAGGTGGTGTGTGTAATAACTCAGGTGGTGCATTGGTACGCCGTGGTCCTGCCTATACTGAGCTTGCACTTTATGCACGAGTGAATGAGTCGGGCGAATTGGAGTTAGTGAATCATTTGGGGGTGAATTTGGGGCAAACACCTGAAGAAATTCTTTCTAATCTTGAAAATAAAAATTATCAAATCAAAGATATTATTAATAATTCAAATTGCTGTGCATCGGATCAGCGTTATTCACATGATGTGAAACAGGTCGATGAAAATACCCCTGCACGTTTCAATGCAGATCCGACACGTTTATTTGAAGCATCGGGTTCAGCAGGTAAAGTCTGTGTTTTTGCAGTACGTTTGGATACCTTTGAAAAAATTCCAAGCCAGGTGTTTTATGTCGGGACAAATTCACATGATGATTTGACTGAAATTCGCCGTTTCTTGCTGAAAGATTTGTTACGTCTGCCGATTGCAGGCGAATACATTCACCGTGTCGCTTATGATATTGGTGCAGAATATGGCAAAGACACGTTCATGTTCATTGAAAAATTCGGCACAGCAAAAGTGCCTGCTGCATTTGCCATGAAAGACAAAGTCGATGGTTATCTGGAAAAGCTGCATTTACGTGGTTTATCCGATAAATTTTTGCAACTGGTCACGAAATTTATGCCAAATCATTTACCAAAACGGATGAATGAATTTCGTGATTTGTATGAACATCATTTGGTGATTCGTATTGAAAATCAAGATGTAGATCAGGTCGACAATTTCCTGAAAGATTATTTCAATAATAAAGCATCGGGCAATTATTTCCGTTGTACCGATGAAGAAGGGCGTAAGGCATTTTTGCATCGTTTTGCGGTGGCAGGTGCAGCCATTCGCTACCGTGATACCCATCGTTCAGAGGTTGAAGATATTGTTGCATTGGATATTGCACTACGTCGAAATGACCGTGAATGGGTGGAAACGCTGCCAAAAGAGATGGATGAGCAAATCATTCATAAACTCTATTATGGGCATTTTTTATGTCATGTGTTCCATCAGGATTATATTGTTAAAAAAGGCGTAGATCCTTTGGCAATGGAGCATGCAATGTGGCATTTACTTGATGACCGTGGCGCGGAATATCCTGCTGAACATAATGTCGGGCATTTATATGTGGCAAAACCCGCATTGAAAAACCACTATCAAAAACTTGATCCAACCAATAGTTTTAATGTGGGGATTGGGCAGACAAGTAAGTTAAAGCATTGGAAGTAAAAGATAATGAAAAGAATAAGAGATTTTAAAATCTCTTATTCTTGAGGGGGAGATTAAAATTTAACTGTAGAAGCAATAGTTTGAGCTGCTTTAGCATTATACAAATGACATATGTTTTGTGTTGCAGCTATAACATAGTTGGCATATGCTTTTTCTTCAGCAGTTCCAGTTTTCAAATCATCTTGATAGCTTTTTAACCACTCATTCATATTGAATTCAAGACCTTTTGGTGTTAAGAACGCAGAATAATAGTTATTTTTATATAAAGCATAACCATATGGGGAATCTGAGTTTGTATTTTCTTTTAAGTAAGCAGTCGTATCCTTGAAGTTTCGTAAGGTTGTTGTCGTATCATTTTTAAATTCAAGCCAACCTTGAGCCAATTGATTTTGCTGTTCTTTATTTTTTAAATCAGCATCTAAATCTAAATATTCTTGAGTATTTGAAAATTCTTGTAGCTGTAGGCAACTTGAACCTTCAGGAAATTTTACTTTAGAAATATTGGCATATAAATCCAATAAGTAGTGTTTAACTGGGTATTTATCAGTTAAATTCCGAGTGATTGCATAGTAATCCGCAGGTGATAACACTTCTAAAAGATTTTTACCACTTAAATTTAAAGTTGTGTATTTTTGTGTATATTGTAGTCCTTTAGAACCAATACTTGAGTATGGGCTTAAAGTCCATTGTGTATTTGAAGCTTGAATGGTACCTGAGTAATGTCCTAATTGAGCATCTACAGGGGCATTAACTTCATCATAGAGACCATCACTTGTTACAGTTATACCTTTATACGAATGATAAGAAGGATCTGTACTGGTTTCTTTTGAGTAAGCTTTACCATCTTTAACTGTTAAAACTTCTTTATCAATGAAATAGCCATCTTTCTGATCGGTATAAAAATCATAAGAAGTCCATTGCTGATTACTCGTATTTCCAGAGGTTTGGCCATTGCCAGATGATGATTGTGATGAATTATTTGAGCTAGATCCTCCTCCACAAGCAGTTAACATAATTGATGATAAGATTGTAAAAGATAATAGTTTTATTTTCATATATTTCTCAATTTTTTGATTTTAGTTGGTGAGTAAAAATCACTCAGGTTTATCTTATTCAAAATGTAAAAAAATACAATTACTCTTAAAATTATTTTTTTTGAATTTTGGACGAAATAAATCCTAAAACAAATGCACTGACAAAAAATACAATCGCTGAATACAGTAGAGAGTGACTGCTAAAATAAACGGCTAAAGTTGCTAAAACGACAATGGCAGTACATAGCCAAATTGCTAAACTTGAAGATCGCGTATCTTGTGTTGTCATGGAAGTAAAACTTTCTGAATTTTCAAAGGGATCGATCTGATTTTTAAGGTCTGATTCTAATACGATTGTTGGAGTTTCACCATAAAAAAAGTAAGACTGATCTTCAAAACGGGCAAAATCTTCACGCTGAAATTCTGCGAAATCTGAGTTTTGTGCTGTATTTGATTGATAATTTTCAAGTTGTTGTAAGGGATGCAGTAAAAATTCAGCATCATCAGGATCTAAAGGCAAGCCACTGGTTCTAAGCAAAATATACTGAGGAAAATGCTGTTCGATCATTGCTTGAAAATCTGCAAAATAGCCTAAATGCTCTGCACCAAAAATTTCAAGAAAAACCGATTTTTGCTGTGCTAAATTAACTAAAGCCTGCTGCTGATCAATGACTAAATAGGCATAGTGTTCATCAGCATATTCCTGTTGATATTCTTCGAAATCATTTTGGTGATGAATATCGTTAAAATCTAAATCTTCAATATATTTTGCCCAATGAAGATTGTCCTGTTTAAACAGCATGAACCATAAAATTGGAATAAAAGCATTTGCTTCAAGTTCAAAAGAAGCAGTCTGAAAAAAATCTTGCCATTGATTTTGGCTGCCTAAAGGCATATGACTAAAGCTTGAACTGGTTAAAAATACAGGATGGCTCATGATCTTGGATGCTCTATTTTTAAGTTTTATGATGATGTGATTTAGCCTAGCCTAACTTTATGATAACAATTGTTGTAAAGCTGTAGGGTTCCGTATGCAAGAATCAGTTTTATTTTTATATATTGATGAAATTGACATTATCAACATGGAAAAAAATAGAAGTAGTCATCCTAAAATTTCTAAATTTCGATACAGTAGTATGCAACAAGTTGCAAAGCCAAATATTAAAAAAGGATGTGCCATGACAACTCGCTATGCCAATATTTTAAAACCGTTGCATTTAGGCTTTACCACCATTAAAAACCGTGTGGTTATGGGGTCAATGCATACAGGTTTAGAAGACCGTTTTTATAATTATCCAAAACTCGCTGCTTATTTTGGTGAGCGTGCCAAAGGTGGTGTGGGGCTAATTATTACGGGGGGGATTTCACCCAACCGTCAGGGGTGGTTGTTGCCTGCTGGCGGTACTATGAATACCTTGGGTGATATTGCGCCACACCGCTTGGTCACCCATGCAGTACATAAGCATGGTGCCAAAATTCTCATGCAAATCCTGCATGCAGGTCGTTATGGTTATCAACCTTTTGTGGTTTCATCAAGTCCAATCAAGTCCCCCATTTCGCCTTTTAAACCACGTCAAATGAGTGATCGTCTGATTTTAGACACCATTCAGGATTATGCCAAAACTGCAAGTTTGGCAAAAAAAGCGGGTTATGATGGTGTGGAAATTATGGGTTCAGAAGGCTATCTGCTGAATCAGTTTTTAAGCCGTCATGTCAATCAGCGTGAAGACCGTTGGGGTGGTCCAATTGAAAACCGTATGCGTTTTGCTGTGGAAATTGTCAAAGCCATTCGTGAACAAGTCGGTGAAAAATTTATTATTTGTTTCCGTTTGTCTTTGCTGGATTTGGTTCATGATGGCAACACCATGGATGAAGTCATTACTGTAGCACAAGCATTGGAAAAGGCAGGAATTACACTGCTAAATACAGGCATCGGCTGGCATGAAGCTCGTGTTCCAACGATTGTGACTTCGGTACCACGTGCAGCTTTTGTCGATTATACCGCTGAAGTGAAAAAACATGTTTCTGTACCTGTTATTGCATCCAACCGAATCAATATGCCTGATACAGCAGAAGAAATTCTGGCAGCAGGCAAAGCGGATATGGTGCAGATGGCACGTCCATTACTTGCCGATGCATTTTGGGTGAATAAAACGGCAACTAATCGTGTTGATGAAATTAATACTTGTATTGCGTGTAACCAAGCATGTTTAGACCACAGTTTCCAAAATAAACGGGCGAGCTGTTTAGTGAACCCACGTGCTGCACATGAAACAGAACTGGTCTATCTAAAAGCCAAAAAACCGAAAAAAATTGCGGTTGTGGGTGGTGGTGTAGCAGGCATGTCTGCAGCAACAATTGCGGCTGAGCGTGGACATCAAGTGACTTTATTTGAAGCAGCGAATGAAGTTGGCGGACAATTTAACTTGGCAAAAGTGGTTCCGGGTAAAGAAGAGTTCCATGAAACTATTCGTTATTTCAAAGTTCAGATTGAAAAAACAGGGGTAGATTTACGTTTAAATACCAAAGTCAACCGTGAGCAACTTGAACGTGAAGGCTTTGATGAAGTCGTGATTGCGACGGGTGTGGTGCCTCGTGCATTAAAAATTGAAGGCAGTGATGCACCGCAAGTGTTGTCTTATGCGGAAGTATTACGTGGTGCACCTGTGGGGCATAGTGTTGCGGTCATTGGTGCAGGTGGGATTGGTTTTGACGTATCTGAGTTTTTATTGAAACCAGAACATCAACCTCAGCCACAACCTTTGGCAGACTGGCAACGTGAATGGGGTGTCGACTCAAATCCAAACTATATGACTGAAGGTGGGGCTGTTCCTGCTGAGGTTGAAGCGCCGATTCGCCAGATTTACCTCATGCAACGTAAAACAACCCCGTTGGGCATAGGCTTGGGTAAAACGTCTGGTTGGGTTCATCGTGCACAATTGAAAAAACATGCTGTGAAAATGATGCGTGGTGTGCAATATAAAGCTGTGACCAATGAAGGTCTATGGGTTGAGCTTGATGGTCATGACCAATTATTGCGTGTGGATACGATTGTTGTGTGTGCAGGTCAGGAATCAGTGAAAGATTTAGTGCCAACTGAAGGTGAAAATACCTTAGCAAATTATCATGTGATTGGTGGTGCTAAGTTAGCTGGTGAGTTAGATGCTAAGCGTGCAATCCGTGAGGGTGCTGAAATTGCAGCCAAACTTTAAGCAAAATCTTTGATTTTGATGAAACATTATGCATTTGAATGCTTTGGATGTAATTTTTACTTGTCAGAATTGAAAAAGCTCCGTATTATGGCGCACATGGAAGCGTGGCAGAGCGGTTTAATGCACCGGTCTTGAAAACCGACGAGGGTGCGAGTCCTCCGTGAGTTCGAATCTCACCGCTTCCGCCAAATATCTAAAAAAGCCCTTGTTTTTACAAGGGCTTTTTTATTGTCTATATATTTACCCCACAACCTACCCCAACTCCGTAAATTTATTTAATACGTGCCACACGTGCATGCATATCATTGACTTGGCTTTGGAAATTTCTTGCACTGAGTTTATCGCCTGAGAAACACTGTTTCGTAAGATTTGATGCAATGCATTTTGGTTTCGATCAAACTTCGGCGACGATAGCCTGACCATTTTTTCCATAGTGTTCTCCCTAAACGTTTAACTGTTCGAAGTAATTCATTTCGCTCTAGCGAGCTGGTCTTTGTATCTTTCCAAAGTTTCGTATTTTTTCTTGGTGGAATCACCGCATGCGCTTGTCGCTCTGCGATGACCTGACGGCATTGCTTGGTGTCATAAGCCCCATCAGTATAGACCGAGTCAATCTGTTCTTCTTGTGGAATCTGATCCAGTAAATCACCAAGCACCTGTGAATCACTCATATTGTTGGTTGTGAGCTGAATAGCGCGTATTTGAAGGGTTTCAGCATCAATACCAATATGTAACGCCATTGGCGACGATATTCAGGCTGATGTTTTGTACGTTTCTATTAGCCTTCACCTAAAAACTTTAAGCCAGTAGAATCAACAAGTAGATGGAGACCATTACTGCTTTTTTGATAGTTAATCGCAATATCAATATGCTTTTGTCTTCTACAAATAGTGGAATACGAATATCGCTGATATTCGGGGCTGTCCAATCTAATCCACAAAGTTTAATCAGACCTTGAACAAAGCCTGTGACCATACGTAAAGACAGACGGAATAGAGATTTAATCATCAGACAGCATTGGATAGCAACATCAGAATAGGTTTGATTTCGACCATGTTTGCCTTTTGGTTAAGCATACCATTGAGTTTTGGGATCAAACCAAATAGAAATATTTCCTCGATTTATTAATGCTCTGTTACATGTTGAATATTTATGTTTTGTGCTATTTACACAAGGTTATAAGTTTGCAACAATTTAATGTGATATAAATCATGCTGTTATGCAAAATCTAACACAAAATAAAGTCGCTTTAGCTATTTTTGTCGCAATCTTGGGCAATGTAACACACGCTGCCGATCCACAAAACATTGATGCAGACCAACAGATTAGACAACAGCAGCGCGATCAAGCCTTAGAAAAACAAATACAACCTGCACCCACCGTTCAAACAGGCTTAGATCAAAGCTTACAAAGTAAGCCACAACTTCAATACTTAAAGTCACATAGCGAAAGTGTCTGTTTTGACATTAAAAAGTTTGTGTTGATGGGAGAAGATGCACGTCAATTTACCTTTGCGATGCGTTCAGTCACACAAGGTGAAAACAATATTATTGGGCGTTGTATTGGGGTACAAGGTTTAAATCAAGCCTTGGATTTGATTCAAAACAGTATCATCAGTCATGGTTATGTGACCACACGGATGTTGTTGCCACCACAAAATATCGCGTCTGGTGAAGTTAAACTGCAAGTTATTGCAGGAAAAGTAGATCAAATTCAATTTGCTCAAGGGACTTCAAAACGCGCCCATAAATGGAATGCATTGCCAGTGACGTCAGGTGATATTTTAAATATTCGTGATGTTGAACAAGGTCTAGAAAATTTTAAACGTGTTCCGACAGTAGAAGCAGATTTTAAAATAAAACCTTCAGAACAACGCAATGAACCTGGCTATAGTGATCTTGAATTGGCATGGCAACAATCCAAACCTTATCGTATTCACTTAGGGATTGATGATGCAGGTTCAGACTCAACAGGTAAATATCAAGGAACGGCGACACTCTCACTCGATAACTTGCTCACGGCCAATGACTTATTTTACGGTAGTTATAACCATGACTTAGGTGGTGGAGATGATGGCAAGCGTGGAACGGATGGTTACTATCTCAGTTATAGCATTCCTTTTGGATATTGGTTATTCACAAGTAGTTATAGTCAATCGGACTATAACCAAACTGTGGCAGGCGCGAGTGAAAGCTATGAGTATAGTGGTAAGAGTAAGCTGATCGGTGCAGATCTTTCACGTGTGCTTTATCGAGATGCAAAACGTAAGACGACGGCAACAGTGGGTGGGTGGTACCGTGAATCGCAAAATTATATTAATGATACAGAAGTAGAAGTACAACGCAGAAAAACAGCAGGTTGGAAAGCCAGCCTTGACCATACTGAATATTTATCCAATGCAACTTTAACAGGTAATTTGACCTACAAACGGGGCACAGGGGCTTTTAATGCCATGTATGCGCCAGAAGAAGAATTTGGTGAAGCATTTACCCATGTCGGTATTTTACAGGCCAATGCCAGTTTACAAGTTCCTTTCAGAGTCGGTCAGCAATCTTTGCAATACCTTGCGGAATGGCGCACTCAATACAGTAAAAAACCACTGACCCCGCAAGATCGCTTTTCAATTGGTAACCGTTATACCGTGCGTGGTTTTGATGGTGAACAAACCTTAATAGCAGATAACGGGTTCCTCATCCGAAATGAATTAAGTGGCTCGATTGCCAGGTTACCTATGCAATGGTACGTAGGTGTGGACTATGGTGAAGTGGGTGGAAAAACTGCACATGAACCAAATCCGCTTTTGGGTACAAGCTTGATGGGGGCTGTTGCAGGACTACGAGGTCAAGTCTTGAAGTCTGTGAGCTATGATGTATTTGTCGGTACACCGCTGAAAAAACCAGATCATTATAAAACAGACAATGTGACCACAGGATTTAGTCTGAATTGGATGTACTAATTCCAAATTTTTATCACATTACCCCGTATTTAAAATATTTAAAAAATTTAGGTCGAGCATCATGAATAAGAACCGATATCGCGTTATCTATAGCCAAGCCCGTGGTATATTTATCGCAGTTGCTGAGATTGTAAAAAGCCGTACAAAGAATGCGGGTCAATCAGAAGGCAGTACGACGATTGAAGAAGAAAATACAATAAGTTCTGTGAGCTATAAAAAAATCAATCCGCTCAATTTTGCGGTGATTAGTTTACTCGGTGCTGTGATTTATACCGTACCCTTATCGAGTATTGCAAGCAGTCAAATTGTTGCAGACAAGTCAGCACCAAATTCACAACAAGCGACAGTTCTTAATACCAGTAATGGTGTCACTCAAGTCAATATTCAAACCCCAAGTGCAGGTGGCGTTTCTCGTAACACCTACACTCAATTTGACGTTGGGCAAGAGGGGGCGTTATTAAATAACTCGCGCAATAATGTACAAACCCAAATTGGTGGATGGGTACAAGGTAACCCATGGTTAGCCAAAGGTGAAGCCAAAGTCATTCTCAATGAAGTGAACAGCAGTAACCCAAGTCAACTCAAAGGTTATCTAGAAGTTGCAGGTCAAAAGGCGCAAGTGGTGATTGCCAATCCATCAGGCTTAGTTTGTGATGGTTGTGGTGTCATCAATGCAGACCGCTTTACGCTAACCACGGGTCAAGCTGTGATGAACCAAGGCTATCTTGAATCATTCCGTGTACGTGAAGGGCAAGTGACCATCGAAGGTAAGGGCTTAAACGGTAGCCTAACGCCTTATACAGATATTTATGCGCGTGCCTTGCAAGTTAATGCAGGCTTATATTCCAATGAACTGAATACAGTGCTTGGGCAAAATGATATTTTGGTCAAAGACCAAGTTCAACCACAAGTCTCAGCTGTTACAGGTACAAACAATACCAATCCTCCTGCCTCTGGTTTTGCCCTTGATGTAGGGCAATTGGGCGGGATGTATGCGGGTAAGATCTATTTAGTCGGTACTGAAAATGGACTCGGTGTACGCAATGCAGGTTCAATCAATGCCAGCACAGGTACTTTGACCTTAAATGCCAATGGTGATCTGACCAATACAGGCAATATCATTACCAATAAAGATCAAATTGGTATCCAAGCACAGAATGTGGCCAACAGCGGTAACATCAGTAGTACCCAAAATCAAATTCAAATCCAAGCCAATAGTATTCAAAACAAGGGTTTAGTCTCAACCAATGATCAGGTTAAATTCATTGCACAAGATAAAATCAATAATAATGACGGTGTGATCAATGCGGGACGAATTGATTTTACTGCACAAAACCTGAGCAATGACAAAGGTCAAATCCAGCAAACAGGTCAGCAAAAACTCAATATCACGGCAAAAACTTTAGATAATAGCCAAGGTGTGATTGGACAAGCCACGCAAGACAATACCACTGGAACTCAAACAGGTACAACGACACCACCTGTTACAGACCCTGAACAAAATTCATCTGCACAAGATAGCAGCTCGATCACGGTTGCTGAACCTACTGATATAACGCTAAAAACATTTGATGCAGGTCAAATTCAAATTGCGCAAGACATTCACAATGTGTCAGGACAAATTTTAAATAATGCAGATATCACACTAAAAGTTCAGGACAGTATTAAGAATAATGGCGGTGAAATTCAACTGCCTGAATTGCAATTTAATGGTCAAAATTTTGAAAATCAGGAAGGTAAATTCACAGCCAAAGTGGTGAATATCACTGCGCAAAATGCCAACAACCAAAAAGGTGAAATCAATGCAACAGAAAGCTTTGATCTCACAGCACAACAACTCAATAACAACCAAGGGCGCATACAAAGTGCCAAAGCACTGAATTTAACAGCCAAACAAATCGACAATAGCAAAGGTCAAATCCTCGCAACGGATGCTTTGGTCTTAAATTCTGATAATACCAATAATACTGAAGGTGTTATTGCATCAGTCAATGGCGATGCAACATTAAACATCATCACTTTAAATAACAATAAAGGTGAGATTTCAGCACAAAATGTGCAACTCACTGGGCAAGCATTAAATAACCAGCAAGGTTCACTTCAAGCCAAAACGGGCGATTTGACCCTAAAAGTAGGCCAAATTAACAATGGTCTTGCGCAAGATACTGCCGGTAATTTAATTGCAACTAAAAATGTGAATATCACGGCACAACAGCTGAACAGTACTGGACAAATTTACGCTGGCGATACCGCAGATTTAGCAATTCAACAATTGCGGCAAGATGGACAATTGGCGGCACTGAATAAAATCAAGGTACAGTCTGACAATATTACGAGCAACAAAGATGCAATTTGGGCAGCAGGACTGGATCAAGACGGTAAACTGAGCAATAGCACTGCAACCCTGAATATCGATGCACAACAAGTGCAACTTGCAGGCACGGTTTTGTCGGGTGAGTCGATTGCAATCAATGCAGCACAAAATGCAAACTTGAGTCAAAGTGCTACACAAGCCAAAAATATTCAGGTCAATACCCAAACGCTTGATACATCGAATGCAAAAATCATTGCTGATCAACAACTTGATTTAACAGCGGAACAAAGTATCAATAATAAACAAGGTCAATACAGTGCTTCGCAAATCAATATTGATACGGCACAACTGAACAACGACCAAGGTTTGATTCAGCATACAGGATTAAATGATTTTATTTTAAATGTCGCAGATCATATTGATAATAATGCGGGCAAGATCATCAGCAATGCCAACACAACTGAGATCAAAACTGCGAACTTAAATTCTGTTGGGGGTGAAATCCTGCATGCAGGTGATCAACAACTTAAAATCACTGCACAGAACCTACAAGGGCAACAAGGTAAAATCCAGAGTAACAGCAATTTACAACTTGAATTGGGTACAGCCAATTTAGACAATGCTACGACTGCTGCACAGAATATTAACCTTAATGCAACGACACTGAGCCATCAACAAGGACAATTGATTCAAAGTGATGCCAATGGACAGTTGAATATCAATGTTGCGCAGAACCTCAATAATACTTCAGGTGTGATCAGCGGTGCGGGGAACGCTACCCTCAATACGGCTGATTTAAACAACCAACAAGGTGTGATTCAAACACTGACTGGCAAAGACTTGAAGATTAGGAGTCAAAAACTTGACAATCAGTCAGGCAAGATCATTGCAGGACGTGATGCCAATTTACAAGTGAGTGAACTGAACAACGATACGGGGACAGTTTATGCCGATGGCAAATTGGATATTGCTGCAACACAAAACATCAGCAACCAACAAGGCTTAATTGCATCACAACAAGCATTGACTTTAACTGGACAAAATCTCAATAACCAAAAGGGACAAATCCAATCTGAACAAAGCGATGTTACTTTAAAGCTCGCTCAAAGTATTAATAATCAGTCAGGCAGTATTCAATCTGCACAAGTCTTGAATATACAAAGCTCATATTTAGACAACCAGTCTGGGCAATTGATCTCGGGTGCAAATAGCCAACTGAACGTGGCAGAACTAAATAACCAAGCAGGTACGATTTATTCTAAAAAACTATTAGATGTGACTGCATCAGGTACAGTAGATAACAGTGCTGGAACGATTGCTGCAGAGCAAAACCTCAATTTAAATGCACAACAACTGTTGAATGATGCAGGACAAATCCGTTCAGAAAATGCCAATACCACGCTGAATGTGGCGAAAGGCATTACAAACAATACAGGTTTGATTGCAGCAGCAAAAGATTTAAATCTGACAGCACAAGACGTTTATTCACAAAAAGGTCAGGTGCAATCAGGTGCTAATGCCAAGGTCCAAGTGAATCATTTAGACAATACAGAAGGTGTCGTTTACGCAGCGGAACAATTACAACTCAATGCTACAGGTCAGTTGAACAATAGCAAAGGTGTGGTAGCAGCAGAACAACTGGCTCAAATAAAAGCGAGTTCAGTGATCAATGATGCAGGACAAATCCGTTCACAGCAAGACCAGTTAAAACTGAATGTACAAAATGATTTAAGCAACCAAACAGGCGAAATTTCAGCAGCAAAAGCCATTGTATTAACAGTAAATAAGCTGGATAACCAAGCAGGTAAAGTGATTGCGGGGACATCGCTCAATGCCACAGCACAACAGATTGACAATACGTCAGGGACAATTTACGCCCAAGATCAACTCAATCTGAATGTTGCAGATCAACTGAATAACCAATCAGGCATCATTGCTGCGAATCAGCAAGTACAAGTTCAAGCGAAGAATTTAAACAACAATGCAGGCAAAATCCGTTCAGAGCAAAATCAACTGGATTTAAATGTACAGCAAACCCTAGATAACCAGTCAGGTGAAATCTTTGCAGGCAGCAACGCCAATCTGAATGCAACCACGCTGAATAACCAGCAAGGGACAATTTACGCTAAAAATCAGCTTGATTTAACGACAGGTCAACTGAATAACCAACAAGGGCAAGTCTATGCAGCGGGTGCTGCAAATGTCACGGTACAAGGTGATGTTCAAAACCAAAAAGGCATATTGGTTGCAGGACAAAACCTGAATGTGCATAGCCAAAACTTGGATAACACAGAAGGAACCTTACGTTCTGAACAAGCAAATTTAACGGTCAATGCACAAGGGCAATTGATCAACCAACAAGGTGATATTTATGCAGCGCAGAATCTCGGCATAAATAGCAATGGCTTAGTGAATACTGCTGGACAAATTGCTTCACAAAATCAATTGAATATTGACACCAATCAACAACAACTGAGTAACCAAAGCGGTAAAATCATTGCCAAAACTGTAGATTTGAAAACAGGAATATTGGACAATCAAACAGGTTTAGTTCAAGGCGAACAATCGGTCAAAATCGATACACAAAATCATACATTGTTAAACAACAATTCAGGAACTCAGGCGGGTATTTTAAGTCAAGGAAGCCTTGATATTGCTAATGTTTCACAACTGGATAATGTCAGCGGTTACATAGCCGCAATGGATACAACGAATATTACCGCACAAAAACTGAATAACAATAAAGGTCAAATCAACAGTCAAACAGATTTAAACATCCAACAGCAAAGCTCAGGTGGTCGTATTGATAACGTGGCTGGACAAATTCAGGCACAGCAAAATGTCAACTTGAATGCAAACACGATCAATAATACGGGGATGGGTAGCCATATTATTGCAGGTGAAAAACTCACTGCAACGGCCAATCAAGTTCTCAACTCACAAACTAAAGATGCAACTGTGCTGGGTGGATTAGACGCTAAAAATATTGAGATCAATGCATCTGTACTCGACAACCAATCAGGGGTGGTTCGTGCAACAGATCAAGCCAATTTAAACCTCAGCACACAACTGAGTAACCAAGCAGGGTCGATCAGCAGTTTAAATAGCTTAAACGTGGGTACCGCAAATAAAACCCTGAATGTGAACAACACGGGTGGTGAATTACTCGCAAAAAATCAATTAACGCTAAAAGCAAATGAGTTGATTAATAAAGGGAAAATCATCAGTGAAGGCAATGTCGATATTGATCTAAAACAAAGTTATACCCACACCAAAGATGATCAGATTTCTGCCAATGGTACACTGAAGTTAAATACTGACAATGATTTAGTGAATCAGTCTGAACTCACAGCGGGTCAAAAATTAGAACTCAGTGCTAAAAATATTAACAATGAAGCAGGAGCAACGATTTCATCCAATGAAACCCATTTAACAGCGCAAGACACTGTACATAACCAAGGTTTAATTAATGGTGAGTTGACGCATATTCAAGCCAATCGAGTTTGGAATGATGGTGCGCGTATTTATGGTACACAAGTCTCCATTCAAGCCAATACCTTAGACAATAAATCTAATACTGCAGGTACAGGCGCAGTGATCGCATCGCGTGGTGATTTGGATTTAGGCATCCAAACTTTAAATAACCAATCAGGTGGTGTGGTTAAGGAAAGCGCACGTGATAATGCTTTGATCTTTAGTGCAGGGGATTTAAATGTTGGTGGAAGTTTAGATGCAAATTTAAAAGCACAAGGTAGTGCTGAGAAGCTTTACAACGGCAGTGCGGTGATTGAGTCATTGGGGGATATGACTTTAGTGAGTAAAGCCATTGTGAATAATAATGAACTTTTTAAGACCTCAATGCATGAAGTCGGCCGTCAGGAAATCCATACTTATGAGATAGATGGTAAAGTTTATGATGCTAAAGATATTATTATTCATAAAGGTAGTAGAAATCTATTGGATTTTGAAACGCCAAATGATGGGACATTCACAGAAGCGATAGAAACGAAATACACAGAAATCACGAAATTAAAACAAATAGATGAAAGTGTTGCTGGGCAGATTTTATCGGGGAAAAATTTGAGTCTTGTTAGCCAAGATATCCGTAATGAACAAAGTCAAATGCTTGCGGCTCAAGTTTTTGATAGTCATGGTGTAGATATTAATCATAATGAAGTTGAAGGCTATCAACTCGTAACAGCTATGGATCAGGAAAAAACTCAACATTATCGCGTTAAGAAAAGTACTAATGTTTTGGGCACTAACCATAAAATGTTTGGTGAAAAAAAAGATTTGCCTATTTCAATTCCTGATGTACTAACTCATCCAGACCTAGATCCTTCAGAACATGGCGGAAACAAGACGGTAGCCCAAAAATCAACATCAATAGAGGATACGGTTACTGATCATAATGTTTTAACTTTAGATCAAGTTGCTGATACCAAAATTGATCATCGTGATCAACAAGTTGTGAATGATGAAGAGGTAAACGCAAATGCTGGCGCTGTAATCAATGTTCAATCTAGTGATTTAGAGCCAGCAAATTCAGTAGATGAATTAAGTGTAAATAATCAGAATCTAGATAAAATCGAAACAGAAGAAAACGATAAAAATCCAGTAGATTCAGCACAAAATCTCGACCAAATCCAATCTGATCTACAGGCGACGAATTCTTCTTCGGATACAGAAATTAGGGCGATCAATCAAGACGTCCTTACGCTGCCGAGCAATGCATTATTTTTATCTGTAAAGGATAGTCAGGCGAATTACTTGGTTGAAACTGACCCTGCATTTGCCAATTATAAAAACTGGTTGTCATCGGACTATATGTTGAATGCTTTGGGATTAGATCCAGCAATGCAACAAAAACGAATGGGGGATGGCTACTATGAACAACGTTTGGTACAAGACCAGGTTGCTCAACTGACGGGTTTTCGTTTCTTAGAAGGTTATGGTTCTGATGAAGAACAATATAAAGCATTAATGAATAATGGATTAATATTTGCAAAGCTTTATAGTTTGAGACCTGGTGTAGCATTAACGGATGCACAAATTGCACAGTTGACAACGGATATCGTTTGGTTAGAGGAAAAAAATGTCAAACTGAGTGATGGGACAATCACAAAAGCATTAGTACCGCAAGTCTATGTTCGTGCACGTGCTGGCGACCTTCGTGGAGATGGCAGCTTAATCAGTGCGAATCAAATCAACATTAAAATGAGTGGGGATGTTTTAAATAGTGCGACGATTGCTGGGCGTGAAGCTGTGCAGATTAGTGGAAATAATATTAACAATTTTAATGGCCGTATAGAAGGGAATCAGTTAGCACTTCAAACAAAGGATAATTTAAATAACATTGGTGGAACGATTGCTGCAAAAGAGTCAGCACGATTGGATGTCGGTGGAAATTTTAATCACCTGAGTACTAACTTTGATGCACAAAACATAGATGATAACGATGCTTTTATTCGTCAAGGCGTAGATCGTAAAGCGGCTTTATATGTAGGTCATCCATTAAATGCAAAAAATGAAGAAAATTTAACAACGACTTTAACAATTAGAGTCGGTGGAGATACACGTTTAGATGCGGCAGAGATCAAAAACCAAAATGGTCATACCGCATTACAGACGGTAGGTAATTTATCACTCAATTCAACGCATGATCGTCAACTCGATCAGAGTGTGAGTAATGCAGATAATTACCATAAACGAGAAACTGCTAGAGATATTGGAAGTTCGATATCAGGTGTAGGTGATGTTCATTTAAATGCAAATCAAATTACAGGTAAAGCTGTTCAGATAGACAGTAAGACAGGTGATGTGGTTCTATCAGCACAAAATGGCATAAAGCTTGAAAATGGTGAGAGCAAAACAACAGTAGATCAAGCATTATCCACCAAGGTAAAAGCCTTGATTGGAAGTAAAACAGAAAAAACCAAAGAACAATGGAGTACAAGCGAATCTATAGAGAATCAACTCAATGCAGCTGGAAATATTGTACTCAATACTGAGCAAGGTGATATTACCGCAACACACTTGAAAGCAGATGCTGGTGAATCCATTCAGATACAGTCAACACAAGGTAATGTAACTTTAAATTCAGCACTTGATGAAAACAGTCATAGCTTCACCTCACAGAAAAAGTCTTTTGCCACTTATAACAATAAACAGGTAGGAAGTATCGACCAAGAAGTTGCACAGACTCAACTTACAGCTGGAAAAAATGTAGATATCAATGCAGGAAAAAATATTGAACTACAAGCCAATGATGTAAATGCTGGGCAAAGTATCTATGTGGGTAATACATTGATGCAACGTCAAGCCGATGGCACACTTAAATCGGCAGATGGCTCATTGATGCCAGAAAATGTCAAACTCAGTACCTTAGAAACCCATGATCAACAATGGAGTGAACAGCAAAAAGGCTATCGGGGTATCGCGAAAGAGCTAGTCAAAGTAGCTGCTGTAGGATTGCCTGGCTTGGAAGCTTTGGCACCTGGTCTAAAACTTGATAAAAAACTAACTGTTGGTGAATCAAGCAGTCAGCGTGAAGAACAAATTAAGCAAACGGGTACACGTTTAGCCGCAGAAAATGCCTATGTGGGCTCAGCAGGAAATACAACCTTAACCAGTGCTGATATTACGACAAAAAATGCTGTAGTTTCGGGGCAGAAAGTAACACTGGATGCAGCTGAAGAACAAAATATCTCAGCACAGTCACATAGTCAAGAAACCATTGAGGGGCTTGGTGTGAAGCTGAATAAAGATAATATTCGCTTAGGTGGGTTTATCTCTGAAGATACCACTCAAAGTACGAAGACGACCGAGACTACACATAAAGCTGGTTCCATCACGACTGAAAACTTAAACGTCCAAGGTGCGGATGGTATTGATATTTTAGGACAAAATATCAAAGCCTCAGGTGATACTGTGCTTGATCATGGACGTGGTGATCTCAATATTGGTGGTTATGAAAATAAAACCACGGTTGAAGATAAAACACATACTGAAACAATCAGCACGGAAGTTGGAGTACGAAATGCATACCTGGATGCAGCACTTGCTGTTGTAGCGGTCAAAGATGCAACGGAAGCTGTTAAGGAAGCTAAAGATCAATATAGTCAGGCACAAAGGGACTATGCATCGGGTAGAATAACTAAAGAAGCATTGGACGATAGTAAAGCGAATGTTGCAATGGCAACAGCAAATCTTGCCACTGCGCAAATTGCTGTAGGAGCAGCAGCTGCTGCGGCGGCGGCAAGCACAGCAACGTATGGTTTTACTATTGGTGCTAATGGTGAGCGTATAGAAACAACGTCAACGACAAATACTGAGCAAGGCAAATGGCAAGGTAGTCAGTTAGATTTAAATAATTTAACCCTTAAATCAGAAGGACAAGATGTCAATATACAAGGTAGTCGCTTAACGGCAACAGGTACAACGACCTTTGATGGCACTAAAGACGTTAATGTGACTGCTGGGACTGAGCATGGACAACAAGATACGAGCAGTAAGACCAATAGCCAAAGCGTAAGTTATACCTATGGTGGCGGTGGTAGTGCTTCGGTTGGAAAGCAAACATCAAAAGCCCATGATGAAAGTTTAACGCATGTCAACAGTGAAGTTGATTTGAACAAAGTTTCAGGTTCAATCAATAAACTAAATATTCAAGGTGGTGAGGTCAATATTGCTGATCGAGGAGACCTCAAAGTCAATGAAATTCATGTAGAAAGTTTACAGGATACAGCCTCTGGAACGAGTAGCAGTAAAGGCGGTTCAGTGGGTGCTGGCTTTGGTTCGAGTGGTTTGAGTAATGTCACGGCGAGTTACAACCAAGCTAAAGGTGAAAATGATAAAGCTTGGGTAAATGAAACTAGTAAGCTGTTGATTGGCAATGCACAAAATGATGCAGACCTAGATGCAATGGGTGTGAAAAATGTCACCAATATCGGCGGTGTAATTGCCAATGCATCAAAGAATGCTGATGGCTCACTGACTGAACATGGCAAACTGAATTATTCAGGTGCATTAGAACTTAAAGATATTCAAGATCATAGTTCTGAAAGCAACCGTGGTTTTAATGCTTCAACCAGTGTTGGAACATCTATAAAAGGTGAAAGTAAAGAAAGTTCACTACATCCAAGTGGAAGTACAACGGTTGGATTGCAAAGCACTGGTAGTGAAAAAGAACAGTTAACCAAAGCGACAATGGGTCAAGGCACAATTAGCAATGCAACAGTCGATACCAACCGAGATATTAACAATACGCAAGAAATCACCCGTGACCAAGTTACAGGATTACTAAATGGTTCAGTGACTGTAGATAATCGTTTACTCACTGAAAATGGTCGTGAACAGATTATTAAAGAGCAGAAGGATTTACCGCAGAATGTTGAAATTATAAGAAAAATGACAGCGGCAGGTGCAACAAGTTTAGGTGTGGCGACAGCAGCATTGGCAAGTGGAGATCAAAATCTCAAACAAGCATATGATACCGTAATGAATCCTGCGAGAACTTTTGACTTTGTACAAAAACATCCTGAAGCGGCAACAGTGTTAGAGCAATTTAAAAATGGTAATTATGATGGCATATTAGCAACAAAAGGTAGCATTCAATTGCTTGCGCAAGCCCTTGGACAAGATGTCGATGTGCTGACAACTTCAATTACCACGTTCCTTGGTATAAAAGGTGCTTATGATCATCAAACAGATACAATTATTTTAGATGTAAATAATGAAAATCGTAAAACAATTATAGAAACAGCAGGACATGAAATCGCGCATGGGCAGGGAGTCAAAAATGAGACTTCTGCTGATTTAGTTGGAAAATCTGTAGATTGGGCTTTTGAGTCAGGGGTTAAAAGTAGCCAAGAGACCATTGACCAGTATAAGGCTCAACTGGGTGATGGGAAAGATGCTTCAACTCAATTAAAAAATAATGAAATTTTAACAAATGACAATCATAAAGTTATTGATAGTATTACTGACCATTCAGATAAAATTGATGAAAAAACAACGATTACTCAAGATAAAGATTTGATAGTCGCCTTAGCTGGGTGTGTTAAAAATTTCTCATTAGATTGTGCAAATTCAAAATATAAAGACTATAAAACATTAGACGTTGTCCAAAGTTTAGCTTATCAGCGAGGTTACGATAAAGCAGTTGATCAAATGCTTACGGACTTTAAAAACTTACCTAAAAACGTACGTGATGCACTTATTTTGATAAAAGATGATCCAAAAGCATTTGGAGCAGCTATGCTTCAAGCATTGAAGGATATGCCAGCGGAATATCGAGATAAAGCTGAAAAAGTATTAGCGGCAAAATATAATGCGACAACACCTGCCCAATTTGAGGCTGCTGGTAAAGCAGAACTAGAATTAAGAGTTGAAATTGGCAGTTATATGCTTGGTGGGGCAGGAGCTATTAAAACAGGTGCGAAAATTGTTGATAAGACACTAGATGCTTCGAAAGTTTTAAAAGAAAAATATATTATTTATAAGACACAACAAGGTCTTCAAATAAAAATGAGACCTACACATTTATCAGAAGTTGATGGCTTTTCTCAAAAGAAAGGCGTATCTGGTGGGCATAACTCAGTTGAGTTTTATGATGCAGTTAAGCAATATGATATAAAGATTGAAAGTGTGACTTCTACAGGTGTTAAAGGAATAACAAAGATAGAATACCGAATACCAGCGAAGCATCCACAAACTGGCGAGGTTACGCATTACAAAGGTGATGGCAAGGATCCATTCACCAAAACAGTTTATGATCCTAAAATTTATACAGATGCTAAAATGCTAGATTTAGGTAAACAGGCAGCAGCAAAAGGATACAAAGATGCGATGTCTAGTAAAAATGGACAAGTTACTTCTGTTGTTAACGGTGTAAGTTTTAGAGTTTATGTTGACAAAGCTACAGGTGAAGTAAAAAGTTATCACCCTAATTGAGATTGCAAAAATGGAAAATGAATTATTTAATCAATCAGATATTAATGCAGGTTTAAATATAATAATTGTTTCATATTTTGACCGTATGTATGAGGATGGCGATTTTATAAGAGCGATTGAACTTTTAAGTGAAAAAGTTGCTTTAAATAAAGATGGTGCCTATTGTTGTTTTGGTGACTTGGATAGCTATTACGAAGAATTCCATTTTAATGGAGTGGAATTTGCTATGGGGTATCCTCCATCAGAAGCAGAAGAGATTATAGTGAGTGAAGAAACTTGTTATGCATATGTCAGATTGGCCTGTGAAAGGTTTTTAAAGATTCATCCAGAAAATAAAATTCAAGTTAATGAAATATTGTCAAGAATGCCTTATTAAAATTATTGCATCATTCCACTTTTGTACAGTGGAATGATGCTTGGTATTGGATTGCAAAACACTGGTAGTGAAAAAGAACAGTTAACCAAAGCCACGATGGGTCAAGGTACTGTTAGCAATGCAACAGTCGATACCAACCGAGATATTAACAATACGCAAGAAATCACCCGTGACCAAGTTACAGGATTACTAAATGGTTCAGTGACTGTGGATAATCGTCTATTCACTGAAAGTGGTCGTGCGGAGATTATTAAAGAACAGAAAGATTTACCACAGAATGCTGAAATTATAGGAAAAATGACAGCGGCTGGTGTAACAAGTTTAGGTGTAGCGACAGCAGCATTGGCAAGTGGAGATCAAAATGTAGGACAAGCCTTCCAAACATTAATGAATCCTGCAAATACATTTGATTTTATTCAAAAGAATCCAGAAGCCGCCGCAATTTTGAATAAATTTAAGAATGGTGAATTTAATGATATTGAGTCAGCGAAAAATGCGATGAATCAACTTGCTTCCGCATTGGGTGTAGATGTTAATGTTTTGACCACAACCATTACAGATGTATATGGATTAAAGGGAACGACGGACAAAAACATTATTGCGATTGACGTCAATGAGGATAATCGTAAAACGAATGTCGAAGTGCTTGAACATGAAATTAGTCATAATCAAGGATTGTCGAATGAGTTGTTAAGTAACCTATCAGGAAAAGCTGGAGAAATAGGCTTTACATCTGGAATTGCTTATAACAAAGACGCTGTTGAATATTACCAAAAACAAATCGGTGATGGTAATGATGTAGCGACACAATTGAATAATGTGGCCATATTAAACAAAGACAATCAAAGTTTCTTCGATAAAATTAATAATGATCCAAATTCATTTGAAAATTATACGACAACTAATATGGCTGTTGCATTTTCTGAAAAGATTAATTCTGCATTAAAAGCCAAAAATCAAAATGAAGCAAAACGGTTACTTGGTCTTTTTTCTAACTATATGACTTTGCAATATAATCAATATCAAAAAGAAGATGAAAAAATACTTGCTGTACCAAATGTGAAAATTGATGCCATGGCACAAAAAGCAAAATTACCAAATTTCTTGAATGGAGATCAATTAAGTCAATTATTTAGTATGTTTCCAAAAGGGTCAAAAGAATATAATGAAGTGCAAAAATTAGCAGCAATGCAGCAAGAGATTTATAAGAAAGTTAAGAATGATTTGGGTAAGGGCTATTATAATGGCAATGATAAGGATAAGTGGTTATATCCTGGAGATAAAAATTATGGTTTGTTACCCGATTATTATAAAAAATTAGGATTGGATGCATCAGCAGTTGCAAAAATTAAGGCTGATGAAAGCCGAGGAGCTAATGCAATTATTGGTTCTGCAATTAGCCCATTGGGTGCTTTAGGTTCATCGACTCGTCTAATCGGTGTGGACGATAAAACAGCAGATAACTTGGCAATAGGTGGAGCTTTGATTGGTACAGTTGTTGGTTCAGGTGTAGCAATAAAAACAGGTGGATTGAATGATACGCCTTTAGGGAAGAATGAAATAGTTGTGCCAATTAGAGATATTAACCCGACTATTTCAAATGGAAAATATGATGCTAATACAGTAAATATGTTTAAAAATCTAACAACTTCATTAAGATCTGAATTAAATTCAAAAATGAAAAATTCTGGAAATTTTGGTGTAGCTGTAATAGATATAGATGGCGTCCAACCGTTGATGGCATCATCGTCAAAATTGGGGTCTCCGAAACCACAACTAGTTGATAAAGGATTTGTTGGTAATGTAGAAAAACCTATATTTGAAAGTATGACCATTAATAACTCAAAAGGAATTCCTATTAACCGTAGTACTGATACTGAGGCAAAAATTTTAAATAATATTGCGAATCAACTTGGTAATAATATTAATGCGAAAGGTACAATTACCTTATTTACTGAACGTGAACCATGTGCTAGTTGTACAATAAATATTGATCAATTTAGAAAGAAATATCCAAATATTAATTTGAATATTGTAGATAGTAATGGTTATTTGTATACACCTAAAAAAGGAAAGAATTGATGAATAAGATAAGTTATGAAGACCTGAAATTAGGCGTTTTAGATGATTTTTATCAAGAAATGCTCAATCATGGGCATCAATGTAATGTTCAATATGAAACAGTTTTAGGTCATCTGATTTATGAATATGAAGAGGGGTTTTCCAATGTTGAAATTATTATTATTGAATTTGTGATTTATGTAATAGCTGGAAAATTTATTTCTGAAAAATTATCCGAAAAACTCAGGAGTGATTTAGTTGATAAATTAAATAAAGTGGAATTTAAATTGCTTTTACAATTATTAGATTTTGATGATAAAACAAATTTTTTACATGATTTATTTTTGATGAAATTTATTAATGAAGAAACTAGAGATAAATTGGCTTTAATATAGGAATATAGAAACTCAAGATGTATAGTCAAGTACAACGTAATTATACTTCTAGCAAGATCATCAAATAATTACGGATTTAAATTATTATTGTTCACAATAACAATAAAATGATTAAATCTGCTAAAAATGAGGGCTAAAAAATGATTGATGAAAACAGAGAGAATTATGCAACGATTAAATCTTGGCTATTAGAGACTTATTTTGATGCTTGTAGGGATTTATCTATACAAAAAAAATGGAGTCATTTAGAGATTTTAGGATATACATTTTATCAATTTGAAAATTCATTTGAGTTACCAATTGAAAAATTTATGTTATTCATTGCAGAACTTATTTTGACAGCTAATTGGGATGAAGCTTTAAGAAAAAATATTATGTATCAAGTTGAGGTTTTAATTCAGGAAAACAATTTTAAAAGTATCTTAGAGTATTTTTCAGAAGATGAACGTGAAGAGTTTCTAAGGGACTTATCCGTATTAAACATATCTATTTAATCACTTATCAATCGCTTGAGTTTCAAGACTTGTTGAATACTATTAATAGTGATAAGCAAGATAAAGAGATTAAGGTAGTAAAATGAAATATGAAATAGCAATATTAAGCATAAATGATTTTATCGAAAATGTTTTAAAAATAAAGTTAGGTAATATAACTTTAGAAGTTTTAACCTTAAATTTACCTACTGTTATAGACAAAGACGCACGATATTTGGTTGATTTAGAACCTAAAGTATTTGATGAGTATGAAGTTTTTGAAACTGATGATGATGTGGGTTTGAAAAAAATAGGTAAATCACTGAGTTATGATGTTGTTGGAACGCTAATTGATGGGGCTATACATATAGGTGAAATATCAATATTTGATGAATTTTTACTAAGTGATTATGGGTATTTAGAAAATAAGAAAGTAAAATGGAAGGTAGATAGATTTGATATAGATTTTGAATGACATATGCCTCGTTCCACCCTGTTCCATCCTTGTAGGGTGGAATGCCAAATAGTTTGGCGTATGATTTATAAAATTCATTTTATATTAAAGAGGTAAATAAAGGTGTTGTTAAACATGATTGATAAGAGAGTATTAATAGATTTTTTTGCATCTAAATGTTCAGAAGTTAAAAGCATAAATATGGATGAGGTAGATGATTTCTTACAACTAAATAATATTAAAATACGTTCTGATCATCGTGATTTTCTTGTTAATTTTGGTAATAGTTCAAATTTAATAACTGGATACTTTGGTGATTGTACATTTAATCGATTTAAAAAATATAATTCGGAACCGCTAGAATATTTAGATGGTGATTTACCAAGTGATACAGTTTATTTTGGTCAAGATTTTTCAGATGAACCTATTTGTATATTGAATAGTGATGGTGGGATATATAGCTATGATGGTGAAGAAATTTCAATGTTGTATTATTTAAATGTGGATAGTTTTATATTTTCTTGTTTGATTAACAATTTGTTTTCAAATAATTTTTTTGAAAAAAGTACTAGTGATATGAAGATTGGAGATACTCGAGAGTTTGAAATTGAAAATAGTAAGTATAAATTAAAAGATTTAGAAACTTATGAATATAGATATTATTTAAAAAACAATGAGCTTATAGTTTTGGATTATAGACAGGGGTATGTGAATAAATATTTTAATCGTTTATTAGATAGCTTGTAATGGAGTAAATGTTTCCTTCCATCGCTTTGATAGCAATGATCAGTTTGATGAACATTTGACAAATAAGCGCTAAGGTAAAATGTGCAATGGAAAAATGCTAATTTAAAAATATATTCTCTAAATGAAAAATATAATTTTATAATTGATTCTTGAAATAGTTTTTAGGTGTTTCATTGAATTTTTTCTTGAAAACTTTATAGAAGTTTGAAAGATCATTAAATCCACTTTTATAAGCAAAGTCAGTGATATTTCCATGATCACCTTTCATATATTCAAAAAATATTTTTAATCGAATATCCGATATGGTTTTACTTAAACTTAGCTCTTCTCTTTCAAAGAGTTTATATATATTTCTTTCTGAAGTATTAAATGCTTTTGCAATATCATTGCAACGTAAATTATGATTTTTAGCATTGATTTCAATGAATTTTAAAATATTGTTTAGTAAGTGGTTTTCTTTAATATGTATGTTTTCAAAGTTAGATAGAATTAAATCAATGGTTGTTTTAGTGATGATAGTATTGGTTTTTTCGGATAAATCTTTTCCTATAATTTTCTCTAGCGTTAAAATGTTTTCATATAAAATAAAGCCATCAGCCGAATTAATATTATCAATGATTTTAGATAATGGAATCATACAATTTAACGCATGATCTAGGGGTATTCTTAAAGATAAACTTTCCCAATTATTTTCAAATTGTTCAATTTCATAAGGATAACGAGTATCAAGTATATAAAGGTCACCAGCTTGTATATGCGTTACCATATTATTTTGTTGGATGCAGGCAAGCCCTTTTTTTTGTAAATTGAAAAATAAATAATGATCTTTAGTATGTGATATTTCAGATTCTGTACGGTGAATTTTCTGTTTTTGGGAAGACAATGAAGAAATAATCAACCCTTCAGATAAACTTTGAGATTGAATTTCACACTTAAAATCCTTTTTATCTAATGTTGTTTCAGGTCTTAAGTCTGTAAAAGCATCACACAGCATTTCTCGCCAAAATAAAAACTGTTTATTTGGGACGAGGTCAAGATTACTCCACGTTTTAAACATTTTATTATCCATAAATTTTAACCCAATCCTTTTGGGAAGCAAATTTGATGCCATTATTAAAATAAATTTGTTCAGAATTTACCAAAAAATAATGCGGAATTTGCCAAGCAAAAAAAACCTATATTCTTAATGATTACATTACAACATTGATCAAATTAAGGACAATAGTCGTGTTAAAAAATCTATCAAGTCAGCAATTAGAACTAAGAAATCGATCAAGACAATTCGCCAATGATGTATTAAGTCAGGTGAATCCTGCTATCAAATCATTACACACATCGAGAGAGCGCTTTTTGGCAACAGCCCCTTTTTACGAATCTTTAGTGAAAGAAGGTTTTTTATTTAACATGATTCCACAACCTTTCGGTGGTGGTGCAACCAGTTGTTTAGACATGGCTGTCATGGCAGAAGAGTTTTATGCGGTCGATTCCAATGTTTCATTGACTGCTTTTGCAAGTATTTTGGGGCTTTCTCCTATTTTTATTGCAGGTAATCCTCAACAAGCTGAAAAGCATTTGAGCATATTCTTGAAAAAAGAGGGTAAGCCAATTGCAGCTTTTGCTTCCTCTGAACCAGGTGGTAGTGCCAATGTAAATGCACCTCGACCTGCAGTAGGTTTGAGTACGCGTATTGACGCTGCAAAAGATGGTTGGGTGCTGAATGGCTCAAAACAATGGGTGTCAAGCAGCTGTGGCTGGGACAATAAAGGTGCTGATTTACTGTGTGTTTCAGGCCGCTCTGAATTGAGTGAAACTGATGATCCAGAAGTTTCAATTGTGATTTTACCCAAAGAAAATATCAACATTGAAGTGGAGGACATCTTTGAAACGGTTGGACATACTGCACACATCACACCGCGTATTTCACTTCATGACTGTCATATTCCAAAGGATTATTTACTAGGAAATTTAGGGCAAGGAAAGCAAATTATTGAGCAAGCCTTTACAGCAACAGCGGCATTAGTCGGTGTTTTTGCCGTAGGTTTAATGCGTGCAGCCTTTGACTTTACTTTGAACTATGCCAAGTCCGAAAACAAAGGCGGTTTACATCGAATTTTAGATTATCAAGCAGTGGGTTATGCGCTGAGCGATGCAAAAATGCAAATTGAGGCAGTGCGTGGTTTGGCTTATCGCGCATGTATTGCACAAGATAACAATGAAAAAGGTGCGCATGAATTGGCATTGTGTTCAAAAGTGTATGGTTCGGAAACCGCTGTAAAAATGATTACAGATTTGATGCGTGTGGTTGGTGTAGATAGTTATAACAAGGACTTACCTCTGTCACGTTACCTGATGGATGCATTGGCGTTGCCATTATTCGATGGAGGCAATATGGGCGTACGTCGTAATCAATATCATCAAATTTTAATGTCAGACTCATACAACAGTTTGGATACCTTGTTGGAGTGATCAATCGCGTGTAAGTACATAGGATTAAACAAGTTTAGGAGGCTTAAAGGAAGCCTCCTAAGCAACAAATGAAATAAAACAACAATGATATTCACATCAAGGGAAAAGATTATGAATAGACAAATGCTACATAAAGGACTGCTAACAGCTCTGTTTTTATTGCCGCTACAAGGACATGCTTTGGATATTGATGCGCAGGATTATCGCCGTGCGCCTAATGGAACCAATATTTTTTTGCTGTATGGGCAATATGCAAATCGAGATGCTTATTACGCAGGCAGTGATAAAGTTAATAATGGGGAACTGGAATCACAAATCGGAATTGGTCGTTTTGTGCATTATTCCGAAATTGGTGGTATCAAAATGGCTCAACAGTTTCTTGTGCCTTTTGGTAAATTAAAAGCATCTGGTGATAGTGCGGCTTTAGGAGAATCATCGGGTGTTTTAGGCGATATCATTTTGGCCAATACTTTTTGGTTGATTGATAAACCACAGGATAAATACCTTGGTTTTACGCCTTTTTTTAGCTTTCCTACAGGCAGTTATAAAGACGAAAATGCTTTAAATATTGGCGAAAATCGTTTTAAAACCATACTCCAAGCCAGTTATTTACAGTATTGGAATGAAAAATTTGGTACCGATTTAACTGCAGATGTGACCTTTTATGGTGATAACAAAGATGATGTCAAAGGAAGAATTGAACAGGATATGGGATATCAGTTACAAGCTGATGTTTTCTATAATTTAAATCCTAAATTTACTTTGAGTGCAGGCGTGTCTTATATGGATGCAGGGGATACGACTGTTCAGGGTATTGATCATGCTGCGAGCACGCAGTCTAAGCTATGGGCAGGTACGACTTATAATATCAATCAACGGTCAAATGTGTTGATGACTGTGGGTCGTGATATTGATGTTGAGAATACCTTTAAAGAAAATTTTCGTTTTAATTTCAGATATGTCTACATCTTTTAAAGGTTTATTTTAAATGATTTTGGTCTGAAAATTAAATCACTGGGAACAAGTTATTCTTAGGGCAGAATTAATTTTAACATACCAACTCACAATATATAACTAAAAAATACTGTAATAATATGCATTTAGTTAATATGTTAAGTAGATAGGAAGGCTTTTTCTAAATAATAGAAGAGTTGGGAAATATTATTTTATATAAGGATTGGAAAAACAATGAATACTGATCTCCTCATTCATGGTGAACGAATTCAAGGTGCAGGTGAAGCTGTGGCTGTGCTTAATCCAGCAACTGAAGATATCATTACTCGCGTAAATTCAGCGACAGCAGAGCAGGTACAGCAGGCAGTGAATGCCGCAAAAACAGCATTCCAAAGTTGGAAACATACTGATGATGAAGAACTTAAAGCAAATTTACTGAAAATTGCTGCAGGTATTGAAGCAGAACGGGACAGTCTTGCGGCCTTAATTACACAGGAGCAAGGTAAGCCTTTATTTTTAGCCAACGCAGAGGTGCATTTAGGTCTGCAATGGATTCAATATATTGCTCAGCTTGATATTCCCGTAGAACATTATACAGAAGCCTCTGGCAAACAAATTCAGGTCTTTAATCGTCCATTGGGGGTAGTGGCTTCAGTGACGCCTTGGAACTGGCCATTTATGATTGCAATTTGGCATTTGTTGCCTGCATTGCGTACCAAAAATACAGTGGTCATTAAGCCGTCAGAATATACGCCGTTAAGTACCATTCGTTTGGTGGAAATTATGAATTCAGTATTGCCAAAAGGTGTGTGTAATATTGTCTTAGGTAAAGGTGATGTAGGTAAATTGTTGACAGAACATCCTGATGTGAACAAAGTTGTTTTCACAGGTTCAACCAAAACAGGAAAATTCATTTTAGGCAGTTCAGTAGACACTTTAAAAAGTGTTGTATTAGAACTCGGTGGAAACGATGTCGGTATTGTTTTGAATGATGTGAATGTGGATCAGGTTGCAGAGAAACTTTTCCAATCATCCTTCTTAAATGCAGGGCAAACTTGCGCATGCCTAAAACGCCTTTATGTACATGCGGATATTTATGACGCATTGACCCAAAAAATTGCTGCGATTGCAGACCAACAAGTGGTGGGAAATGGTTTAGAACAACAAACCAGTTTTGGGCCTGTACAAAACAAGATGCAATATCAGAAAGTCAAAGACTTGCTTGCAGACGCGTTAGACAAAGGTGCAAAAGTTTTAAATGTAGGTGCAAAGCATCCTGAAAAAGGCTATTTCATTTCACCGACAGTGGTTGTCGATATTCAAGATGGTGTGGCTTTGGTGGATGATGAGCAGTTTGGTCCAGTGCTGCCAATCGTAAAATATACAGATATTGAAGAAGTATTACGTGTAACCAATCAAAGTGAGTTTGGTTTAGGTGGCTCTGTTTGGAGCAATGACTTAGACAAAGCGCAAAGCATTGCAGCACGTATGCAAACGGGTTCTGTCTGGGTGAATAGTCACGGCGATTTATCACCTGAAGCTGCGTTCGGTGGTTGGAAACAGTCAGGTTTAGGTTATAGCTTTGGCTTGGGAGGTCTGTTGCAGTTTACCCATAAGCAATCGATTCATGTGAGTAAATTGGGATAAGCAATCGTTCCAGATGAACTTTTCATAATCACTACATGAGTGAATCTAGCTAATACAAGTATGAGGGCTAAAAAGAGAGTGGGGAAACCACTCTCTTTTTAGTATGATTTAGAATGCAGTTTAAAACTGATCAATCTTGCTTGGATTGCAAAATTTCACTCATCATTTTTCCGCCGACACCCCAGTTATTGGTATTAACTTCATCAATGATGACATCGACTGTTTCACGTGGCTTATTTAAGACTTGAACCAATAAATCTGTCGCACCTTCAATCAGTGCTTTCTTTTGTTCTATACTCATGCCTTGATCAGTGACTTTGATATTAACGATTGGCATTGAATATTCTCCTTATTGAACTTACCAAACACCTGAAGTTGAACCGCCATCGACAGGTAAAATCGTGCCAGTGACAAAGCTAGAATCTGTAAGATATATAACCGCATTGGCAATATCAGCAGGTTGTCCAACTTGATGCATCGGAGACATGCCTTTTAAAGCATTTCTCACCTCTTCATTTGCACCATGCATCGGTGTTTCAATCAGACCAGGAGCAACAGCATTCACTTGAATATTCAGTGGAGCAAGCTCTAAAGCCAATCCTTTGACTGCGCCATTTAAGCCACTTTTGGTTAAAATTGGGAGTAATGCAGGTTGCTTCGCATTGGGTTGAATTGCTAAGGCTGCTGTAATCACAACAAGTTTTCCACCAATTGTTGCCATATTTTTAGCAACAGCTTGAGAGATATAGATAAAACTGCGTAAATTGATATCAATCATACTGTTGATATCAGTTTCACTATATTCCGTTACAGGCTTACCGATAAAAATACCTGCATTATGGACAACAACATCGACGCGTGAAAATTTTGCTTGAGCAAACTGGAAAAGCTCTTCTACCGTTTTTTGTTGAGAAATATCTCCTGCAAGATAGTGAAAGTTTTCAGCATTGCCTAAGGCTTTATGTGCATTGACTAATTTATCAAGATTTAAACCTGTACCAATCACGTTGTCACCACGATTTATATATGTTTTGGCAATTTCAAAACCAATACCACCTGAAGCACCTGTGACAATCACTGTTTTTTGACGATTCATTTTCAACTCTTTACTGATTTATTTAATACAAATGTACGCTGAAGAGACAGCTTGAAAAATTGTCAATTTTGCATTTAACTTATTACATGGTGTAATGAATAAAATAAAATGAACCGACATTTCGATGATTTACAAATTGGTAGTTTAGAAATTTTTTGTTTAACTGTAGAGCTAGGAAGTTTTACAGCGGCAGCAGTGTCGTTAGGGGTGACGCCTGCGGCTGTCAGTCGGTCGATTTCACGTATTGAGGAACGTCTCGGGGCAAAATTATTTGTTCGAACAACAAGGCAATTGCGGGTCACAGAGGAGGGTAAGAATTATTATTATCATTGTAGAAAAGCACTTGAATATTTAATTGATGCAGAAAGTTTGATTTCTGGTAAGCAGCAAGAACTATCAGGAACGTTGCGTATCAGTGTCCCGACAGCCTATGCCCACTATAAATTACTACCTAATTTGTATCATTTTTCTGAGCAATATCCAAAGCTTAAGTTTGAAATTCATGTCAGCAATCAAAATGTTGATTTGATTGCACAAGATTATGATCTCGCGATTCGAGGAAATTATTTACCTGACTCTGGTCTTATTGCTCGCAAGTTGGAAGATGCCGCACTCTGTATTGTTGCGACACCAAACTATTTAAAAAAACATCCTGCACCTTTACACCCAGGGGAATTAAAAGATCATGAATGTATTCAATTTGAAATTCCGAGCACAGGTAAATCAGCAATGTGGACATTTTATGAATCAGGTGCTGAAATTTCTGTTGCAGTTCAAGGACGGATGTTATGTCAAGATGATTATTTATCGACTTTAACTTTGGTCAAAACAGGGGTTGGTTTAATGCAAGTCTATCGGTTTACCGTTGAAAAGGAGTTAAAACAAGGGAGTTTGGTCGAGGTCTTGCAGGAGTATAATCAGACCTCAAGACCATTTTATTTGCTCTATGCACAAGCAAAGTATCAACCTTTAAAAGTAAGAGTATTTATGGATTACCTCTTGAGTTCAGTGTATTGAGCATCTAATGAATGCTCTTTATAGCCTCGACAAAATAAATATAGACTGATCGAGCAGAGTAATCCAGCAATACAAATCACTAAATTCATTGCAGTGGGATCATTATTGCGAAATAAAAGACTGACGATATAGCTTAACAATGCGCCCATGAGAAATTGCAGCGACACTGCTAGACCCGATGCTGTACCTGCTTGTTGTGGCAAAAGTTTAAGCAGATTGGCAATAGAATTGGCACCAATCGCACCTGTAACGCCAACGAAAATCATTAAACCAGGAATTAAAAACTGTACGGATGTCAGTTTAAACAGAGTAATGGTTGCTAAATAAAGACCTGCGATCGCTGAAATTATTGACATGATTTTTAATAATTGAAATGCGGTATATCGACGTAAAGCTCGACTATTGATGCTGGTAAAAATAATGATTGAAAAGATATTCAGCGCAAATAAGCCTGAATACTGTTGTGGACTAAACCCGTAATAATGAATAAATACAAAAGAAGACGCTGTAATGTAGGCAAACATGCCACCAAATGAGAAGCTATTACATAATATAAAGCCCCATGCATAACGATTTTTTAAAACGCTCAAATAGTTGTCTATCAAACTCATCTGAATGCGCCTTGGTGGCGGTGCATCAATTTGAAAATTCACCCAAACCATACACAGTAAAGAATAAATGAATAGAAAAATAAAAATACCCGTCCAATTAAAATATTGAATAATGATTGCGCCTGCAAGTGGAGCAACGAGAGTCGCAATCATAGTAATAATATGCATGAGCGAGAGTATTTTAGGAATTTCTTGATTGTTAAATAAATCTCGAACAAGGGCACGTGCTAATACAGATGCGCTCGCGCCTCCCATTGCTTGCAAAAATCGAAATAAAAGTAGCTGTTCAATATGCTGTGAAAAAATACAGCCTAAAGTTGCGAATACGTACAGTACCATCCCAATTAACAACAGCTTTTTTCGACCGAAACGGTCTGAGAGTGGACCATAAATCAGCATGCCGATACTAAAACCCAATAAAAAAATGGTGATGGTTTTCTGTGTTGATGCGACAGTTGAATTTAAGTCATATGCAATTGATGGTAGTGCTGGAAGGTACATGTCAATTGATAAAGGTCCAAATGCGACTAAGGCACTGAGTAGTATAATCAGGAGCTTAGATTGTTTCTTTATAAATTCATTCATATGATTCATCAGATGTATTTAGATGGTGTTGACGATAGTCTGAAGGGGGCATCCCTGCATGCCGAATGAAAAAGCGACTGAAATAGGCTGGATCTTTAAAACCCAATTCATAACAAATTGAATTAATGGATGAGTCTGAAAAAATTAACAATCGTTTTGCCTCTTGCATCAGCCGATAGAAAATTAATTTTTTAGACGAAATATTGGCGATTCGACGACATATGTCATTCAACCGAGTTTCTGTAATTGCTAATTTTTCAGCATATTGCTGTAATGACCAATGTTCATTAAAGTGATTTTCAACCAACTGGTTAAATTGACGGAAAAATTTAAGATCTCCATTGTTATTATTGAGCTGCGGCGTAGTGACATCGTTAAAGCGCATAATCTGAATAAAAATCAAACTCACTAAACTTTTTAAAGCAGCTAATCGATTAGATTTATTGTGCTTAAATTCAATTTCAATATCATCAAAATAGCTTTGAAGTTGTTGTAAATCGGCATGATAGGATGGGTCTAAAGATTGTGTTGAAATGCATAAAGGTACGACATGCTGAACTTTAAGTTCATTGTGTAATAAAGGCCAAATGATATTCTGCTGAACAGTTAAAACATGTCCTTCACAAATGGGGTCAGTGATAAAAGCATGTACGACCGAGGGCGGGGTCATAAAGCAAACGGGAGCATCATAGACATATTTCACATCATCTAAAAACACTCGTACAGAACCTTTTGTCACGAAGTGAATTTGAAAATAGCCATCGTGACGATGAGCCAATACATTCAGCCCAAAAAATTCTTGTAGCTTCACCAGCTCTTCATAATACACATCCGAGTTAATGTACTTTTGATCGTACACTTCACCCAATTTAATATTGGGAATATATGACTGACTCATACCTTTTGTTCCATAAATAGTATGATGAATATGATTTATTCAATGAGCATACCATGCTCGTTGATAAGTTAATATATTCATTATTACCCTAATTTCTAATCATAAGTACAAATCAAGAAAAGTTATTCAGCATTTAATTTGATCTGTATAAATTAATTTATGCATATTTTTATTTTTTCTATATGTAAAACAATAAATTATGAACTGATTTTTTTAATTTAAAAGTTTTTAAGTGGAAAAAAAGCACTTATATTTCACTTAGAGATTTTTTATAAAACCATGGAAAGTACAAATTTAAGTTGGGAAAATACATTAAGTTTGCAGAAATAATCCTGAATAATAGGTTTAAATCATCAACATATTGGATGTTGATCAGCAATAAAGGATAGAGCATGTTCTAAATGATAAAGAGCATGCGTATAAGGAAAATAAGTTATGGAAAATACAATGGATTTTAATACCAGTATGGTGAGCACTGAGCCGAGTGACTCGACTCAAAGTGAGATTAAGATGTTTTATACAGAAGCAAAATCTGTGTCATCTGAAACGCCTATGTTGGAAAAAATAAAACAAATTTTGCCACAAATTGCAGCGAATGCTGAAAAAGCAGAGCAACTGCGTCAAGTCCCTGACGAAAATATTGCGCTGCTCAAAAGTATTGGATTACATCGTGCATTTCAACCCAAAGTATATGGTGGTTTGGAAATGAGCCTGCCTGAATTTGCAAATTGTATTGTGACGCTTGCAGGTGCATGTGCGGGGACGGCTTGGGCATTTAGTTTGTTATGTACACACAGCCATCAAATTGCAATGTTTCCAAAGCAATTACAAGATGAAATTTGGTTAGCAAATCCTGATGCAACAGCAAGTAGTTCCATTGCGCCTTTTGGTAAAGTTGAGGAAGTCGAAGGTGGAGTGAAACTGTCTGGCGACTATGGCTGGAGCAGTGGATGTGACCATGCTGAATATGCCATTGTCGGTTTTAATCGTTTTGATGCCGAAGGTCAAAAAATCTATTCATTTGGTGTGATTCCTCGTAAAGATTATGTCATTCATGACAATTGGTTTGCAGGTGCGATAAAAGGAAGTGGCTCAAAACAATTACAGATCCGAGATTTATTTATTCCTGAATATCGAATTCAAAAAGCCAAAGACATGATGGAAGGAAAGTCGGCAGGATTTGGTTTATATCCAGACAGTAAAATATTTTATTCTCCATATCGTCCATACTTTGCCAGTGGTTTTTCTGCAGTCAGTTTGGGTGTTGCAGAACGTATGTTGGAAGCATTTAAAGAAAAACAAAAGACCCGAATCCGAGCGTATACAGGTGCAAATTTAGGTGCATCTACGCCTGCGCTCATGCGTTTGGCTGAATCTACGCATCAGGTGGCTGCGGCACGTGCTTTCTTGGAAAAAACATGGGAAGACCATCGTGTACATGGGGAAAATAAAATTTATCCAAACGCAGAAACATTGGCATTTTGGCGTACCAACCAAGCCTATGCTGTGAAAATGTGTATTGAAGCAGTCGATCGTTTATTTGCTGCAGCAGGTGCAACCAGTTGGTTAGATGGACAAGAATTACAGCGTTTATTCCGTGATTCACATATGACAGGGGCACATGCTTATACTGATTATGATGTATGTGCACAAATTTTGGGTCGTGAGTTGATGGGTCTTGAACCAGATTCAACGATGGTTTAAGTGGAGTAATGTCAATGAACTCAATGAATATTCAAATCGAGACCGGCTTCGACTCAAAAGCTTTTCGCCGTGCACTGGGTAATTTTGCGACGGGTGTAACCATCATGACCGCACAAAATGGACAAGGTGAGAAAGTCGGTGTTACAGCCAATAGTTTTAACTCTGTTTCACTCGATCCACCGCTTATTTTGTGGAGTATAGATAAACGATCTTCAAGTTTTGCCGTTTTTGCTGAAGCGACACACTTTGCTGTAAATATTTTATCTGCTGATCATATTGAGCTATCAAATCAATTTGCTCGTTCAAAGGACGATAAATACGCTAACGTAGACTTTGATTTAGGCGCAGGCAATGCACCTTTATTAAAAGAATGTTCAGCAGTATTTGAATGCGAGCGTTATGATATTTTAGAAGGTGGAGACCATTGGATTATTCTTGGGCGAGTGGTGAATTTTCAAGACAATGGTCGTTCACCGTTGCTGTATCATCAAGGTGCATATTCTTCAGTATTGCCACATCCGAGTTTAAATGCGAAAGCTGAAAATGACGCGGAGATTTTCCCAGGTCGTTTATATAACAATCTGTATTATTTATTAACTCAAGCGGTTCGTGCCTATAGTAACGATTATCAACCCAAACAATTAGCATCAGGTTTTAGAACTAGCGAAGCGCGTATGTTGCTAGTTTTAGAAAGTAAAACAGCAACCTGTAAAGATGATTTGATTCGTGAGGTGGCTATGCCGCTGCGTGAAATTGAACAGGCAGCTGAAATCTTAGTACGTAAGGGGTTACTTGTAGATACAGGTCATGCTTATGAATTGACTGAAAAAGGCATAAAAACTGCTCAAATGCTTTATCATATTGGTGAAAGTCATCAAGAAGATGTATTTGGTCATTATTCTGAACAAGACAAAGCGCTATTCAAAAATATGTTGAAAGATCTGATTGGGATTTAGCTGCAATGGGCATTGGATTATTTCAGAATAGCGCATTAATCCATTGCCTAAAGGATATATCATTTATTGTTCTCTTCAACGTTGATATAAAACTACACACTGAGTTAAAAATATATTGTGTAAGTTAAAAGAGTCTAGAGAGTAATAGGATATGACAAGCTAAAGTAGAGTGAGAAGAGGTAATTGTGCTTTAGCTTGTATATTTATTGGATTACCCTTGTGGGGAAAATCTATATTTAAAGTATCAATAAACCCTAATATTTTACTTTAAATAAATGAGTTGAGTCATTGATTTAAAATAGAATAAATACTGTGTTGATACTCAATTAAGATAAAAATGTTTCTTGTAGGTAACGCCAAAGCATTTTGCCATTAATCTCTTCAATGAGAGCACAAGAACGACGAATGAGTATGCCTGATTCTTTCGTATGTTTTTCAGTATAGGTTAATACGATAGTGTGTTCGGATTGTGAAATAATTTCCTCATCATAGATTTCGATTTTAATATCGGGCATTTTACTTTGATTGTTTGCAAATAATTGTTTAACTTCATCAAACTTAAATTTTTTTCCTGCTGCACCAACCATTTCAAATTGTTCAGAAAAATATTGATTCAATTGTGCTAGATCTTGTTCGGCATGGCGTCCACTAAAAATTTTTTCGATAAGTACATGCATTGTATGAATACTTTCGATTGCCTGAGTTGCTGAAAGAGCCATATATATTTCCTTATGAGAACAGTTAAAAAGAATTGTTTTAGATAATAAATCAAAATTCCATGTAAATTTCAATAATAATTTTATCGATTTATATTTTACTCATTGAGATAGGATATATTAACCTTTTAAGTTTTTGATTTTATTTATTAATAAAGGACAAAGTTATCCAATTAACTCGACTCCTAACAAACATTTTAAATGTTAAAAACATGACTTTGATTTTGGAGGGGGAATCACTCAGATGTTTAGGTGAATTAAAAATCAGATGGAAGGTATGAAATTATACTTAAAAAGATATTGAAAATTACATATAAAAATGAATATATTTTTATTACTAGTTTTCAAACTAAAGCATTAGTGATGGTTTATTTGAGTTTGATCATTAATCTGATGATGAAAAAGAGTGTGAGTAAGAATTTTTTATGCAAATAAAATATCAACTTATAAGGAATATAAGTTGCCATATAAGGATAAAGCGATATGAATAATTCGACTTATAATCAAGATCAAGATAAACCCATATCCAAGATATCGAGTACTTATGCATGGTACGTTGTTTTACTTTGTATGTTGGCGTATATCTTTTCTTTTATAGATCGTCAAATTTTAGCGTTGATGATTGAACCCATTAAAGCAGATCTGAATCTAACAGATACACAATTTAGCTTATTGCATGGTCTGGCATTTTCGCTTTTTTATGCATTTATGGGAATACCTTTAGCATATTTGGCGGATCGATTTTCACGCCCCAAAATTATTGCGGTTGGTATTATTTTCTGGAGTTTTGCAACAGCATTATGTGGCTTGAGTAAAAGCTTTATTCAATTATTTTTTAGCCGAATGGGAGTAGGTGTGGGTGAAGCTGCTTTATCTCCATCTGCATACTCAATGTTTAGTGATCTATTTTCCAAGGAGAAGTTGGGTAGAGCAGTCGCTGTTTATTCGATCGGCTCTTTTGTCGGAGGTGGTGTTGCATTTCTTGTTGGAGGGTATGTCATTGGTTTATTAAAAGATATGACATTAATCCAAATTCCTGTTTTGGGGGCAGTGAAGGCTTGGCAAATGGCTTTCATTTTGGTTGGACTGCCTGGTGTTTTTATTGGTTTATTATTTCTTCTTACTGTTCGTGATCCTAAACGCAAGGGGCAGCGTTTGGATGCTCAAGGTCAAGTTGAAAAAACATCTATACGGGAAACATTCAAATTTATTAAAAAGCATGGAAAAACATTCACTTGTCATTATTTGGGTTTCACTTTTTATGCTATGGCGTTGTATTGTTTGATTAGTTGGTCACCTGCATTCTTTATGCGTAAGTTTGGCTTAACTCCAACAGAAGCAGGGTATATGTTGGGGACAGTTTTATTGATTGCGAATACATTAGGTGTTTTTTGTGCAGGCTGGCTCAATGACTTTTTTATTCAAAAAGGGCGTCAAGATGCACCAATGATTACAGGAGTAATTGGTATTGTGGGTTTAATTTTACCATTAATCGCCTTTACTCAAGTTTCTCAACAATGGTTAGCGGTGACTTTACTTGCGCCTGCGATGTTTTTTGCATCTTTCCCAATGCCAATTTCAACGACTGCTATGCAGATGTTGGCACCCAACCAATTACGCGCTCAAATTTCTGCTGTATTTCTTTTAATTAGTAATTTAGTTGCAGTCGGGATCGGGACAACTTTGGTTGCCTTAATTACAGACAAGATATTTGAAAATCCATTAATGGTGGGTTCTTCTTTATCCATCGTTGGAGCTTGTTCATGTGTTTTAGCTTATATTTTATTAAAGAAAGGTTGTGTTGCATTTAGTAATAGTATGCAAGAAGAACATTCTACTTAAAATATTTTTATTGACATGATGCATTGGAAAACACTCCTCTAGTGTTGAGTGTTTGTCCAAGGTATTTGCGTGGTTGGATGTAGAAGCCTGCTCAGTAAAATAATGAATGTTATTCAGTTATTTGCAAGTATGGAGTATTGTGATGAAAAATGCTTTAAATTTAAACCACTTGCATTATTTGGATGAATGTTTATTGTTTAGTTCAGATGACTATCAAACCATTAAAGATCAAATCAGTCATTATCTATGCCCGCATGAGTTTGATGTAGATGGAGCGCGTGATTTAAATACGAGGTTGAATGGTTTCTGTTTTGGTCATTCAGCTTTATATGATCTGAAATATAGTACATCTGTTGTGATTACGATTGATCAAACATCACAGAATTATTTATTTCGAATAACTTTGGAGGGGCAGTGTCAGGTGGGTAGTCAGCATCATCCTGTGTTGCAATCGGTAGGGATCATGACGGTCACTCATCCTAATCAAGCCCATCGGATTGTCACAGATCAGTGTTGTCGAAATATTATTTTAAAGTTAGCAAGAGAGGATGTTGAAACTCAATTATTTAAAATGTTAGGTGCAAGTCGACAGGAAATGGTGATTTTTGATCAGGCATTGTCCTGTACCAACGAGGGGATGAGTTCGATTGTTGAAACATTAAATTATTTATGTCATGCCTATTATCATATTGAAAATTGGAGTTTTATTTCAGAGAGTTTTACACAATATCTGATTGAACTCATTTTATTGAAAGTCCCTAATAATTATAGTGAGCAGTTAAATGCACAACGTTTAAATGTATTGCCGCATTATTTAAAAAAAGCACAACACTATATTGATGAAAATATTAAAAATAGCATCACTCTTGCAACCTTAAGTGAATATTGCCATGTATCGATCCGTACTTTACAAAAAGGTTTTAGTCAATATTTGCAGCAAACACCAATAGAATACATACGTGATCAGCGGCTCGCTGTCGTGCATCATGCCTTACAAGAAGCAGCTTCATCTCTCACTGTAACAGATATCCTTTTGCAATATGGTATTCAAAGTATGGGGTATTTTTCCACATTGTATAAAAAGCGTTATGGATGCCTGCCATCACAAACTTTAAAACAACAACTTTATGAGAAAGAAGCAACATCTGCGTAAATGGAATGCTTTGTGCGCATTTGGATGAGCGTGCGGCCTTTATATCTTCTATGCTGATTTTATTCATATGGTAATACCCCCATTATTAACTGAGGTCAAAATTAGAAAACTCCAAGCCCTTGTTATCGTTTAAAGTTAGGTGGTCT